>JBEVKB010000069.1:0-20979 GCA_040509875.1 Steroidobacteraceae bacterium | reverse complement strand
CCGGTGTCGTCCTGCGACCAGCCGCCATTCGCCGACCAGGCGCCGCTGTTCAGTTCTTCGAGTTCCAGGGCGGAAAGGATTGCACGCATGATTCAGCCTCGCGCCGCGCGTTGGTGGCCCGACTGGCCGCTGACCACCATGCTGGCGGAAATTTCTTTGCCGGCGCCGGCCACGTAATGTTTGCCGAAGCGATTCTGCAGTACGTCGAGCAGCCGGAAATCCTCCTGCCGCACGAAGCCGCGATACTTGCCGTTCAACACGAGATCCACCACCGCGGTGATGCCCGAGGCGGTGGTGACCTGGATGGCGGACCAGAGTCGTCCCGCAATCATCTGCGGATAAACCTTGTTGACGTAGTTTTCTTCGCGCAGTTCGCCGTCCTGCTTGCCGGTGACGGCAACGTAGATCACCACCACGTCCTGCAATGTCTGCGGCACGGCGTTTTCGAGAATGCGCTTGAGCGTGCCGCGATCGTGATTCAGCTTGAGATCGTTCATCAAAAGCCGCATCTGCTCGCAGTGACCCGGATAACGCATGGTCTTGTAGTCCATGTTGTTGCTGCGGGCACCGTATGTTTCCGCCAGCGAGCCGAGCCCGCCGGACGTGTTGAACGCCTCGTACAACGTGCCGTCGATTTCGATCTCTTCAAGGCCTTCCAGCGGCGCGACTTCGATGCGGCGACCGTCGACGATGGCCTCGCACGGATTGCCGTATTCGTTGATCAGACCTTCGGTGGACCAGGTGAGCGAATACTTGAGCACGTTGTTCGGATGCTGGGGCAGTGCTCCGACGCGCAGCTTGACGGTACGCAGTTCGGCGAAATGGCCGATCAACTCATTGGCGGCAATCGAGATGAAACCCGGGGCCAGGCCGCATTGGGGAACGTAAGCCTGGGCTGCGCCCTCGGAGATGCGACGCACGGCGCGCGTGACCTCCACATCTTCGGTGAGGTCGAAGTAATGTATACCGGCATTGCGCGCGGCTTCGGCAACCGCGACGTTGCAGTAGTAGGGCAGGCTCGAAATCACCGCGTCGACCGGAAAGTCCCGCAACTGTTTTGCCAGGGCGGATGCATCGGTGGCATCTACCGTGTGTGCCTGCAGATTTTGTAGTCCGTGCGCGGCGACCACGGCATTCGCCGCAGTTCCGCTCACATCGGCGAGATGAACCAGGTACTCCGCGGACTCGGCCAGCAGGCCGGAAATCAACGCACCGATCTTGCCGGCGCCGAGAATCAGAACTTTATGCATGAGGGGCTCCTGAAAACCGGCGCTATTTAAGGCTGGCGCCGTCCTGCCTGTAAATCGATCGACGAACTTGTATCCAGCTCATAGCTAAAACCACTGGCGCCGTGCTTCTGCGCTGCGAGGTCGAGTGATAGGATCCGCACCCTATGACACGCAATCCGCACCTGATCGAATGGCATCCGGCGAGTTGGCAGGGAAAACCCGCATCCCAGCAGCCTGTTTACTCCAATAAGCCCGAGCTCGACGAGGCCATCGGCGCGCTGTCGCGCATGCCGCCCCTGGTGGTCTCGTGGGAAATCGAGGCCCTCAAGGAGCAGATCGCGGCGGCCCAGCGCGGCGAGCAGTTCGTCCTGCAAGGTGGCGATTGCGCCGAGAGCTTCGAGGACTGCCAGTCGGACAAGATCGCCAAGAAGCTCAAGATCCTCCTGCAGATGAGCCTGGTGCTCCTGTATGGCATGAAAAAGCCGGTGGTGCGCATCGGGCGCATGGCTGGACAGTATGCCAAACCGCGCTCCGCGGACACCGAAACGCGCGACGGTGTGACTTTGCCGACTTACCGCGGCGACATCGTCAATCGTCCCGGCTTCACGGCGGCCGATCGCGAAGCCGACCCGCAACTGCTGCTGCGAGGCTACGAGCGAGCGGCGCTCACGTTGAACTTCGTACGCGCGCTGATCGACGGCGGTTTCGCGGACCTGCATCACCCCGAATACTGGGACCTGGATTTCGTGCGCCATTCGCCGCTGAAGGCCGAGTACGAAAAGATCGTCGACTCGATCTCCGATGCGCTCGATTTCTTCGAAGCCACCAGCCGCACGCCGCTGCACGAAACCAACCGGGTGAATTTCTACGCGAGCCACGAGGGCCTGTTGCTGCCGTACGAGCAGGCGCAGACGCGTTTCATCGAGCGACAACAGCGCTGGTACAACCTGTCGACGCACATGCCGTGGATCGGAATGCGCACCGCCGCGTTGGATGGCGCGCACGTCGAATTCTTCCGCGGCATTTCCAATCCCATGGGCATCAAGATCGGTCCGTCGATGGGCGCCGAGTGGGTCCAGGGACTGCTCGCCGCGCTCAATCCCAAGAACGAGCCGGGACGCATCGTGCTGATCCATCGCATGGGCGTGAAGGAAATCGAGAAGCGCCTGCCGCCTTTGATCAAGGCAGTGCGCGAAACCGGCAGCCCGGTGCTGTGGATCTGCGATCCCATGCACGGCAACACCGAGACAGCGAGTTCGGGGCTCAAGACGCGCCGCTTCGACAACATTCTCGCCGAGCTGGAAGCTTCGTTCCGCATTCATCGCGAGATGGGCACCTGGCTGGGCGGCGTGCACTTCGAGCTGACGGGCGAAGACGTTACCGAATGTACCGGTGGCGCTCGGGGCCTGACGGACTCCGATCTGGCGCGAGCGTACAAGTCGCAGGTCGATCCGCGACTGAACTATGAGCAGTCGCTGGAACTGGCGATGCGGATTTCGGGATTGCACTCGACCGCGCGACGGTAGTCCTTTCCTATTTCCTCCCCCGGTTGCCGGGGGAGGAAATAAGGGGCGACCGCTCTTCTATCAAACCGTCGCTTTGCCCCGCATGAACTCCTGCAGTTCATGCTGATCCGCCTCTCGCGAGCCGCCCGGCGCGATACCGTCGAGAGACCATCGCCCCACCGACCAGCGAATCAATCGCAATGTCGGATGGCCAACAGCTGCAGTCATCCGCCGCACCTGTCGATTGCGACCTTCGCGAATCGTCAGCGACATCCAGCGCGTGGGAATGTCGCGTCGAAACCGGATCGGTGGATCGCGCGGCCATAGCCATGCAGGTTCGTCCACCAGCGAAGCCTGCGCCGGACTCGTCATGCCATCGTTGAGTTCGATCCCACTGCGCAAGCGTTCGATCGCGGACTCCTCCGGCACACCTTCCACCTGCACGAAATACGTCTTCGCGACCTTGAAGCGCGGCTCCGCGAGTCGCGCCTGCAGGGCTCCCCAATTGGTCAGCAGCACCAAACCTTCGCTGTCGTAGTCGAGGCGACCGGCGGGGTACATGTCGGGCGCCGTCACCACATCCTGCAGCGAGGCTTTACCGTCCTCGCTGGTGAATTGCGTGAGCATGTGGAACGGTTTGTTCACCAACAGCAAGCGTTGACGGGGCATGGCGCAGCGGAACCGGAGTTGTTATCTAAGGACTGTCGGAGTCGACGTGTTCGGCGCTACTCTGCACCAGTTCGATGAAGCGTTGTACAGCAGCGGAGTTTGCTCCGCGACGGCACGCCAGAATCAAGGGCGCACGCAACAACGCATTGTCCGCAAGCCGGCGATAAACCACGCCATCCATCTGCAATCTGCGCAGCGACGCCGGCACGATCGATACGCCCAGTCCCGCTGCCACCAGGTTCAGCGTGCTGATGATACGCGGCGCTTCCTGTCCTATTCGCGGACTGAAACCGGCGCCGCGGCACGCAGTGATGATGGTGTCGTACAGGCCTGGGCCGCCCGGCCGCTTGTAAAGAATGAACGTTTCATTGGCGAGCGCGGCGAGGGGCAGGGCACTGGCGGCTCCGGTGTCGGGAAGACTTGCGAGCGCATGAGCGGCAGGCAAGGCCACCAGCATTTCTTCTTCCAGGATCGGACGCACCACCAGGTCCACCACGTCGGCGACCGGCGAACGGATGAAGGCGGCGTCGATCTCTTCGCTGTGCAGCGCCTGGACCAGTTCGCTACTGCCGCTTTCTTCCAGCACCAGCGTCACGAGCGGCGACATTTCCCGAAAGCTGCGGATGACACGCGGCACGAACGGGTGAAATGGCGCGGAACTGGTGAAGCCAACCGCTACCCGACCCTGTTCTCCGAGCGCTGTCCGACGAGTTGCCGCAAGCGCGCGTTCCACCTGATCGAGGATGGCCCGGGCCTGTGCGAGAAAAGCCGTGCCCGCATCGGTCAACTCGACGCCGCGCGGCAGCCGCTTGAACAGCTGCACGTTCAACTCTTTCTCGAGCGAACGGATCTGCAGGCTCAACGGCGGCTGTTGAATACCGAGCCTTTCGGCGGCACGCGTTATGTGACCTTCCTCGGCGACGGCAATGAAGTAACGCAGGTGACGCAGTTCCATCGCCATATATTACAAGTATCGGTCAGGGGTCTTGCATATATTTTACCGCCGCCACCGAACCAGATATGGTGCCGCGGCGGTGGCAGCAAGCTGCTCACCGGAATCAGTTTCTGCATCCCGGGAAGAGCTGGGGACTTTCCCGAAGATGCACAATGGCCAAGCCTGCCTGGCCATTGTCGTACCGATCTACAACGGACCATCCGAGGATTCCAAGCAATGACCACCAACGCTGCCGAGCAGCTCCGCAAAGAATGGGAAACCAACGCACGCTGGAAGAGCGTCAAGCGCCCTTATTCAGCCGAAGATGTCGTGCGCCTGCGCGGCTCGGTACATATCGAGTATTCGCTGGCGCGCCTCGGCGCCGAGAAGCTGTGGAAATACGTGAACGAAAAACCGTTCGTGAATGCGCTGGGCGCACTGACCGGCAACCAGGCCATGCAGCAGGTGAAGGCCGGCCTCGATGCGATCTACCTTTCAGGCTGGCAGGTAGCCGGCGATGCGAACCTGTCGGGCGAGATGTACCCCGACCAGTCGCTCTATCCGGCTAACTCTGTGCCGGCAGTGGTTCGTCGCATCAACAACACGCTGCTGCGCGCCGACCAGATCTATCACGCGGAAGGCGATAAGTCGGTCGATTGGCTCAAGCCCATCGTGGCCGATGCCGAAGCGGGATTTGGCGGTGTGCTGAATGCGTTCGAACTGATGAAGGGCATGATCGACGCGGGCGCGGCCGGCGTGCACTTCGAAGATCAATTGTCGTCGGCGAAGAAGTGCGGACACATGGGCGGCAAAGTGTTGGTGCCGACTGCAGAGGCGATCAGCAAGCTGGCTGCGGCTCGACTCGCTGCCGACGTTTGCGGCGTGCCGACTGTGCTGATCGCGCGTACCGACGCTGAGTCGGCCAACCTGATCACCTCCGATGTCGATGAACGCGATCACCGGTTCATCAAGAAGGGCGAACGCACCAGTGAAGGCTTCTTCTACGTGGATGCAAGTCTCGACCAGGCCATCGCGCGCGGACTGTCATACGCGCCTTACTGCGATCTCATCTGGTGTGAAACCGGCAAGCCGGATCTCACCGAGGCCAAGCATTTCGCCGAAAGCATTCACAAGCAGTTCCCCGGCAAGCTGCTGTCGTACAACTGCTCGCCGTCGTTCAACTGGAAGAAGAAGCTCGACGACACCACCATCGCGAAATTCCAGCGCGAGCTGGGCGCCATGGGCTACAAGTTCCAGTTCATCACGCTGGCCGGTTTCCACGCGCTGAACTACTCGATGTTCGAACTGGCGCGCGGCTACAAGGACAGCCAGATGTCGGCATACGTGAAGTTGCAGGAAGCGGAGTTCGCTGCCGAAAAGAACGGCTACACCGCGACCAAGCATCAGCGCGAAGTCGGCGCCGGTTACTTCGACGACGTGACGCAGACGGTGACGGGCGGACAGTCATCGACCACGGCGATGAAGGGTTCGACGGAAGAAGAGCAGTTCGACAAGCATTGAGCTGACTCTGATCTCCTCCCCCGGTCGCGGGCGACCGGGGGAGGAAGGTTCGGAGTAAGACTCGCCGCGATCCACTAAACTATCGCGATGGCCAGCCCGACAGTCCGCAAGAAAGTAGCCCCGCGACGCACCGTCACCCACCTTCCGCAAGCCGAGTTCCATGTCCGCCCCGATGGGCTGTGGCCTTCGGATGGCGTCGTGTTCGACCGGACCTGCACCGACTGTCCGCGTCTCGCCAGGTTCCTCGAAGCTGGACGCAAGGAATATCCCCAGTACTATTGCGCGCCGGTGCCGCCTTTCGGCGATCCCCAGGCTCGGCTCATCGTCGTCGGACTCGCCCCAGGATTTCACGGCGCGAACGCCACGGCGCGACCGTTCACCGGCGATCACGCCGGCATTCTTCTGTATCGCACGCTGCACGAATTCGGCTTCGCCGATCGCCCTGAATCGGTCTCGGCCGACGATGGCCTGCGACTGCTCGACTGCCGGTTGACGAACTCGGTCAAGTGCGTGCCGCCGGAGAACAAGCCGCTGCCCACGGAAGTGCAGACCTGCAATCGCTACCTGCAAGCCGAGATCGCGCGCACGCCGCCGAAATCCGTGTTGCTGGCCCTTGGATCGGTGGCGCATGCCGCCATATTGAAGGCGATGCAACTCAAGCCGGTGTCCTACAAGTTCGCGCACGCCGCCGAGTACGTGTTGCCGTCAGCGCATATCCTGCTGGATTCGTATCACTGCAGTCGCTACAACACGCAGACGCGGCGTTTGACTCCGGAAATGTTCGCGAATGTCTTCAGGCGCGCACGGGCACTGCTGCGAGCCCGCTGATCGTTTCTTCGCATGTCCACTTTCGACACCAAGCGGTTTCTCGAAAACGTCAGCCAGCGGCCGGGCGTGTACCGGATGATGAGCGCGGGCGAGGAAGTGCTGTATGTCGGCAAGGCCCGCAATCTCAAGAACCGGCTGACTAGTTACTTCGTCGGCAAGGCGCAGACTGCCAAGACCATGGCGATGGTTGCGCAGGTCGCGAATGTCGAAGTGACTGTCACCGCTTCCGAGACCGAAGCGCTGCTGCTCGAATACAATCTCATCAAACGTCACAAGCCGCGCTACAACGTGGCGCTGCGCGACGACAAGAGCTTTCCCTACCTGTACATCTCCACCGACCAGGGTTATCCGCGCATCAGCTTCTATCGCGGCACCCGCAAGCTGCCCGGTAAATTCTTCGGTCCTTATCCGAACGCGCGCGCCACGCGAGAAACCCTGCTGCTGCTACAGAAATTATTCCTGCTGCGCCCTTGCACCGATTCTTTTTTTTCCAACCGTTCGCGCCCCTGCCTGCAGCACCAGATCAAGCGTTGCTCCGGTCCTTGCGTGGCGCTCATCAGCGAGGAGAGCTATCGCCAGGACGTGAACGATGCCATCAAGGTGCTCGAAGGCCGGGGCGCGGAGCTGCTCGAGGATCTTGGCAAACGCATGGAACAGGCCGCGAGCGAATTGCAATTCGAGAGGGCCGCGCGATTGCGCGACCAGATTCATGGGATCAAGGCCATCCACTCGACGCAGTCCGTCACCCGTAGCGCCACGCAGGACATCGATGCCGTCGCGCTGGTCTCCAACGGCAGCGACCACTGTGTGTCCATCGTGTTCATTCGCGGCGGTCGTAATCTCGGCACGACGAATTTCTTCCCGCGCGCCGGACTGGCAGAGGCGGGCGAACTGCTGTCGGGGTTCCTCGGTCAGTACTACCTGGGGCGCGAGGCGCCCAGCGAGATCCTCATCAACGAACCGGTGGAAGACGCCGACTTGCTGGAGGCGACATTGACTCAGCAGATGGAGCGCAGCGTGCAAATTCGCGATGGCGTACGTGGAGTGCGCGCCCGCTGGCTAGAGATGGCGCGCACCAATGCCGAAGTTGGCCTGCAGATGCGTCGCGCCACCGAGGCAACGACGACCGAACAGCTGCAAGGAATCGCCAACGTATTCCGGATGGCGGCGCCGCCCGCGCGCATCGAGTGCTTCGACATCAGTCACACCATGGGCGAGCGCACCGTGGCTTCGTGCGTGGTATTCGGCCCGGAAGGCGCGATCAAGGCCGACTATCGCCGCTTCAATATCGAGAACATAGAGCCGGGCGACGACTACGGGGCCATGCGACAGGCGCTGACGCGGCGATATTCGCGCATCAAGAAGGGCGAAGTGCCACTGCCCGACCTGCTGTTGATCGACGGCGGTCCCGGGCAATTGGCGGAGGCGGTGCGCGTGCTGGCGGAGTTCGAAATCACCGGTATCGCCATCGTCGGCATCTCCAAAGGGGTCGACCGCCGCGCGGGCCAGGAGCGTCTGTTCTTGGCGCACGAGGATGTGCCACTTATACTGGCGCCTGATTCGCCCGCCTTGCATCTCCTCCAGAGAATTCGCGATGAGGCGCATCGCTTTGCGATCGCTGGTCATCGGCTGCGTCGCGCCAAGGCGCGTAGAGAGTCCATCCTGGAAACCGTTGCGGGTCTCGGCCCACGTAAACGCCGCGAATTGCTCCGCCAGTTCGGTGGGCTCCAGGGTATTGCGCGCGCCGGTATCGACGATCTCGAAAAGGTTCACGGCATCAGTCGCAAACTCGCCCAGGCTATCTATGACACGCTGCATGCGGGAAATTGAGTGAAGTTTCCTATTGCCAACGTGCTCACGGTTGCACGCATCGTCATGATCCCGCTGGTCGTGGTGCTGTTCTACCTGCCGTTTCCGTGGGCCAAGGCCTCGGCTGCGACGGTCTTCATCCTGGCGGCCATCACGGATTCGCTCGACGGCTATCTTGCCCGCAGGCTAGGGCAGATTTCGGCGCTGGGAGAATTCCTCGATCCCGTCGCCGACAAGCTCATGGTGGCCACGGCCCTGATCCTGCTCGTCGGCCACGAGCCGCTGCAGATTCGCTGGGTGAATTTCGATCCGCGATTGCTGATCACGGTCACCGCCGCGGTGATCATCGGGCGCGAGATCACGATCTCGGCGTTGCGCGAATGGATGGCGGAAGTCGGCGCTCGCGGCAAAGTCGCGGTGTCGTCGATCGGCAAGCTCAAAACCATCTTCCAGATGACCGGGCTGTCGATGATGCTGTTTCACAGCGACGTCTGGTTCATTCCGGCCTACGAATTGGGATTGCTGTGCCTGGTTAGCGCAGCGGCGCTGACGCTGTGGTCGATGGTGATCTACCTGCAGGCGGCGTGGCCCGACCTGATGCAGTCGCGCAGCAGGTGAGTGCAGCCACGTTGTCGTGATGTTTTCACGAGACCTTTTGACGACATGCGTCGATATCTGAAAGATCGACGCGTCTTTAGCCTTGACAGTCCGGCGGTCGGCCCTAAAATACCGCGCTTTCGATGACCACGCGGGAATAGCTCAGTTGGTAGAGCGCAACCTTGCCAAGGTTGAGGTCGGGAGTTCGAGCCTCCTTTCCCGCTCCAAGTTTTTCAGCCCGATCCGGGCTTAGAAGTCCCGGATCCTGCGCATCCGAGGCACTGTTGGTGCGGCCCGGCGTCGTGGCGGAGTGGTTACGCAGCGGTCTGCAAAACCGTTTACCCCGGTTCAATTCCGGGCGACGCCTCCATTCGCCACATCTCCATCATCGTGTCCGGCGGCCCACAGGGCGCTCACCCCAGTCGATTGACAAGCAACAGGGCCGCGTGTATTCGTGTCACCCGTGCGCACCATGATCAATCTTCGTCACCGCGGCAATTCGATGCGACAGCGCTACCAGCGCATGCATCGCAGTTTGCCACGGCGCTGTGCCCACGCTTTCCGGTGCTTCGTGTTCTTCCCGCTCCGCCTGTTGCTGCGCTTGAGCGCCCCTCACTGGCTCTATCTCAAGCCAACCTGACCTGATCCTGCAGCGCTTAGGCGCACTCAAACGATGTGCTTCAAGCACATGGCTGCGTCGTCCCTGAGGACGACGCTCTCGCGTCATTGCAGTGTCTGTCGGTGTGATGGAATCACCAATCAAGGATCGAATGACGGACGACGTCTTCGTCCGGCCTGCCGTCGCGTCCCAGGGGCGACACGGTGTGTGAAGTGCTGCTTGCTTTCCAGTGGCTGGGGCTGATGCTGATCATCGCCGTGATCGGCATCGCCGCCTGGCGCCGGGGCCGCAAATCGGGCACGGACAGGGACTTGTGGTGATTGCAGAGGGACGCGCGGCGGCGACCCTGACATCAGTCGGCAGATCAACGGATACGGGTTCACATGTACATCTTCATCTGGCTGCTCCTTGCGCTGCTTGCGGGATATTGGGCTCGCGCCAAGCAGCGCTCGTTCCTGCAGTACTTCCTGCTCAGCGTCCTGCTGACTCCCGTGGTTGCGTTCGGGATCCTCGCATTCGTCCGACCCGACGAGGTGAAAATGGCGGCGGACCTGCTCGCCAGCGGCCAGATGCGAAAGTGCGGCCGTTGCGGCACGCTGGCCAGGTGGGACGCACTGAAGTGCGAATCGTGCGGCGACTACCTCACACCCATGATGCCGCCGTGAAACACGCGCACGAAACGGTGGAAAGAATGGCGCGCGCAGTGTACTGAACGGCCCCGCTGCAGCCGATGGCTGCACACCCGTCAATCAATCGCTAGAATGCGCGGGCTTTCGGCGGCGTGGCGGAATTGGTAGACGCAGCAGACTTAAAATTTGCCGACGCAAGTCGTACCGGTTCGATTCCGGTCGCCGCCACCACCAATCCTGAAGCGTCGGATTCTTCGCATTGCCTCGACAACGACACGACCACCACGCAGGCTGCCACACGGTGTTTCTCTGACCGATTCGCTTCCTTCAGTGACTCAACCCTCCGGCGCCGCGCTCGAAGTTCGCCGCCTACATCTATGGCGCGGCGATCGACATCTGCTGCGCGACGTGTCGTTCGCCTTGCAGCCGGGAGAGTTGCTGCAGGTGATGGGGCAGAACGGAGTCGGCAAGACCAGCCTGCTGCGTTGTGTGGCCGGGCTGATCGAACCTGAATCCGGCGAGATCGACTGGCACGGTGCACCGGTGCGGAAGGAGCGTGAAGCGTTTCATCGGCAGCTGGCATATCTCGGACACGTCAATGCATTGAAGCCCGATCTGAGCGCTCTCGAAAATCTTCACTACAGCGTGCGCCTGCGACGCGACGTCGAGCGTCACGAAATGCTCGAGATGCTGGCACGCCTGCAGGTCTCACAATGTGCGGATCTTCCGGCGCGAGCGCTGTCGGCGGGACAGAAGCGGCGCGTCGCTATCGCGCGGGTGATTCTGAGCGGCGCGTCGTTGTGGATACTCGATGAGCCCATCACCAATCTCGATCGCGGCGGAATCGAATGCGTGGAGGCATGCATGGCGACTCACTTGCGAGCCGGCGGTTCGATCCTGACAGCAGCACACCAGTCGCTGCTGACACAGCATGCTCGCGTCAGGGTGCTGGAGCTGCAATGACAGAGCCGGGATTGATGCGCATCGTCGGACTGATCGTGGCGCGCGAACTGCGGCTCGCTGTACGACATTGGGACCAAGTCGTACAGCCGCTGATTTTTTTCGTGGTGGTCACGACGCTGTTTCCGCTGGCCATCAGTCCGTCGCTCAATGAACTGCGCAATATCGCACCCGGCGTGGTGTGGGTCGCGGCCATGCTGGCCTCGCTGCTCGCGCTCGAGTCGCTGTTCCGACCGGACGTCGAGGACGGAACGATCGAGCAGTGGGCGCTGTCGGGACAGCCACTCTCATTACTGCTGCTGGCCAAAACTGTGACGCACTGGTTACTTGCGGGCTTGCCCCTGGTCATCATGGCGCCGATCGTGGGAACTGCATTGGGTATGCCGATGTCTGTCTGGCCAGTGCTCGCGGGATCGCTGGCCCTGGGCACGGGCTGCCTGAGCATTCTCGGCGGTATCGGGGCGGCTTTGACCGTGGCGGTGCGCCGGGGCAGCGTTCTGCTGGCCTTGCTGGTGCTGCCGCTGGAAATGCCGGTGCTGATTTTCGGTGCGCGGGCGGTGGATCTCGCAATGCACGGCGAAGCGGTCGCCGGTCCGCTAAACTTGCTGGCGGCGATGCTGCTGCTGTGTCTCGCGCTCGGGCCGTTCGCGATGAGCGCCGCGATGCGTATCAGTCTGGAGTAGTCGCGGATAGCGGCCAGGGTCGCTCATCGCAGTGTGGTTGTCGCGTTGATTCGATAAGCAGGTCATCACAAGCGGACTGATGCACGAATGTGGCTCTGGTTCTACAAGCTGGCTTCACCTCCGTATGCCTATGCGATGGCAGCACGGCTACGTCCATGGCTGCTCTGGTCCGCCCTCATCCTGATGGCTGTGGCGGCGTACGGCGGGTTGGTGCTCGCGCCGCCCGATTACCAGCAGAAGGATGCGTTCCGGATCATGTATGTGCATGTTCCTAGCGCCATCCTGTCACTTTCCGTCTACATCATCCTGGCGGTCGCGGCCGGCATCGGGATCATCTGGCGCATCAAGCTGGCCCATGCGGTGGCTGCCGCCTGCGCACCCATCGGCGCCTCGTTCACCGTGCTCGCGCTCGCCACCGGATCGATCTGGGGCAAACCCATGTGGGGCACCTGGTGGGAATGGGATCCGCGACTCACGTCCGAGCTCATTCAACTGTTCCTGTACCTGGGCTATATGGCGCTGCGTTCTTCCTTCGACGACACGCAGCGGGCCGATCGGGCCAGTGCGATACTGGCTATAGTGGGCGTGGTGAACGTGCCGGTCGTGAAATACTCCGTGGTGTGGTGGAACAGCCTGCACCAGGGGCCGAGCATTTCCAAAATGGCGGCGCCCTCGATTGCCTCTCCCATGCTGTGGCCTCTGCTGATCATGCTGCTGGCCTTCATGCTGTACTTCGCCGCCGTGCTATGCGATCGCATCCGGGCGGAAATACTCAAACGCGAGCGCAACGCCAGCTGGTTGAATGCGCTCGCCGCAGGAACCTGAGCATGGCTGAATTTTTTCGAATGGGCGGTTACGCCGCCTATGTATGGTCCTGCTACGGACTCACGCTGGCGGTACTCGCCGGCAATGTATGGTTGGCGCGACGCGAGCTTGCAGCCCAGGTGCAGCGAGCGACACGTCGCAATCAGGCATCGGTGGCGACTGGATCAGCGGTGAATGCATCATGACGCCGCGTCAACGCCGCATGTCGCTGGTGGCAGTCGTGCTGCTCGTCGTGGGTGGCGCAGTCGGCTTCGCGTTGAAGGCATTCCAGGACAACCTGCAGTATTTCTATTCGCCTTCGGATGTCAGCGCCGGGAAAGCGCCCGCCGATCGCCTGTTTCGTGTCGGCGGCATGGTGACCGAAGGCAGTTTCAAACGTCCGTCCGGCAGTCTCGAAGCGCGTTTCGTGCTCACGGATTTCGCAAACAACGTCACCGTGAGTTACACCGGCGTGTTGCCCGATCTGTTTCGTGAAGGGCAGGGCGTCATCGCCCGCGGTAAACTCTCCGGCGACGGCTTGTTCGTGGCCGAGGAGGTACTGGCCAAGCATGACGAAAACTACATGCCGCCCAACGTCGCGCAGATGCTGAAGAAGCAGCATGATGGCAAGGTCGCGGCGCCCGCCGCAGCCGCGTCGCCAACGACTTGAGCACTCGATCGGCAACCCGCAACCGGCAGCGCATTTCATGATCATCGAACTCGGACATTTTGCGTTGATCCTGGCCTTGTGCCTGACGCTTGCGCAGGCGTTCTTCGGCCTGGTCGGCGCTGCGACTCGGCGGCCGCACTGGTTTGCCGTCACGCAACGTGCGGTGGCGGGGCAGTTCGTGATGACCGCCTGTGCGTTCGCGAGCCTGGCCTACGCTTTCTACGTCAACGATTTCTCGGTGCTGTACGTCGCACAGAATTCCAATTCGCAGTTGCCGACGTTTTATCGATTTGCCGCGGTGTGGGGCGCACACGAAGGCTCATTGCTGCTGTGGCTGCTGGTGCTTTCGATCTGGACAGTTGCCGTTACCGCCTTCAGTCGCAATCAGCCCGACATCATGATCAGCCGAGTGCTCGGCGTGCTGGGTGTGGTGAGTGTGGGATTCGCGCTGTTCATTCTGCTGACCTCGAGTCCGTTCGAACGCTTGTGGCCCGCCGCAGCCGACGGACGCGATCTGAATCCGGTATTGCAGGATCCGGCGCTCGCCATTCATCCGCCGATTCTCTACACGGGCTACGTTGGATTCTCCGTGGCGTTTGCATTCGCCGTCGCCGCCATGCTCGAAGGCAAACTGGATTCGGTGTGGGCCCGCTGGGTGCGGCCGTGGGCCACCATGGCGTGGCTGTTTCTCACCGTCGGCATCGCGCTGGGCAGCTGGTGGGCTTACTACGAACTGGGCTGGGGCGGCTGGTGGTTCTGGGATTCCGTCGAGAACGCGTCGTTCATGCCGTGGCTGATCGGCACCGCGCTGATTCACTCGCTCGCCGTCACTGAAAAGCGTGGGCTGTTCAAGAGCTGGACCTTGTTGCTCGCGATCACCGCGTTCTCACTATCGCTGCTGGGAACGTTCCTGGTTCGATCCGGCATCATCGAATCCGTGCACGCGTTCGCGAGCGATCCGAGTCGCGGATTGTTCATCCTGGTTTTCATGGGCACTTGTGTGGGCGTGGCGCTCGGACTGTATGCGTGGCGCGCGCCGCTGTTCCGTTCCAACGTGGGCTTCGCGGTGATCTCGCGGGAATCGTTCCTGCTGATGAACAACGTGCTGCTGGTCGCGGCGACCTTCCTGATTCTGTTTGGAACGCTGTACCCGGTGTTCCTGGATGCGATGAAACTCAACAAGCTTTCCGTGGGCGCTCCCTGGTTCACCGTGGCGTTCCTGATCCCCATGCTGCCGATGGTGTTCATGATGGTGCCCGGCATGCACGCCGACTGGAAACGCGCCACCTTCAGCCGCACGAAAACCACCTTGCTGGCGGTGACGGCAGTGGCGGTGCTCGCAGCGCTGCTTCTTTCCTTCGTCGCCTATGGGTGGCACTCGATCCTCGCGTTCGTCGGCTTCGTGGCGGCGTTCGCAGTGGCATTGTCGGCCCTGGTCGATCCGGTCAACCGACTGCGCAAGGGGCATTCGCTCTCGGCAAGCGTCGTCGGCATGAGCATCGCGCATTTCGGCCTCGCGATCTTCGTGCTCGGCGTGACCACGGTCGAGAGTTATCACATCGAGTCCGACCTGAGCCTGCGGCCGGGCCAGACGGCGCAGCTCGCTGGCTACGATTTCAAGATGGTGAGCGTGCGTGACGTGGTCGGTCCCAACTACGACGCGGTCGAAAGCGAAGTCGTCATTTCGCGAAACGGCAAGCAGGTGACGGTATTGCATCCGCAGAAGCGCACCTATCGCGTCCAGACCAGCCCGCTGACCGAGGCCGGCATCGACGCAGGCTGGGGCCGCGATCTGTTCGTCGCCATGGGTGAGCCGCTGGGCGACGGCGCCTGGAGCCTGCGTTTGCAGTACAAGCCGCTGATCCGTTGTATCTGGCTCGGCGCGCTGGTCATTGCATTGGGCGGCTTGGTCAGCGTCACCGATCGGCGTTATCGCCAGCGCGTCACGGCCGATGCGGGCGCGGTTTCGCCGGCTGCTGCTGAAACGCTCTGACTCAACCTATGTGGCGTTACCTGATTCCGATCGGTCTGTTTGCTGCGCTCGTGACATTTTTCTATGTCGGCATCGACCGCGACAAACAGACGCTGCCGTCGCCGCTCATCGGCAAGCCGGCGCCGCAGTTCCAATTGCCTTCGGTCGACGACCCCACGAAGCTGGTCTCGAACAGCGATTTCGCGGGCAAACCCTACCTGCTGAATGTCTGGGCGACGTGGTGCGTCGAGTGCCGGCACGAGCACAAAACGTTGCTGGAGATCGCGCGTCGTGGCGAAGTGCCCATCGTCGGCCTCGACTGGAGGGATGACCGCGCGCAGGCACAGCAGTGGCTGCAGCAACTCGGCAACCCCTATACGGCCACTGCGTTCGACGATGAAGGGAGAGTGGCAATCGACTGGGGAGTGTATGGCGCACCCGAGACTTTCCTGATCGGCGCCGACGGCAAGGTATTGTTCAAGCACATCTCGGCAATGACGCCGGAAGTGTGGGAGCGCGACTTCCTACCTCTGTTGGGACGCACTGGAGCGCGCACCGAATGAAGCGTATCGCCTCGGCTTTGTTTCTCATGTGCTGGATGCAGCTCGCGGGTGCGATCGATACGGCGCCCGCGTTCAGCGATCCGGCCATGCAGGAGCGTTACTCGCACATCATTCATCAACTGCGTTGCGTGCAGTGTCGCAGCCAGTCGATCGCCGACTCCAACGTCTCGCTGGCGGCCGACCTGCGCCGCCAGGTGCGCGAACTCATGGCTGCCGGCAAGAGCGACGCCGACATCTTCACTTACATGACCAATCGCTATGGTGATTATGTGCTTTACGATCCTCCCTTGGCTCCGCGCACTTGGTTGCTCTGGGCAGCGCCGCTCCTGCTCGTAGGGATCGGCGCGTTCGTTGCAGTCACAGTCATCGTGCGCAAATCGCACTTGCCCGTAGACGGTGACGCGGGCGAAGACCATGGCATCGACCCGGCATCAGAGACGGGTGAGACTTGACGCCCTTCATCGTTGTCTGCGCCGTGATGCTCACGGCGGTGCTGGTGTGGATCATGTTGCCGCTGTTGCGGCCCAAGCCACCCATCGACGTGGCGGCGACCCGTCGCGAGCGTCGTATCGTCAGCGTCATCGCCAGCATTTCTATTGCAGCGTTGGCCGTTACTCTCTACGCGCACCTGAGTAATTGGGATTGGCACGCGGCGGAAAACGAGACCGCCAAGAATGCGGAAGTCGATACGCTGCTCCAGAGGCTCGAAGCGAAGCTCAAGGCGGATCCCAGCGATGTCACCGGCTGGATGCTGCTGGGCAGGTCGTATTCCACGACGGGGCGCTTTGCTCTCGCCGCCGATGCGTTTCAACATGCTTACGACCTGACGAAGGGCGACAACATCGAAGCGGTGGTCGGATTGGGTGAAGCTCTCGCCCTCGTGGATGAAGCATCGCTGCAGGGACGCGCTGGCAAGCTGTTCGAGCAGGCCTTGAGCGTGGCCCCCAATCATCCCAAGGCGCTGTGGTACTCCAGCATGGCGGCGTTGCAGGCAGGCGATCTGCGCACCGGCCGTGATCGGTTGAAGCTGCTGCTCGCACAGAATCCGCCGGAAGAGTTGCGCGGCATGCTGGAACGTCAGGTTCAGGATCTCGATCAACAATTGGGCGATGCGGGGCAGGGCAGTGCACCTCCCGCCGCCATGGCCGCCGGCGTCGAACCCAAGCCCCCTGTCGGTGCCGCGACAGGCACTGCACAGCGTTCGATCCGCGTTGAGGTGACGTTGTCGCCAACGCTCGCAGGCAAAGTCTCCGGGGAGATGCCACTGTTCATCCTGGCTCGCGATCCCGCCGCAGGCGGGCCGCCGCTCGCAGTACAACGACACAGTTCGACGCAGCTACCGCTCGCAATCGAACTCACCGAGCGCGATGCCATGATGCCGACGCGTACAATCGCGACGGTGCCGCGCGTGCAGGTGGTTGCGAGGTTGTCACGCTCGGGCGGCCCGCAGGCACAAAGCGGCGACTTGTTCGGTCAAGCTGACTATGATTTTGCCGCGGCGGCCGGTACGGTGAGCATTGTCATCGACAGGGTCGTACCCTGAATCATTTGTCACCTAGCTCACCATCTGTCCATCGACGACAGGAAAACCCGTAGACCTTCGCAACATGGCAGCATCTTCGACCTCACTGGAAAAGCGCGTATTCGGCACACTGCCCTCGGTGGTGCCGGCTTACGCGCGCGTCCTGCTCAGCAAGAAGCCTTACACGGCTCCGGAAGGCGCCACCATCGCGCCGGTCGAACTGGAAGTGCGCAAGATCGTGCTGTCGGCGACCCATCTGCAAAAGTACCTGCAGATCTGCGGGGTGCCCGCGACCAAGGTGTTGCCGCCGGCCTACCTGCACGTCGTGGCCATGCCCATTCACATGCAGTTGTTCATAGCGCGCAATTTTCCAGTGAAAGTGCTGGGGCTCATTCATTTGCGCAACACGATCCGCGTGTTGAAGAACATCGGTGTCGATGCGCCGCTGCGGTTGCGCGTCTATTTCGACACCATGCGCCTCACCGACTTCGGCCAGGAATACGACTTCCTGACGCAGTACCAGCGCGATGGCGAAGTCGTATGGGAGGAGGTGAGCACCATGTTCGCCCGGGGCAATGCTCCACCCAAGGAAGGCGCCAAGCGTCCCAGCATCGAGCGTTCGTTACATCCGGACAGCGGCGTCTACAGCGAGCCCGTCGACATCGCGCCCGATACCGGCTGGCGCTACGCCAACATTTCGGGCGACTTCAATCCCATTCATCTCACCGCGCGCACGGCGAAAATGTTCGGTTTCAAGCAATCGGTGGCGCATGGCATGTTCTCGCTGGGCCGATGCCTGGGCTCGGCGGCGGCGCATCTTCCCGAAGGACAGATCCAGGTCGACACGCAGTTCAAGTTGCCTGTGTATGTGCCTTCGCAAGCCATCGTGAGGCATTGGTCGGTCGACCACGGTCTCGACATTTCTATGTGCACGACGCGCGGCGATCGCCTGCACCTCGCGATGCAGGTTCGCAAATTAGGCTGAGGTATCCATGGATCTGTTGACTGGAATCGAATCGCGCACGTCGGCGCTCAGGCTGAGCGCACCCGGGCCCACTCGCGAACACATAGAGCAAATCATCCGCGCCGGCACTCGTGCGCCCGATCATGGACGCCTGCGTCCATGGCGCTTCGTGGTCTTCGAAGGCGACGCCCGCGCCCGTCTCGGCGATGCCATGGCGGACATACTCAAGAACAAATTCCCCGAGGCGCAACCTGCGCAGCTCGATGCTGAACGCGGTAAGCCGATGCGAGCGCCGACGATCATCGCGGTGGCCGCCAAGATCTCCAAAGGCAAGATCCCTGAAATCGAACAGGTCACCGCCGTTGCGGCTGCCGTTCAGAACATGTTCCTGGCCGGCCATGCGCTGGGCTACGGAGTCATGTGGAAAACCGGCGCTGCGGCTTACAGCGACGCGGTCAAAGCCATGCTTGGGCTGGCGGCCGAAGACCACATCGTGGCTTTGCTGTACTTGGGCACGGCAACGCTGAAGGGGCCGTTAGTCGCCGCGCCGGTGGATCAGGTGGTGACCTGGCTCTGATTGCGGCATCTCCCGGTCGCATCGCATCCATCTTTGTCATAATATGTATTGGTGGCGAAGTGATCGACTGACGCGCGTGCAGTCTGCGCGTGAAAAAAGCCGAAAAACCTAGCGATTCCGAGCGCTATCGTCGCTGCAGTTTGTCGGAGTCTGCCAGCGATCTGTTCCCATGCAGCGCGTGTTGCTGGGCTGTCTGCTCTCTCTGCCTGGAGTTCTGCCAGCAACTCTCCGGCGTCAATTTCTAGCAACTTGGCTACCTCCATCGCGGGTGCGTCGGCCATCTGCGTCTTTTCCTTCCGCCAGTTCGATACCGATCCTGGTGTCACCCCAATTTTCTTCGCCAATCCGTAGTCGGATTTGATGCCGTATTTCTGCATCAGGCGGTCCAGGGTGCGATTCGTGACGTTCATGTGAGCCTTGGTGTGGGGGACGCGACCCACCATATTAGAACGGCCATGGGGGTTCAATGATTGAAGGGGGTTGAGTATTTCAAGGGGGCTGTGTAGTCTCCAGCGCCATCGCAGGTCGCTGGGGAGCAATCACATGTTTCAGCAGATAGCAATGGGTCTCGACGGGGCGCACCTGCTCCCCAGCAATGACAGTCCTGTCGTAGGCATGGCCCCCGTCTCGCAAGAGCCGGGGGCTTTTTCTTGTGTGGTGTGCGCGTCGCTCGGCCATCCATGTTTTGCGCACGTTGGTCCTGGCGTGCAGTCGTCAGAGCGGTTTTCCTGGCCGGACTACATCGAGCGTTGCGACCGAACGATTGACTGGCTCGAAGCTGAGGAAGCGTTTGAGCGATTCGAAAGGGTGCGAGCTGCCTGTCATCTTCGCCGCGCGATTGAGTCTCTTCGATGAGCCGGCCTGACTGGTGGATCGTTGAGGAAGTGCCTGGCGTGCCAGATGACGAGAGTTATTTCGTTACTGGTCCTTTGGTCCAGTCTCCATATCCAAAATTTCGCACTCTCGATGATGCCCGTGACTGGTTGCTGATGTCCGGCATATCCGATTTCAGAGTCGAGCGGTTCGAGCCATGACATGGCTCTGTTGTCGCCTTTTTTTCGGAGCGGGTTGCGGCTACGTGATTGCCCGCTGGCTGATCGATTTGGTCCAGGTCATCACAGCGTGGTCGTCGTCGTGACTCGTCTTAATGACTCACGTCGCGTTAATGTTCTCTTTGCTCATCGTCGGAGCGTCTACTTCGATCTTCCTGTCGAGGTGTGGGATGAACGTCGCGACGCATTGAGCTGGCGTCCGGATCTCGGTGGTCCCGTGATTGCTCATCCACCATGCCGTTTGTGGTCTCGTCTTCGTGGTCTTTCCACGGCTCCAGAGTCTGAGCGTCATTTCGCATGGTTTGCTCTCGATGCCGTCCGAGCGAAGGGCGGCGTCCTTGAGCATCCCGCGCACAGTCGTCTCTGGCATCACGCTTGTTTGCCTCTGCCGGGCTTCGCTGATCGCGTGGGTTTTTGTCTAGAGGTCGATCAGGTGCGGTGGGGCCATCGTGCTGAGAAGCGTACGTGGCTCTATGTGGTTGGCTGTCGGCCGTCCGATGTTCCTGAGGTGCCTCCTCATCGAGAGGCTACTCATTACTGCGTCCGTGCATCTGAACGACCAGGTGCACGGACTGAACGTACCAGGCGGGTAGATGAACGACCAGGTGCATCACCTGAACCGCCGGCGGACGTATCTGAACGTGCCTGGTGCGAATCTGAATCCTCGAGCTTCGAATCTGAACGAGCTCATCGTCTAGGTAAACCATCGATCGCCGGTGATGAACGTGATCTCACGCCGTTGGCGTTTGCGTGGTGGCTTGAGGAACTCGCTAGCCGTTGCGTGGTGGCTCCATGAGCATCGAATCCCACCCTTCCCGTCTACCTGTCGAGAAGCGACTGTTGATCGAACAACAGTGCGTGCAATCGTTCGA
>JBEVKB010000068.1:0-6175 GCA_040509875.1 Steroidobacteraceae bacterium | reverse complement strand
TCGCCGAACAGCTCCCAATCGACCGTGCTCCATAGGCTGTAGTCCGCGGGACGGCCGGGCAGCTCGACCAGGCCGAGATCGTCGGGGCTCGCGACGCCGACACCGACAACCTCACTGAAGTCGACATTGGCCTCCGCAACCAATTCGGCGACGCTCCTGCGATAGAAAGCGGCCACCTCCTCGGGCAGCGCAAACGCCGTCTCCTGGGATCGGCGCGCGACGGTCTCGCCGACGAAATTCACCAGCACACTGGTGATGTGATCGCGGTCGACGTTCAGGCCGATGCTGTGGCAGGCCTCCGGATTGATGATCAGGTTCGCCGGCGGAGACCCTCGGCCGCCGCGCCTGCGTCCGGCCTCCCCGATCAGCCCGTCCGCGAGAAGCCGCCGGGTGATGTTGGCGATCGCCGGCGGCGTCAGTCCGGTGATCCTGGCGAGATCCTGCCGGGTGATCTCGCCGTTGACGCGGATCGCCTGCAACATCACCCGCTGATTGTAATCCGCGGCGCGTTCGAGATTGGTGCCGGCAAGACTGCTGTGCCGTGGAGTCCGATGACCACTCCGGCGGACTCGATCGGATGTCTGCATGCTGTTCGGCTCTGATGTCGGGCAGCCATTGTACTGACTACCCGAACGCTGGGAACAGCGCAGGTAATACCGCCGTTGCCGCGCGTTTCTATTGGCGCTTCGGCCCGAAGGTCACAGTCAGCATGGCCCGCACTGTCCGGGGTGCGATGGGCGAGAGGACGCCGGACGGCGTTGCCCGATAGCCATCGACGCCGGTGAGATTCGAACCGAGGATGCGAAGCTCGGCCGCGCGGCCGGCAAGCTCGAACTTGCGGCGCGTGCCGATGTTGACAGTCGTCACAGCTGGCGTTTTGAAGCTGTTGACTGTGTCCGCCCAGCGCTCGCCGGTATAACTCAGCCCCGCGTCCACCGACCACTCGCCACCGAGCTGGCGCTCGATGTTTGCATTGGCGATGACTTGCGAGATACCCGCGGCGCGTGAGCCAACTGCGCCTGCGTCCACCAGCGGCCCAGTTACTTCGGGCTCGAAAGCCACCGCGCCAACGACGACGCTGGTATTCGCATCCAACTGACCAGCGATCGAGCCTTCGACGCCGCGATGACGCACTTGTCCCACCAGTCCAAACGATCGGTCCGCGCGAAACCCATTCGTGGGTTTGGAAACATCGAACACGGCACCGATGACCGTCAACCCCGGCGTGATCGCATGACGCAGGCCCAGCTCGAACTGCTCGGCTTCCACCGGCGCCAATACGTCATCGCGATTGATCGCCGAAGTGGGTGCGACGCCGGCCTCCTCGAGACCCGTCATCCAGCTGCCGAACACGGCCGTGCGATCGGTGAGACTGACGATGGCCGAAGTATTGTAGAGCGTGGTCTCGCTGACGCCTTCGCTCCGTATGCCCGCGATGGTCAGTACTTCCTTGTCGTATCGATTCCGATGCACGGCGAAGCGGAGTTGCACACGATCGCTCCATGCGAGCCCGTAACCCGCCGAGGCGGTAACCTGCTCGACTGTGTCCTCGCCACGAGTTCCCGACCAGGGAAGTTCCACTCCGTCCGGCGAATCGTCGCTTCGCAAGTCGAAGCTACCCAGAGCAATGGCGAGGTTGGATGTGAGATCCACGACGGTACGGCCGGCCCGCAACGACACAGTCGCGAGATGATCGATGCCGCCCGCATCGAACTGTCGACCCAGACGCGCTTCAGTGGACATGGAACGTTTGTTACGGTCGGGATTGCGAAAGGTCGTGGCCGAGGCGTGCCCGGCACGGTCGGCTGTGATTAAAGTGTAATCGGTGCGGTCGATATCGAAGGCCGAGTGAAAGGCCGCTAGATCGATCGTGAAGCCGCCGATTCGCGCGTCATAGAGCGCGCCGATATTCGAGCTGAGCGCTTCTGCCTTAGCCCACGACGGTGAGTACTGGCGAAGGTCTTCGAGACTCGGTGGCACCGCTGCTTCCGCGGGAAGCACTGCGTAATCGCCATCGTAGCTACGCTGGTACATTGTCGCGAAGGTGCGCAGCCGCTGATCGGGCGTGATTTCCCAGGTACCGACGCCGCCTAAGTCGAAGGCACGACCTTCGTTACCTCCCGACAAGCGAAACAAAGGACGCCAGACAAATCCGCCAGCGAAGCTGAGCTCACCGTCACGAAATGAACCGTCACCCTGAATCACCTGCGTGCCGAAGTCACGCCAGCCCACACCGAGCCGCAGCTCATTCACCGGCCCGGCCCGGCGCAGACGATAGTTCACAACACCGGATGGCGCGGGATATGCGAGACGGACCGCGTTGACGCCCACGCGTACGCCCACACCCGCCAGCACCGGATCGTTCATCGCCGCGGCACGGCTGAAATAGGCGTCGTCGATGCGGTAGGCGCCGCTTTCGTTGAGGTCGAAGCCGCGAACCTGCGTCTCGCTATAGAGCCCCGATTGCTCGGTGCCGACGCGTTCGCCGAAAGCGTCGGCGGCGGATGTCACCGCATTATCGTCGGCTGCCGCGATACCCGCGACGAATGTGATAACGAGACACGCGGCCCTCCGTGACATTTCTGACATCCTTGCCATCCCCCATGAAACTGGATGTCCAGCAGTCTAGGGACGCGCTCGGCAGAGAAGCAGACCGCTCACTGCAGCGGGAGTACGATTCGCTGCATACGGGGAGCGCACAGTGACGTGCTTGGCGTAAAGTGAATGCCATGAACGGAAGTAGCACAGACGCACACAGGATCCATTGGCGCTGGATCGCAGCGATCTGGTGTGCGGGCGGGCTGCTCGAAGCCAGTCAGGCCGTACTCATCATGCGTTTCGGCGAAGGCAGGCGTCACGCCTGGCTGCCGCTGTTCGCAACTTCACTGGCCACTTGGCTGCCATGGGCGCTGGCGACGCCATGGATCATCAATCTCGCGCGTCGCTATCCAATCATTCGAGGCACGACGGTGCGCACAGTCGCTGCACACCTCGCCGCCTTCCTTGCCATCAGCGTGGTCGCCGAAGCCTGGTCGGCCACGCTCCAAGTGCTGTTCAATCCCTGGGGCAATCGGCGTCCCCCGACCTTCTGGGACACCTTGAGCATCACACTCCTCTACCAGATCCTGATTTTCCTGATCGCATACGTGCTGGTCCTCACCATCACATATCTGATCGACTCGCGAGAGAACATCGCGCGCCAGATGACCGAGACCGCACGGCTCAACGAAGAGCTTTCCAAAGCTCAGCTGGCCGCGCTGCGCCGTCAGATGGAGCCGCATTTCATGTTCAACACGCTCAATTCCATCGCGGCCCTGGTGCGCGATCGTCGTAGCGACGCGGCGGTGAGCATGATCGTCGGGCTCAGCGAATTCCTGCGTCGAGCCTCGGAAGACTCGCATCGCGCGCAAGTAACGCTGGGCGAGGAAGTGGAATATCTGCAGCGCTATGTGGACATCCAGAAAGTTCGCTTCGGCGAACGCCTGCACGTGAGCGTGGACATCCCGGCGCACCTGTTGGATGTAACCGTTCCCAACTTGCTGCTGCAACCGTTAGTGGAAAACGCCATCAAGCATGGCATCAGCAAGCGCGCAGCCGGAGGTACGGTGCGCGTTGCTGGCGAACGCAAGGATGGCAGCTTGTATTTGAGCGTCTACAACGATGGCCCGAGCTTCCGCAAAGACTGGGAAACAACGGGTGGCGGCGTCGGGCTCGCCAACTTACGCACTCGCCTGCAGATCCTGCACGGCAGTGCCGCCGATCTCGCGATGGCGCCCGGAGGATCGGACGGCGTGGAAGTCATCGTCACCCTGCCCCTGAAGGACGCGTGAATGCCGCTCGCCGCGCCCATACGCGTCCTCGTCGTCGATGACGAACCGCTCGCCCGACGCAATGTGACTGTCTTGCTGCGCGGTGATCCCGAGATCGAATTGGTCTCGGAATGCGGATCCGGTGTCGAAGCAATCGAGATCATCCGGCGGTGGCAACCGCACCTGCTGTTCCTCGACGTGCAGATGCCCGAATGCGGCGGCTTCGATGTGCTCGAACTGCTGGGCACGCAGTTGCCGCCGGCGATTATTTTCGTGACTGCCTATGACGAGTACGCGCTGCGCGCCTTCGAGGTCGGCGCGCTCGACTATCTGCTCAAACCATTCGATGACGCTCGCTTCCATCGGGCTCTACAGCGCGCGAAAGAAAAACTCGCCCACTACGCGGCCGAGCAACCGACCCGGCGGCTCGTCGTCAGGTCCCCGGGCCAACTGCTGTTCCTGAATGTTTCGGACATCGATTGGATCGAAGCCGCGAGTTACTACGCATGCCTCCATGTGGGCCGCGACACACACATTCTGCGGCGGACCTTGTCCGAGCTCGAAGGCGACCTGGGCGACGGCTTCATCCGCATTCACCGCTCGATCATCGTGAACGTCGCGCGCGTGCAGGGGCTCGAGCTGCAGAACGCCGGGGAATACGAAGTGGTGCTCAAGTCCAACGTTCGATTGCGATTGAGCCGGCGCTTCCGCAAGCAGCTGCAGGATCGCCTGGGCGATCTGCAATAGAAGGTCCCGACCGATCGAACTAGGCGGTCATAGACCAATCGATTCATTCCCCGCGCGACGCCCTCGGGCACGCTACCCCCCGCTGAGTTCAATAAACGCAGGGAGGGGTGAACCGTGACCACAGCGACGACGCGCTCGAGGGCGCTGACCTTATCTATTCTGGTGTGGTCCTCCGCGGCACTGGCGCAGGTGGATCCCGGTGTACGCGGTGGACCTCCCGCAGCAGGCCATCCACTCCCAAATCTCACGGCCAGCGAACTGGCCTTTTTCGAGGCGGGTTTGGAAGATTTCGAGGAAGCCGAGGGTATCGGCGATGGCCTCGGGCCTCGCTTCAATCTCGATGGCTGCGGCGGTTGCCACCTGCAGCCCGCGGTCGGCGGCACCTCCGGTCCCATCAATCCGCAGGTAGGCGTCGCGACCGCATTTGGTGCACGCAACACCGTGCCTCCGTTCATTACAGTGAATGGACCGATCCGAGAGGCGCGCTTCAAACGCACACCCTCGGGAGCACGAGATGGCGGCGTGCATGGATTGTTCGTCATCAGCGGCCGTGCCGATAACACCGGCGATGCCGCGGGATGCAACATCCTGCAACCGAACTTCGCGGCCGAGCTGGCCAACAACAATGTGATCTTTCGCATTCCCACGCCGGTGTTCGGCACCGGTTTGATCGAAGAGGTTCCGGATCGATTGATCCTGCAGAACCTGGCCGCCAATGCTGCCGTGAAGTCGCAGCTCGGAATCTCCGGGCGCGTCAATCGCAACGAGTCGGATGGGCGGATCACCCGCTTCGGCTGGAAGGCGCAGAACGTTTCGGGTTTGTTCTTTTCCGGCGAGGCGTACAACGTCGAAATGGGCATCACCAATGAGATGTTCCAGGTCGAGCGGGACGAAACGCCGGAATGCCAGGAAGTCCCCGTGCCCAACGACGTGATCGCGACCGACGCGGCGACTCCGCTCGAAGCAGTCACTGCGATCGACAAGTTCGCGGTGTTCATGCGCTTCCTGGCGCCGCCGACTCCTTCGACGACCACGCCCGGCGGCAATGCGTCCATCACCGAAGGCTTCAACGCGTTCGTGAACATCGGCTGCGTGCAATGTCACACGCGTGTGCTCAGAACCGAGAATACGACCGTGGCGGCGCTGCGAAATCGCGATGTCGTCCTGTTCTCCGATCTCGCGCTTCACAACATGGGGCCGGGACTGGCGGACGACATCGTGCAAGGCATGGCAGCGCCGGATGAATTCCGGACCGCACCGCTGTGGGGGCTGGGCCAGCGAATCTTCTTTCTCCACGACGGCCGTACCAGCGATCTGCTCCAGGCGATCCAGGCTCATCGCAGCAACGGCAACTCGACCTTCGGGCCGTCCGAAGCGAACACGGTGGTCGATCGATTCAACGCGCTGCCCGCGGCGCGCCGACAGGACATGTTGAATTTCCTGCGTTCACTCTGAACGCTATGTTTCTTCCGTGGCAGTGATACAGCGGCTGTCGCGCGGCATCTGTCGCTGCGCGCAGCCGCCGGGAAGAAAGATCGGAGACTTTACCGAAGGAGATGATTCTTTTATCCCTCGGCAGGAATACCATGCGCCCAGGGAACGAAGGGGGCTCACAGGGA
>JBEVKB010000067.1:0-9930 GCA_040509875.1 Steroidobacteraceae bacterium | reverse complement strand
GCTCGCCGGCATCGGCGGCGTGATCGGTGCGCTCTTGGCGTGGTTGTTCTTCAATGGTCACACGGTGAGTACCGGTGGCCAGGGAATGGGGCAGCTCGTGTTCGACCTGAGCGTGAGTCCGCAGCTGATGGTGATCGGTATCGTGTGGGCGGCGGTTATCGGTTTGATCGGCGGTCTGTTCCCGGCGATACGCGCTGCGCGATTGCCAGTAGCCACGGCGTTGCGGGCGATCTGATTTTCTCATTTCCTCCCCCGGTCGCCGGGGGAGGAAGTAGGATTTCAGGACTCCGCTGTTCGCACTGCCAGCGCTGCCTCTTCTTCCGGCTTCTTCCTCCGACTGAACAGCCTTCGCAGCTTTCCCTGGAAGTCATCGGTGAGCGTGAAGATCACCGGCACGACGAACAAACTCAACGCTGTCGATGCGAGCAAGCCACCGATCACCGCCACACCCATCGGCGCGCGGAAGCTTGGATCGCCGGACCAGCCAGTGGCGATGGGCAGCATGCCGGCGCCCATCGCGATGGTGGTCATGATGATGGGACGCGAGCGCTTGGAGCAGGCATCGATGAGGGCATCGACGCGATTGAGTCCCTCTTCATGCATGGCGCGCACCGCGTATTCGACCAGCAGGATGGAGTTCTTGGTCACGATGCCCATCAGCATCAGCATGCCGATGAGCGAGGGAATCGACATCTCGTAGCCGGTGACGAACAGGAACACCAGCGCGCCGCCGGCGGAGGGCGGCAGTGCCGACAGGATGGTGATGGGCTGCAGGAATTCGCGGAACAGAATGACCAGCAGCAGGTAGATGCACATGATGCCGACGGCCATGGCCATGGCGAAACCGGTGAACAGCTCGATCATGAATTCCGCATCGCCGGCAGTGACCTGCTTCACGCCCGCGGGCAGGTTCATCAGTGACGGCAGCTTGCGCGATTCGGCCAAGGCATCGCCAAGGGGCCGGCCATTGAGGTCCGCGGTGATCGATACGTTGCGGCTACGATCGTAACGCGTGATCTGCGCCGGCCCTGCGCCGAGCGACACGTCGGCGACGCTCATCAACGGAACCGAGCCCGTTCGCGATGGCACTGGCAACAGACGGATGCTTTCGAGATCGCCGCGGGCGTTGTCAGGCAGTTGCACGCGGATCGGGATCTGCCGGCTCGACAGATTGAGTTTCGCGAGACTGTTGTCGATGTCGCCCGACGTCGCGATGCGCGTGACGGCGCTGAGAGTGTCTGTAGTCACGCCCAGTTCCGCCGCGCGATCCGGCATGGGACGAATCACGATCTCGGGCTTCATCAGGCTGGCCGAGGAGGTGACGTTGCCTATGCCCTTGAGCGTCTGCAGGTCGTGTTCGACGGCGGATGCGGCAGCGTCGAGCCGGACCGGATCGTCGCTGGCCAGTGTGATCTGCAGCTTGCTGCCGGTCTGCGCGCCGAACGAGAGTCGCACTCCGGGAATGTCGCGCAGCGCCGTTGCCGTTTTCCGCTGGTACTCCTGCTGAGTGATGCTGCGTTCCTTCGCCGGTTTGAGCTGGATGGTGAGGCTGGCGCGACGTACATCGCCGACATGATCGCCCGCGTTACCCGGTCCGCCGCCGCCGGCAGATGCACCGATGATGCTGTAGACGCTCTCGACTTCGGGCATGGCCGTGACCCGCTTGCGAATAGTCTCGGCCACCCCGGTGGTTTCTTCGAGCGTGGCGCCCGGAGGCAGCTCGACACTCAACACCGCGAAGCCCACGTCGCCCGCGGGAGCGAAGCCTTTCGGAATGAAGGGGACCAGCGCGAACGAGGCGATCAACAGCACCGTGGCGATGGCAATGGTGTAGCGGCGATGCGCGAGACACCAGGCGACGGTGTCGAGATACCAGGTCTTCAGCGCGCTCGTATGCTCTTCCTCGTGATTGGGTTTGAGCATGTAGGCGGCCATCATCGGCGTCAGCATGCGAGCGACCAGCAGCGAGAACATCACAGCGACTGCCGAGGTGAAGGCGAACGGACGGAAGAACTCGCCGGGAATGCCGCCCATGAAGGCGACCGGAACGAACACGGCGCAAAGCGTCAGCGTGGTGGCGACCACGGCCATGCCGATTTCGATGGCGGCATCGGTGGCGGCTTCGAGCGGCTTCTTGCCCATGCGCAGGTGGCGCACGATGTTTTCCACTTCCACAATGGCGTCGTCGACCAGCATGCCCACCACCAGCGACAGCGCCAGCAGGGTCAGTAGGTTCAGCGTGTAGCCGAGCAGGTGCATGGCCCAGAACGTCGGAATGATGGCGAGCGGCAACGCCGCTGCAGAGATGAAGGTCGCGCGCCAGTCGCGCAGGAAAACCCAGACCACGATCACCGCGAGGATGGCGCCTTCGAACAGCATTTCCATGGACGAGGAATAGGAACGCCGGATGAAATCGACGGTGGAACTGACCTCCTTGAATTTCACGCCTGGATGCTGCGCACCCAGGCGCTCGACCGCCTGGCGCGAGGATTCCGCTACGTCCAATGCACTCGCGCCCCAGGCGCGCACGACTTCGAAACCGATGACAGTCTTGCCGTCGAGCAGTGCCAGCTGGCGTCGCTCGGATGCCTGGTCGCGAACGTCGGCGATGGTGTCGAGTCGTACTGTGCGGCCGTCGCCGAGCACGATTGGCAGCGCTGCCAGTTCCTGCGCCGATGCGATAGTGCCGGTGGTGCGCACGCTCTGCTCGAGGCCGCCCACGCGACCTTCGCCACCTGGATACTCGGCCTGGATCTTGCGCAGTTGTCGCGATACGTCGCTCGCTGTTGCGTGTAGAGCCGCCATCTGGTCGGGACGCAGGTCGACGCGAATTTCGCGCGACACGCCGCCAACGCGATTCACGCTGCCGACGCCTTTCGCCGCAGTGAGTTCACGCATGACGGTGAGATCCACGAACCACGACAGCTCGGTGTCGCTCATGTTGGGTGCTTCGACGCTGAAAGTGACGACAGGGCGGCCCGCCGTGGTGATGCGTGAGATCACCGGCTCGCGTGCGTCGGCTGGCAGGTCGGAGCGAATTCGCGTCACGGCATCGCGCACGTCATCGACGGCATCGCTGATCACGCGTCCGAACTCGAACGAAATGACGGTGGTGGACGCGCCTTCGTTGACGGTCGAGGTGATGTGCTTGATGCCGACGATGGACGACACGGAATCTTCGACTTTGCGGGTGACCTCCGCTTCCAGCTGCGAGGGCGGCACACCGGGATAGGCCACGGTCACCACCACTGCGGGAAACTCGACGTCCGGCTGGTCCTGCACGCCGAGCTTGGTGAAGCTGTACAGCCCCGCCACGGTCAACGCAAAGAACAGGACGATGACCGGGACCGGGTTGCGGATCGACCAGGTTACGAAGTTCATGCGGCCTTCCGTGCATCGGGCAGCACGACGGTGACGCGATCGCCGTCCTTGAGGAAGCCGGCGCCTTTCTCGACGATGTGTTCGCCGGCCTGGATGCCGCTCAAGATCTCGATCGAGTTGCCCTTCACCATTCCGGTCTCGACGCGGCGGCGCTGCACCGTCTGTTGCCCGGTGGGCTCACCGTTGACCACGAACAGGTAGCTGTAGCCGTCCTGTATCACCACACTCGCGATCGGCGCCATCTGCGCCGCCTTGTTGTCGAGAATGATTTCACCGCGCGCATACATGCCCGGCCGCGCATTCTCCGATGCGATGTCGACATAGATGAGACCGGCGCGCGTGGCGCTTTCGATAGTGGGCGATACAGTGCGCACCTTGCCATCGAGCGTCGAGCCGTCCGCAGTCGTCAGGCGCACGAGCTGACCCGTATGAATATCACGCATGCGTGCTTCTGGAATTTCCGCACGCCATTCGACGCGACCCTGTCGCACCATGCGCAGCATCTCGCCGCCGATGCTGGCTGTCTGGCCGATCGCCACCATGCGTACGGAAATGATGCCGTCGTCCGGCGCTGTGACGTGCGTGTAGCGCACTCTCAGTTCGGAAGCTTCGAGGTCTGCTTTCGCGACTTCCACGCGCGCCTGCGCTGCCAATTCTTCGCTTCGCAATTTGTCTACATCGGCTTGCGAGAATGCGCCGGAGGTTGTCAGGGCGCGCGCACGACGGTGTGCCGATGCTGCATTGTCGAGAGTTGCCTGCGCGCTCTGCAGGTTGGCCTGTTTCGACGTGACGTCGGAAACCAGCAGTACATCGGAGAGGCGCACCAGTTCCTGGCCGCGCTTGACGCGATCGCCAACGTCTACATTGACCGCTGCCACCCGGTAGCCGCCGACTTCCGGGCTGATGATGATTTCCTGCCAGGGATAGACCGTGCCGTTGGCAACGATGCCGCGCGAGACATCGCCCGCTTGCAGTTCGATGGTGGTGACGCTCATGCCGGGCGGGGGCGGGGGCACGTCCTTGTCTTTCGCGGATGAACGCACCATGGCGAACCCCACGAGGAGAACGGCCAGCCCAATGGCTGTGAGGAGGGCCAGGCGACCACGGTTGGCGGGAGAGGACGTGCTCATCGATGAACCTGGCGCGAGTGGGTGCTGGGGAAGTGCGAAGTGAAACGCACGGAGTGATATCAGTAAACTGATATGATATCAGCTTACTGATATAGGAACAGTGCGCAACGTGTCACAGGCTCGCCTCAAATCCGTGCCCTGCGTTCCGGAACCCTCGCGGCCGGAGCAGGTCATCGCTCATTTACTCAAGAACCTGCACCACGCCGTGCGTCAGACGGTGGATGAAGCGTTCCGTGCGCAGAAGATGGACATGTCGGTCGCGCATTTCGTCGTGCTGCTGAACCTGGACCAGGAGCCGGGGTTGGCGGGGGCGGAACTCGCGCGCCGCGGATTCGTGACGGCGCAGTCGATGAACACGATCCTGCGACGATTGGAGCGCGATGGCGACATCGAACGCCGGCCGCATCCTCAGAAGGCGCGTGCCGATAGTTGGTTCGTGACCAAGACAGGCCAGGCGCGCCTGGCACGTGCGCGCGTCATCGGCGGGAATATCTGGGTGCGCATGCTGTCGGCATTGCAGCCGACGGAAATCAAACAACTGCAGGGATTGCTCGAGCGCTGCATCGGTGGTCTCGACGTGCAGCTCAATGGCGTGCGCGTAACGAAGACGGCGCAGCCGGGGAAGGCGCAAAAGAAAACGCCGACGAGTATCGGTCGTCGGCGTTAGCTCAGGTCCGATGCGTTCGATCAGCTTTCGACGCGACCGAGATAATCCGCCTTGCCGATCTCCACGCCGTTATGCCGCAGCAGGGCATAGGTGGTGGTCACGTGGAAAAAGAAATTCGGCAGCGCGTAGTGGCGCAGGTAGTTCAGGCCGGAAAACGTGAGGGTTTGTCGCGGCGAGACGAGAGTAACAGTACGAGTCTCCGCGCCCTCGAACAGCTTCGCGTCCACGGTGCGCAGGTAAACGATGGTCTTCTCGACGCGTGCGATGAGCTGGTCCATGGTGGTTTCGTTGTCTTCGAACTTAGGCGCCTCGGTGGCGGAGAGGCGCGCACCGGCGCCCTTGGCGGCATCGCTGGCGATCTGGATCTGCTTGGAGAGCGGCAGCATGTCGGGGGCGAGTCGCACGCCGACGAATACGTTGGGGTCGAACTTCTTCGCTGTCGCATGCGCCACGGCTTTTTCCAACAGCGCTTTCAGATTGCCAAGCGTGTGCAGGAACGCGGGCACGGACAGTTCGTACATCAATGTGGTCATGAAGATACTCGGTGGTGATATTCGGGTTACGACGAAGCGCGGGCGCGAGTATAGAACCTGCTAGGGCGGCCCGGCGGTCGGTATTGGCCCGACATCGCGCATCAGAGTAGTGCTGCCCTTTCAGTAAAGATGGCAGTGGACGTGGCAGCGACCGAGGCGGCGCCTCGGTCGGGTCTCCACTACTTCGGGGGAGGGGCGGGAGGAATCCCGCCCGGCGCGAACACATCGACCGACAGGGTGACGTTGCGCCCTTCGTTGGGCGCCAGGCCGCCGACGCCGATCACATGGCGCGCGATTTCTTCGCCGCGATCGTTCTTGATCGCGACCACCACGGAATATTCCCACGCGTCGCCCCCGGGAGGATGGCGAAACGATCCCTGCACGCGCAACGCGGTGAAGGTCGACTGGGCGCGTTTTTCCGTTACCGCTTTGGGGTCGAAGCGAAGGTGATGATGGCACGCCGGGCAGATACTCGAACTTTCGAGGATCGTCGACTTGCAGTGCGGGCAGAGTCGACTTTTACCCGGCGCCGTCGCCCGCGTGCTCACGAACCGATGAGGCTTCCGGTCTTGGCGGCCTTCTCGTCCCAACCGAACTCGGCGCGGCCACGCATGCGTGAACCGGCGGCAACGGTCAGTGAACCGGCCTTGAGGTCGCCATTGAGGATGCCGGTCTGCAGCAGCTCGACGCGCGCAGCGGAGTCGATGTTGCCTTCGAGTTCGCCGGCGATGATCACCGTGTTGGCTTTGACGCCGCCGGTGAGGCGGGCGCCGGCATCGATGGTCAGGTTGCCCTGAACGTGTACGTCGCCCTTGAAGTTACCGGCGATGCGCACATGACCGGCGCCTTCGATTTTGCCTTCGATGGTGAGGCCGGCGGAGATGACCGATTCTTTCTGGTCAGCGGAGACAGTGGCGGCGGGACGCGACTGCGAGAGCGCGGCTGCACGATTCGCCTCGATGCTCGCTACCGTTGCGACTGGCTTCTCGATCTCGCGGGAGACCGGAGGCTCAGGAACGTGCTGGTCTTTGCTGGATTCTTTCCACAGTGCCATGACTAAGGACCTCGTGCGTGATTTGAATAATCGAGCTGCGTAATTACACAGCGAGGTTTGGAGTGTCAAACAACTTCGGTGGGGAATGTCCCGAAATGAGAGACAAGGCTCATCGGGTTGAATATGACGCCGAAATGCGACGCCGATGCGGGTGACGAGGCGATGCCACCGGTTACCGCAAGGAGGCCGGTCCGGATGGACGCGGTTCCTTGCGGTGTTCCTCTCTAACTACTTAACGCTCGATCACGGCCATGACCATGAACGCGATGGTTCCAACCAGGAACCCTACTGCAATGATCAACATGCTACCTCCTTTGGTGCGTGCAACATTGTGCAGGGCAAGATAGCATTTTCTTCATTACAGTCAATGGCTTCTGGCCATGTATAAGGCAGTGCAAAACAGGCTTTTAGGGCTCAACAACAGCGCTTTACACCGTTCCATTTGTGTTCCTGTTCACACAAGTAGAAAGCGCGCCGGTCCAGCAGGGGCTCGGCAGCGTGGTGGCGAGCCCGGTGGGCGAGATAGCGTTCGTAAGCGTCATCGGTGCTCAGCAGGCGTATGAGCGCCCACAGACGACTCGACAGATGCACCAGCTGCGTCTTCATGTCCTCACCTGCGCCATCGCGATAGCGGGCGTCTCAGAGCTCGGTGGGACAGGCAAGCCCTGTCGCACGCGCCAGCTGACGCGCAAGGTGTCGGCGATGACGACCCACAGCAAACCAGTCAACAGCAACGCGAGACCCGCATCGAGGCGCTGATTGAAGATCAATTGCGGAGCGACGTCGGCTTGCGCGGGTGGCAGTACGCCACTCGCGAGTTTGGTGGCGAGTTGGTCGGCCGCCGCCAGAAAGCCGACGCGCGGATCGGTGGAGACGACCTTCTGCCAGGTTGCTGTGGTCGTCACGATGGCGAGCCAGGCCAGCGGCGCTGCAGTGACCCATGCATAGCGCAGCTTCCCCTGCTTGATGATGATGCCGGTGGCGACACACAGCGCGATGCCGGCCAGCAGCTGGTTGGAGATGCCGAACAGCGGCCAGAGAATGTTGATGCCGCCGTTGGGGTCCACCACGCCGATGTACAGAAAATAACCCCAGCCGGCGACGATGAGCGCGCTGGAGAGCAGCACCGACGGATACCACGACGTCCGGCCGAGCGACGGGGAGAAGTGGCCGAACAGATCCTGGAGCATGAAGCGGCCGACGCGCGTGCCGGCATCCAGCGTGGTGAGGATGAACACCGCTTCGAACATGATGGCGAAGTGATACCAGAGCGCCAGCAGGCCCTGGCCGAACGCCGACGAGAAGATGCTCGCCATGCCGACGGCAAGCGAAGGAGCACCGCCGGTTCGTGCGAACAAGGTCGTCTCGCCCATCTCGCGTGCGAGCGATTGCATCAGCTCGACAGTCACCGGAAAGCCCCAGCTCGATATCGTCGCTACCGCGGCTTCCGCCGTCGCGCCGACGACGCCGGGGCCGCTGTTGATCGCGAAATAAACGCCGGGCTCGAGCAATGTCGCCGCGATGATGGCCATCAGCGCCACGCCCGATTCGAGCATCATGCTGCCGTAGCCCACCAGCCGGATGTCCGCCTCGCTGCTGATCAGCTTGGGCGTGGTGCCGCTGGCGATGAGCGCATGGAATCCGGAAACCGCGCCGCAGGCGATGGTGATGAATACGAACGGGAACACCGCGCCGCCAAAGATGGGGCCGGTGCCGTCGATGAACTGGGTCACCGCCGGCATTTTCAATTCGGGGCGCATGACGATGACGGCGATGGCGAGCAGCAGGATGGTGCCGAGCTTGAGGAAGGTCGACAGGTAATCGCGAGGCGCGAGCAGCAGCCACACCGGCAGCACGGCCGCGATGAAGCCGTAGACGATCACGAACCAGGCGAGCGGTTCGCCCGCGTAATCGAACATCGCGCGCACTTGCGGATGGCTGTCGACGACTCCGCCGCCCACCACTGCGAGCAGTAGAAGCACGACGCCGATCAGCGACCCTTCCAGCACCCTGCCGGGACGGATATTGCGCAGGTACAGGCCGACCAGGATGGCGATGGGAATGGTGGAGAACACGGTCGCCGTCGCCCACGGGCTGTGGCGCATGGCGTTGACGACCACCAGGCCGAGCACCGCGATGAGGATGATCATGATCACCAGCGTGCCCAGCATCGCGGCGTAACCGCCAACCGGGCCGAGTTCCTCGCGCGCGATCTGCCCGAGGCTGCGGCCATTGCGGCGGGTGGAGAGAAACAGGATGGTCATGTCCTGCACGCAACCGCCGAGCACGCCGCCTGCCAATATCCACAACGTGCCGGGCAGGTAGCCGAACTGCGCGGCGAGCGTCGGTCCGATCAGTGGCCCGGGGCCGGCGATGGCCGCGAAATGATGGCCGAACACGATCCAGCGATGCGTGGGAACGAAGTCCCGCCCGTTGTTCAGGCGGATGGCCGGCGTGGTGCGCGCCGGATCGACGCTCAATACTTTGGCGGCAATCCAGGCGCTGTAGAACCGGTAGCCCAGCGCGTAGATGCAGACCGCGGCGACCACGATCCACATGGCATTGATGGTCTCTCCGCGATGCAGGGCGATGCCGCCAAGCGCGAACGCGCCCAGTATTGCCACTGCCCACCACAGAATTTTAGCCATCGTGTCGTCCTTGCATGCGTCGCCATCATTGCGAGGGGCGGAGTTTGCCGAAGTGCGAAGCAATAGGGGTAGGGCGAGGCGTGCTTGCTTCCCAGGCGCGGCTGGAAAAGTTGTGCAGACGCCCGCGGATTCGTAAGCTCGCGCACCGGGCGAATCCGGGCTTACCTTTCCGCAAAGAGAGCAGAATGAAAATCGTACGTGGCAAGTCCTTCGATGGGCAGCGAGTGGTGCTGGACGGCAAGAGCTTCGTCGACTGTCACTTCAAGACCGCCAACCTGGTGATCGAAGGCAACGGCCTGTTTGAAATGCAGAACTGCAAGATCGAAGAGGACTGCCGCCTGTCGGTGGAAGGCCCCGGCCAGGTACTGCTGCACACTCTGAAGATGATGCTCTACTCGGGCGGCTGGATGTCGCAGGTGGCCGAGAACGTGTTCCACACCGTGCGCCAGCCCCCTAAGGCCCGCGTCGCCGCCAAGACCTAGCCGCGGGCTGCCTCGACCATTTTCGCAATCGCGTA
>JBEVKB010000066.1:0-32769 GCA_040509875.1 Steroidobacteraceae bacterium | reverse complement strand
GGTGACGGCCGACTCGTTGCTAATACAACAGGTAACGCAATTCCATGCAGCACATGTACTGATCGCGTTATAGGCGTTTGTCATTCAATTGAATGACAAACGCGAAGGCCGCTCACTGCCATGATGCGCCTCGTTGGAAGCAAACAAACCGAGCCGACTCTTGCCCCCGTCAAAGTGGACGGGGTAATCCCCAGTGAAGGAGAAAGACATGAGGATCCACCCTGGATTTGCCCTGCTGAGCACGCTGGCTATGATTTCTTCCTCGGCACATGCCGATGGAGCGACCTTCCGTGTCGCCAACAACGGCATCGACACTTCCATCTGCGGCGGTTCGACGCGACCGTGCCGTTCGATCAGCCAGGCGATGGAGAACGCGGCGCCAGGTGACACCATCCTGGTGGGCATGGGCCGATATGGCGATATCAACGGCAACGGCAGTCTATATGACCCTGGAGACGAGAAAGGCGGCGTGGACATGGGCTGTATGGTCTGCGTGACCAAGCCGCTGAAGTTGGTTTCCGAGAGCGGCGCCGTCGGCACCGTGATCGACGCAGGAGGGCTGCCTGCGTTGTCTACCGCCGTAGAGATAAGGAGCAATAACGTTACTTTCGGCCGCTGGGGTCACGGATTCACGGTCACCAATGCTGTGGAAGGTTTAGCCGTGGCCGGACCGGCCAACAAGATCAGCATCGTCGACAACATTGCGATCAAGAATCGGCAGTCGGGCTTTCTTTTCCGATTCAACGAAGCCGGAAATATCACGCAGTTGTCAGTCACTGACAACATAGCGTCCGGCAATGGCGAAGGTTTTACGAGTAACGGTGCAGTTGGCAGCGGCCTCGTCGGCGCCGTGTTGCAGCGAAACTCCGCCGTCGGCAACCTGCTCGGACTGAATCTAGTCGGGAAAAATCTCAAGGTGCTGGACAATCTCATCGACGCCAGTCAACAGGGCGTGTTCCTGCAGGGTGTGGAGATTACCTTCAGCGGCAATACCGTCACCAACAGCGACATGGGCGGCGTATATTTTCTCGGCAGCGACACCGATCCCAACGCCATCAATCTACGACAATTCTCCTTCAATTCCCTGATCGGGAATCGCGGTCCGGGCATCTCGCTTTATCAGGGCATCGTTGCTGTCGGCTTGCGCAACAACAACATTTTCGGTAACGGCACGAGCGAGGCTCCTTCCACCGGCGAGCCTCCCAATTGTGGGATCCTCAACGCATCCCGGCGCGCGCTAGTTGCAACGAATAACTTCTGGGGTACAGCAACGGGGGTCGGGCCTGACCCGGCAGACCTGGCGTGCAACTTGTTTGGTAGCACCACATCGACCGGTTCTCCTAGAAGCTCGCCAGTGAATATTTCCGCATACCATTGAGGCACTCCGGCCCTCGAGCCAACCGAAAGCCGTCCGTGGTTCCACGAGATAATAAACGATCGGTCACCGACACCCATCGGTGGCCGATCGATCGCGACCACCGATGAACGCAACCGTGCGCTGGCCTTCGTGATGCGAGTTCCGTGAGCCTGAAGCGCCGTCCCGGGAACCCGCCCTCTTCGCACTAGCTCGGTCCTTTGCCAGAACAGCGCTCGCGCGGACGACCGAACCACTCCCCGTCGGGTGTGCGAGTCCCGCACATTCTATTTCCATATGTACTCGCCGACCTCCGTGGCACGCAGCCACTTGTACGCCATTCGTACGACGACTTCGTCGAAAGAGGCAAGGCACGCCATCCAGCATTCACTGACCCGTCATCAATGTGCAGGTGCACGATTCCCACAATGATCCTGAGTCGTAGGTGCCACGACATTGGATTGCCCGGCGATCGCACGACGTGCTTTGCATTCTTGACGTCTCTCATCGGGAGTAAATGTATGACTAGTTCTGCGGGCTTGAAGCCCCGCTCGATCTGCAGCGCCGTGGCCGCCACGCTCGTTGCTTTTGCCACCGTGCCTGCCGCGCAAGCGGCCACGATCAACCTCGGCGAATACACATCGCTGTTTCGCGGTGTTTCACAGACGAACGCCAACATCGACGGTCGCGCGGCGTCAATCGTGCGTGTCGATCTAAGCGATCCTGGCATTGAGTTCGTCACCACCGCGCCGTGCACGGGCTGTACGCCGAATACCGGAACGGGCGTCGAGGTCGCCGCTCAAACGACTTCCAGCTTCCTCATCAATTCAGGTGTACAGGTCGCGATCAATGCCAACCGCGACGCAGTGAGCGGTGGCAATGCGTCGGATCTCGGCCTCGCAGTCTCGAATGGCGTGCTCGTATCGCCGGATCAGGCAGGTAACGACGCGCTGCTGATCCTGGCAGGCAACGACGCATCGATCGTGACCGGTGGGACCGCCAATCTCAATGGAGTCGTCACCGCCGTCGCGGGAACCGTCGGCGCCATCTTGAAAGACGGGGTCTACACCGGAGTGACGGACAACCAGAGCGCCAACCGATCCGGACTGGGACTGTCATTCGACGGATTGTATCTGTACCTGCTGAAGGGACAGACCATCAGTTTCGCACAGGAGGCAGCGCTGTTCCTCGCGCTCGGCGCAGACGATGCGATCAACCTCAATGGCGGTCAGGCGGCATCGCTGTATTACGCCACTGCTTCCGGCGCCAGCGAATTGCTGGACACCGGCGCAGATAGAGCCGTCGGCACCAATCTAGGCATCAAGGCGAGGCCTCTGGGTGAGCCATTGCCACCAGTGCCGCTGCCGGCTGCCGTCTGGCTGCTGGGCTCGGGTCTCACCGGCCTCATGGCGAGTTTTCGTCGACGTCGTAACGGCGAGCGCGGCTCGAAGAATGTGAACGTGAACGTGGAGCACAGCAAGTGAATCGATTTATTTTTGGCCCCAGATCTTTCGCCGCGGCTGCCGGGCTTCTCGCCGCGTTCGGCCTCACGGTCGCTCAAGCAGCGACTTTCAGCTTCGGAGATTACACGTCCCTGTTCCAGGGAATCGACTATGCCACCGCCGACATCGAAGGCGGCAGCGGTCACAGCGAAGCATTTGTCGTACGCATCGATGTCGATGCGCCCGGCGTCAGCTTCTACACAACGCCGCACAGTGGGCCGTTGGAAACGATGTCCCAGACCACCAGTCAGTTCCTGCAGACCAGCGGGACACAGGTGGCCATCAACGCGGCGTTCTTCACTCCGTGCGGTTGCTCCACGACGACTTCGGACGCCAAGAATCTCAGTGGCCTCGCGATCTCGAACGGCGTGCAGGTGTCGGCGGGCGAAACGGGCTTCGCGAGCCTGCTGTTGACACAAAACAATCTGGCTTCGCTCGTGGATGGCAGCGCCAATCTCGCGACGGACGGCGTCTGGACTGCCGTCTCCGGCGGCGGCTTCGTGCTGAAGAACGGCGCCAACGTCGTCAACGCTTCGCTGCCTGGAGATCCCCTGAACCCCAATCCGCGCTCCATTCTCGGTCTGTCCCAGGATGCCGGGTTCATGTATCTGGTAGCCATCGACGGACGCCGCCCGGACTGGAGCGCCGGTGTATCTCAGTCGGAAGAGGCTGCCTTCATGCTCGCACTCGGCGCCTACAACGCCATCAACCTGGATGGCGGCGGCTCGACTGCGCTGGTGATGGAAGGCAGCAACGGTTCGCCTCTGGAACTGAACCGCCCGAGCGCCAATGCGGAGCGCTACGACGGCAACAGCTTCGGGGTCTACGCGAACGCGCTTCCTCCGGTGCCATTGCCGGCCGGCATATGGCTGCTGAGTTCAGGCCTTGCAGGCTTGGGCATGATGCGTCGACGCTGCGCGGCCTTGAGTTAAAGCCGCAGCACGCCTCGCATCCAACAGGCGCTCGACCATCGGGCGCCTGTTCTCTGCCGGATCGACAACGGTTCGTTGTCAGCATCCGTGAGTAGGAGGAAGGCTCGATGTTCGAGCTAACCAGACACCTCCAACCTCTCGCTTCGAGTAACGCATCGCTGCATCACTGAATGCATCTGCTGGCTCCGCGACTGTTAAGGGCTTCGCCTCCGGGCAATCTCGATGCATAGTCTGCGACCGCTCGCAAAGTCTCCGCGTTCAGCGCCTGCAAGGCATCCATCACGACCGCGTCGACGCTGTAGCGATGCCCCTGGTTCAGATCCTTCATCTGCTAGAGTAGATATGAGTAGTGCTGGTGTGGCCCGCACCGTCGACACCCGTCGTGGCTTCACTACAAAGTAGATGCCGGCTCACTGGCCAACCGATCGTACTTGTCGAAGTAACGTCGTGCATGGGCGATCAGTTGACCCTTGGTCATGCGCTGCGCCGGCTCCCAACCGACGATATGAGGGGCAAGAGCGGAGCGATGCTTATCTACGTAGTGCCTGAAATCCGTGAGCGCCTGGTGTGGCCCAAGAACCAGGACCTCACCCACGCCACCGAGCGAGTCGCAGGCGTTGCCGAAAAATTCGTGCTGGGTCCGCACTTCGCTGCCGTGTTGACGGGTACTGTGATGGTGCGCCTTGAGATGCTGCTCTTGCACTTCGTCCCCATGTAGCTGCAGCACCTGTGCGGTCTCGTGGTCCAACCACATCACTGCGTGAAAGAATGTCATCGCCTGCCTCCTGTAATGCGACGGAACGGATGCCGCCTGCGTTGGCCGCCAGTGTCTACAGCAGGCTTCCGTCGCTCCATGCGGAAGTCCTCGTAAAGGCTACGCAGAGGACATCCAGCGTTCAATGGACTACTTTCGCCGCTTCGTTGCAACCACACGCGGAAATCCGCTGGGATCGTACGAAACGTCACCGCTGCCTGCCCGCCTTCGCACATTGAACACCGTTACGTGAAAGGCGCGATGGTCACCGTGGAATTCGCATCGCACCCGACAGGGCGCCGAGTATCATGACTCACTCCCACGTTGCAGTTCCGGATGGCATCGATGCGCAGGTATGCTTCACGCTTCGTCGCCATGCTCTGCGCATGCCTGGCAACGTTACCCGCAGCAGCTGCGCCATCGCGCTGGTTCGCGGGCGATCGGATGTCCTCGCAGGCGAATGCTGTTCTGGAGGAACTGACCCACGCTGCGCGTTATGGCCTTACGCCATCCAACTATGCCCTGCCGCTTTCCGAACAGGACCTGGTTTTATTGCGCTCCTCGCAGGCTGACGCAGCGCTGAGAGACGCATTCGAGGCTGAACTCTCCATGGCGCTCGCCCGGTTCCTGTCGCACCTGGAGTTCGGCCAGGTCACAGCGCGCGACGCGGGATTTCTCCTGCCATTGCCACCGCTGCCCAGCGCAATGAACGCAGTTGACGAAGTCGCCGCAGCGAACGACGTAACGGCCGCAATCGCGCTCCATAAACCCCGGCCGCTGCCTTATGTGCTGCTGGAGCGAGCGCTCTCCCATTATCGCGAACTGGCGAGGCTGCGACCGGAAACCCGGCTGCCAACCATCGATCATCCGATACGCGCGGGCGATACATACGCAGGCGCTCAATCGTTGCGTGGACTGCTGCGCGATCTCGGCGATCTGCCGGTCGAGCGAACGACATCCGAGGCGTCCGCTGCGATCGTCGACCCGGACCTCGCCGAAGCGATCGCGTCGTTCCAACGTCGTCACGGCCTGGAGGCCGACGGCACCATCGGGCAGCAAACGTTCGCCGCCCTGCTCGTGCCTCTATCGCATCGTGTGCGACAGATCGAACTGACCATGGAGCGCTGGCGCTGGGCCGGTTCTCTCGGGCGGCCGGACATCGTGGTCAATGTTCCTCAATTCGTCCTGCATCTGCTGCCACGGCCGGGCGACGAGCGCCATACCGCACTGGAGATGCCGATCATCGTCGGCCAGAGTCTTCCCACCAAGCAGACTCCCATTTTCGCAGCGGAACTGAAATACGTCATATTTCAGCCGTATTGGAACGTTCCCAACGGTATCGTGCGCCGCGAGCTGTTGCCGCAGATCCGTCGCGATCCACAGTACCTGGAGCGCCACCACATGGAACTCGTCGACGGACAGAGCGACGCGTCACCGGTCGTCGCTACATCGCCCGCAGCCATCGAGCGGCTTGCTGCCGGCCAATTGCGATTGCGACAACGGCCGGGACCCGACAACGCCCTGGGACCGGTGAAGTTCATGCTTCCCAATCCCTACAATGTCTATCTTCACGGCACCCCGTCGGTGCAGCTGTTCGCTCGATCGCAGCGTGACTTCAGTCACGGGTGCATTCGCGTCAGCGAGCCCGCCGTGCTCGCGGAATTCGTGCTGCGCAATGCCCGCGAGCCCTGGAATGCCGACGCGATCGAAGCTGCCCTGTGTGCGACGCAGACGCAACGGGTCGATCTCGTGACGCCGCTGAAGGTGCTGATTTTCTACGGTACCGCCGCGGCCACGCAGTCTTCCGGTGTGCTGTTTTTCCCGGACATCTATGGCTACGACGAGAGACTCGCGAAGCTCCTCGACACAGGCTCGGGCTTTCGCAAAGTGGTACTGAGCGACTCGGGGCGTCACACCAACTAGACGACCGCTTGGAAATCGACATGTCGACCGGAAACGCTCCATCCATCAACACCGTGGTTTCGGGAACGCGACAGTCACTCAACGGACGTCGACAACTGACGCGCTCCTTGCGACCGGCTCGCCAGCTCCGTCGCATTTTTCGTGAGCAGGCATGCAACGCCGTCCAGGCAGTCCGCAGCGCTTCTCTCGGCACAGAGAATGTTCACGAGGCTCGCAAGTACATCAAACGCGCTCGCGCAACGCTTCGACTGCTACGCAGCGCGATCGGCGAAGGCAGCTTCGCCCGTGAAGACAGAACGCTGAAGGCGGCCGCAGACCGGCTCGGTGCAATGCGCGACAGCGAAGTTGCCGTGCAGACGATGGATGAACTGATCCAGCGCTGCAGGAGCGCCCGGACGAAGAGCTCCATGCATTCTCGTCGCGTGCAGCTACAGCGAATCCATGTGAAATCCCAAGCTGCTCGAGGCACGAGCGTGCCACGAGCGGTTGCGTTGCTGGAGAGAGCTGCGACGCGATCGCGCGACTGGACTGTCTCGGATTCATGGTACTCGCCGATCGACGCTGTCGAACGCCTCTACCGCAAAGCACGCCGTTACTATCGCCAGGCGATCGAATCAGCGGACGATAAAACCCTGCATTCGCTACGCAAACGGACTCAATATCTGCGCAATGCGCTCGACGTACTAGCCCTCCAGCCTTCGAATTCCATGCAACGGCTGAAACGCAGGCTATCCCGGCTCGCTGAACTGTCGGGTGAGGATCACGATCTGGCGATGCTGCAGGCGACTCTCCTCGCACATCGACTCGGACATTCGCAAGCAGGGCTCGATGCGATCCTTTCCCTGGTCGAGCAACGCCGCACCGGGCTGCAATCGCGTGTCTTGAAGCACGCCGCCCGCCTATTCCGACACAAGCCGGGACATTTCTCGCGAAAGCTCGACAGGCACTGGCGCCGATCGAAAGAGGCATCAAGGGCGAGACCAACCTCATCGAACTGAAAGCCTAGCCTCGCGTAGCGCATGGGAACCAACGCCGTTGCCTGTGGGTACCCCTTAGGCCACGTGAATTCGCCTTATTCATCCCATTGCCTGCAACGAGCAGACTGCGTCCATCGCCTGCAGCTGCAACTCTCATGGACGCCAACCCGACCGTGGATTCCGACCTGATTCGCCGTTACGATCGCAACGCTCCGCGATACACGTCGTATCCGACTGCATTGCAATTCCACTCAGGATTCGATGCCAGCGCTTATCGACGAGCGGCGCTGTTGAGCAATGAACGAGTGACGCCGTTATCGATTTATGTGCATGTGCCCTTCTGCGCCAGCCCCTGCTTTTACTGTGGCTGCAACCGGGTGATCACGCGCAGCGCCACGGCGGGAGATCGTTATGTAGCTGCGCTTGCGCACGAAATCGAACTGCAGGCAGCGCTGTTCCACCGGTCGCGATTCGTCACACAGATCCATTTCGGTGGCGGCACCCCTACGTTTCTGTCGATCGCACAGATCGGCAGCATCGTCGACGATATCGACAGAAAATTCTCGCGCGACCCCTCGAACCCGCGCGAATGCTCCATCGAAATCGATCCGCGCACCGTGGACGAGGCCACCATGGCCGGGCTCGTCGCCCTCGGCTTCAACCGCTTCAGTCTCGGCGTGCAGGATTTCGATACGCAGGTCCAGGAGGCAGTCAATCGTATCCAGTCGGTCGAACAGACGCGGCAGGCGGTCGAGAGCGCACGCCGGCATGGAGTAACAGCGATCGGCTTCGACCTGATTTACGGACTGCCTCGCCAGACGCTGCAGAGTTTCAACCTGACGCTCGACACGACCGTCGCATTGCGCCCCAGCCGCATCGCCGTCTACGGATACGCACACATGCCGTCAATGGTTAAGGCGCAGCGGCAGATCGATGCCGCCGAGTTGCCGTCTACGAGCGAACGACTGGAACTGTTGAAGCTGACGGTGGAGCGCCTGACTGCCGCAGGTTACGTCTACATCGGCATGGACCATTTCGCCTTGCCGGACGATCCGCTTGCCATGGCTCTCGCGGACGGCGTACTCCATCGCAATTTCCAGGGTTATTCCACGCAGCCCGATTGCGACCTGGTCGGGCTCGGCGTCAGCTCCATCGGCAAAGTCGGCGATGCCTACGTCCAGAACGCCAAGTCACTCGATGAATATTACGATCGCGTCGAACGCCATCAGCTTGCCGTCACGCGCGGCGTAAACCTCACCGGCGACGACCGCGTCCGTCGCGACGTGATACAGCGGCTGATGTGCCAGGGCGTGGTGGACTGTGCGGCAATCGAGCGCGACCATTGCATCGTCTTCGGCGACTATTTCGCCGACGAGCTGGCACGGTTGCAGACGTTTCGCACCGACGGCCTGCTGGACGAGATCGGCGGCCGCATCGTCGTCAGCAATCGCGGCCGCTTCATGGTTCGCAACATCGCCATGGTGTTCGACGCATACGTGCAGACCCAACCGCACACGGCGTTCTCGCGGGCGATGTAGTTCTCAGCGACGCATGATGGGCAGCCAACTTCGAGACGGAGTCAGCGCCGTCATCGTCTAACGCGACGCGAGCTCTCCCTTCACCGGTCCAAAGGCTGGCGGCGCCTTACGATGATGAGTGGCAGCCTCGTACGCGGCACCCGCCTTGATGAGGTTCGCTTCCTGGCCGGGTTCAGCCCAGAACCCGATGTTGTACGGCAGGCCGATGCCACCGAGCTTCGTCGGAGTCGAACTCTCTTTTCCCTCATAGCTCTTGCCGTCCGCGGCGAGGGTGAACTGGAAGTCGTAGATACTGTCGGCGAAGCCTGCGGGAACGAACACCTCGGGAATGCCGAGCATTGCGCCGTAGCCGAAGCCCGGTCCGCGTGCGCCACCGCCGCCTCCGGCGCCGCGCTCCTGGGCACCGCCGATCTTGCCCTGCAGAGTCAGGTTGACCGGATTGACGAACATATCGAGCTTGTTCTGCAGCAGTACCTTCGTCATCGCCATCCGCAGGGTGTCTCGACGTTTCATCGTGTAGGTGATGGCGTTGGTGCGGATGTCCATTTCCTTGTTGCCCCAGTTCGCCATTGCAGCGCGGCGTGCGTCGTTGTAGTACTTCGCGTTGGCGTTGAGCGTGGCCCAGTCGTACACGCGGCTATCGCCGCGCAGCGTGAGGTACTGGCCGAGCTGGTAGGCAAATGTGTAACCGGTGACGTCGTCCGGATTGCTGGGCGGATTATTGAAGAGCGTGTTGAAATTCATGTTGGAAGGCAGCGGCGCCTTGTGCGCGGAGACCGCGATCAGGTATTTGCGGCTGGTCACATCCCATTCAGGCACCGTGAACATCGGCTTGCCATCGCGCTTCCAGGAGAATACTTCGGGCATGTGGAAGGGCAGCACTTCCGCAAACGCCTGGTTGAAGCCGAACGTCATGTTCGCGATCGACGGATCATCCGGGTAAGCCGGGTCGAGATCCTCGACCAGCTCCGCGCCCAGCGACTGCAGCACTTTCAGCTCGTTGTTGATGCCGTCGCTCACCGCCGCATCGCCCGGCGAATCTTTGATGAACAAAGCGCGAATCACGCCGATGCGCATGCCGGCGAGCGGCTTGCCAGCTGCAGTAGCCGCGGCGCTCTCGTACGAAGTCTGTGAAGGAACGACTCGTGGCAGTGCTGTATAAGGATCGCGCGCATCGAAGTAGCTGCCCGACTTTTTGTCGCGGAATGCGTCGAGTACCGTTGCCGCATCCTTCACCGAACGGCACATGATGCCGGGACGATCCTGGTACGGATTGGCGCCTAGGGAACCGGCGAAGGAGATCATGCCCTTGGTCGGCACGACCATCACGACACCTTGGTAATTCGCCGGGCCGCGGCATGAGCCGCCGGTGGTTTCGCAGATGGAGCACATGGTGAGATTGGAAGCGACCGATACGCCTGAGCCGCCGCTCGAACCGCTGGTCACCCGCTCAGTGTCATAGGGATTACAGGTCGAACCGCCCCAGGACTCTCTCGAACCACCCTGGCCGATGTACGGGCGCTCAACTTTCGCGTTGCCACCCGGATCGCCGCTGCCGGCGTTGTACTCGGACTCGTGCGCGTGCCCGTAAATAATCGCACCGGCTTCGCGCAAGCGCGCTACCAGCGTCGCGTCTTGCGGAGGTGCATCCATTGCGTAGTTGACGTCGGCGCCACCTGTCGTACGCAAGTCTTTCGCGTCGTAGATGCCCTTGTTGGCCATGGCCACGCAGTACAGAGGCATCGCTTCGAGATCGGGATTGCGTCCGTATTTCGCGTCCATCGCCGCTGCGGTCTCCAGGGCGTCCGGCTGTTTGCGGAATTCCTCGCAACTCGCCGGCGCACCCGCTGGTAGCGGCTTGCCAGGAGCTGCATCGAACTTGCCCTTGCAGGTGACCGAACGCTCGCCGCGAATGTTGAGCACTTCGAGCGCGTTCACTTGGCCTGCGTTCGGAATGCCGGCGACCATGCCGTATTGTTGCTGCACCGATGGATCCGACGCAGTGGCTTCCATGCGGCCGAAGTCGGGTTTCAAACCGGTGTATTTATCGAAGTCCGGAACGTGCTTGGCGATCGCCAGGGTCTCGTTGATGAATTTCACTGGAGAGCCGGCACGGATGGCGCCGAGTGCCTTGGGCACCTTCGCGCCATCCGCGGTAACCAGCTTCGTGCAAGACCCGTTATATGCTTTGGCACGAGCGACATAGGCCTCGATCACCTGCTTGCAGGTCGTGTCGCCCGACTGGATAGCCTTGTGCAGACTATCGACAGTGGCCTCCTGAAGTTGAAACTCCGCTCGGGCATGAGCTGAACAGAGTACCGTGGTCAGTACCGCGAGGGTCTTGATGATGGTTCGCATCGAGTTGACTTGACTCCGTGAACAAAGCGAGGCCGGCGCCGCACGAGATGGAACCGTGGCGTGGATCGACGTCTTGTGGACGAATGCCGGTGGCGTTACCCCAGGTCGATTTCACGAATTTCGACAACGGCGATCTAAAGCGATCTTCCATCGCGGTCGAACTATTCGTTGGGCTCCCACACGAAGCGACGTATCGGCGCATACCGCCTGAACCCGGGATGATCTCGCCCGTCACCCAGCCTGCGCCGTCCGATGCGAGATATGAAACGATCGGAACGATGTCTTGCACCTGGATTCACCGAGTTGACGCGGATGCCGCGTGGGCCGAGTTCGCGCGAGAGTACGCCGGTGATGGCGTCGAGCCCGCCCTTCGTGCCGCTGTAGACAGTGTCAAATTCGTACCGAAATCCGAGATTGTGTCGCCGCACTCGCCAGCTTCAGGACAGGAGTACTTTAATGCCGCCGCCTAAGAGGGTCCGCGCTACTATTGGCTGCATCATGCATCCCGCTAACAAGTCGCTGGTTCCGACTGGCAAAGGCGAAGCGCCTTTGCTCGCAGCACAGCGGCGGCGTTAGGCCGACATGAAGAATCGCGATCCACTCGTAGATTCTCCAAATCCTGGATCGCCAGGATCGAGCGTAGAAGCGGACTCACCCGAGGGTATTGAGACAAACCGCGCCGCGCCGCTTGCAACTGAAAACATCGCTCGCCGGCGTATGCGGGTCGCCGGACAGCTGCTCGTCTCACTGCTGCTCGGTGGGGTGGCAGCTCTTGGTTCCATTCTGATCTTTCGACGAGGATTGCTCCCGCTGGTCGAAGCGGTGTTCCACCCTGAACCCGAATTGCTCAGTATTTTGAGGCGCACTGGCATCTTTCTGACGGCAGTGGCGGGCTACTGGGCTTTCGTGCACTGGCATGAAAAGCGCGAAGCGACCGAGCTGCATCTTCGGCCGATTCAGCTGCTACTTGGCGGCGCGAGCGGTGCTGCCATGGTGGCGCTGCCAATGGCTGTGCTATTCACTCTGGGAGTCTACGAAACGGTGCTGTTCCGCGGTGCGTCGCCGGCGCTGCTCGGCGTAGCCGCCGTTATCGGCATCGCGGCGACCTTGGAAGAACTGGTTTACCGCTGCCTGCTTTTCCGGCTCTTGGAACGTGCCTGGGGAACGAAGTTGGCGTTGGTGGTACAAGCGGTGGTGTTCGCCATGCAGCACCTTGAAAACGTCGAACAAGGTGGGATCAGGGATGTGGTGACAATGTTGGTAGCAGTGACTGTGGTGGGCCTGCTCTGGGCCGGGGTGTTCATCCTCGCGCGCAACCTTTGGGTGGTGGCCGCCAATCACGCGGCATGGAACTTCACCATTCTGCTCAGTGGCACGCCGCTTTCCGGCATTGAGGACTGGCGCAAGCTGGCGCCACTCGAAAGCCGCTTTGCCGGGCCCGAATGGCTGACCGGCGGGATGTTCGGTCCGGAGAGTTCGTTGCTGGTGATCGCGTCGACCACGGTCGTGGTTGTGCTGCTGCTGCGCGCGGCACGGCAACGTGGTGCCTTCCTCGTGCCGGTGCCTAGTTCCGATGCGATGTCCAGGAAGCTCTGACTGGCCCCATTTGCGACCTAACCTGTCGATCGTGTCCGCTGTCGAAAGCGTCACGCAGGAATTTGGCCACGGGCTTACGCGGCCCGTCTGTTCGCGCCAAGCCTGCAGCGCGAGCCTCATCGCACCGATGGCCACCACTGCCACCATCCGTAGCGCCCCACGACGCTCGGGCTGTCTCCAGACCTCGCAGAGTGTGTTGAAGAGCGACAGTTCCTGTTCGGCGTAGACCTTCTGCTTGCGCGCCTGCAGCGATTCGCTCGATAGCATGAGCGTGTCGACGGCTTGCATCTGCTCGGTCGTATAGCGCGCGATGTGCTTCACCATCACATCGCGAACCGCTTCGAACGGCGGTACGTCGGGTGACGTCTTCAGCAGATCAGCATTCAAGATGGCCCAGTCGGCCGCCTTCCGACGTTGTATGCCGCCACCGCGCCGGATGCGAAAGGCGGAACTTACTATGGGCCCATCGACATGTGGGAAACGCGTGGCTCGCTCGGCCTTGCGAAAGTGCCCTCCTCCGCAACCGATTCGCAGGCAACTACTCGTCTGTGGGCGGTCAGTGAAGAGCTCAGCGGCGCTCGCTTCCCGTTGCGCAAACGCTGAGCGCCGCTGCTGCGCCGGCAGTAGATCAACTTGTCCGTAACAGTGGAGATCGCATCGCCACATACTTTATGCGATGCACCCTGCGTCTTCGCTTCCAGCCAAGCGAACAGCACTTATACCGACCACGCTCGTTTGTCATCCATCTGAATGATTTCCTGGCCGCGAATTTCCGATAGCGTCCGACAGCAGCGTAGACATGATCCGGCAATCGATGGAGCCAGGCGCATCTGCTTTCATCGCGCGGTGAGTGGCGACTTCCGAACAGAGAGCACGCCTGTCTGCGTCACTGGAAATTTCGTCAATACCGAATGGAGACATATCGTGAAATCAAATGCCGCTCGTATATTGATCGCCAACGCGCTCTCGACGTTTATAGCGTTCTCAGCATTGGCGGGACCCACGCCAATCACGGCCGGGCTACGCCTGGATACGCTCGCCGATGCTCATGTGATATTCGGTGAAGAGGAACCCAATTTCATCGACATCGATTTCGAGAACGCGTTTCAAGTGGAAACTCTCAACCCGATGACAGTGGCAGCCATGGCTGCTTCGGTCGATGGCGACGCGTCGGTAGTCACCTCCGGTTGGGCGCACGCGAGCTGGAAGAACCCATCCGCCGGCCGAGTCGAATTCCGCGGGCTGGGGTGGACAACCAAGAAAGTAACCGCGAATGGACGTGCAGCCATCAATAGCAACGCGACTCTGCCCTATTGGATATACACCGTGGTGCCGGATGTCGATACCGTGTTCACGATCTCTTGGGATGTGAAAGCCAACGGTACAGATACCTCCGGATTGAACGGCTTCGAATTCAGCCTGGATCAGGCGCCGCAACAGTCGATGGAGCTGAATACGTCCGGGACCGCGTCGGTGGTGCTGTCCGCAGGCACCAGCTACCTGCTCGGCATAACGACCAAGTCGGATACCGACCCAACCTTCTTAGGCACGCCGCTCGGAACACGATCCGCGCACATGAACGGCATCTTCAAGTGGAAAATGAAACCTCTCTGAGAATGCTACGTGTTGCTCAGAGGCGCGCAGCGACTGCGCCCTCTGAGTCACTGCTTGGATGTCGACGGCGCTGACCTGCGTCGGCGACTCACGCATCGCCAGGTCGCCGATGAATGCATGGCAGGCGGAAATTCGCCGATTCGTCCTGCAAGCCACACCCCCTCTCTCCAATCGCACCGGTGCGCTATTAGCCGGGAGTCCTGCATCCTCTGCAACGCAGATCCCCGCAGCCGCTGTCGGGTACCTCTTATGCCGTGCAATCGCATCCGCCGATCGTCCTGCCGGTGAGGCAAGCGCGTTCGATTGTCACCACTAAGTGGGATCCCGCAAAATCCGGGAACGTCCCTCATGCCGCAACCGCGGCAATGCTGAATAATTTGCCCCGATCCACTTCAAACGCCGATGCGTCCGAATGAGTAGAAGACTGACAGCCGATGCAAAGCGTCCCGGCATCGATACTCAGAACGCGATTCCCCCAACACGATGGGCGCCGCGCCTGCGCCGCCACCTCATCTGGGCGATTGCGTTGAAGCTGGCGCTCGTCGCGCTGCTATACGCCCTGTTTTTTTCCCCCGATCACCGGCCGCAGCTGGATCCGTCCGGCGTCTCGGATCGTCTCGGACTTCATTAGGTAGCCCCCATGCCCGATCTCCACGTCGTCGATCTTTCGCGGCTGCAGTTCGCGATCACCGCGCTGTACCACTTTCTATTCGTGCCGCTGACTCTCGGCCTGGCGCTGATCATGGCGATCATGGAAAGCGTCTACGTGATGACCGGACGCGCGATCTGGAAGCAGATGACCCGCTTCTGGGGCGTGCTGTTCGGGATCAACTTCGCCATGGGCGTCGCCACCGGCATCACCATGGAGTTTCAATTCGGCACCAACTGGGCCTACTACTCGCACTACGTGGGCGATATCTTCGGCGCGCCGCTGGCGATCGAGGGCCTGATGGCGTTCTTCCTCGAAAGCACTTTCGTCGGACTGTTCTTCCTGGGATGGGACAAGCTGTCGAAGCTGCAGCACTTGACCGTGACCTGGCTGACCGCGCTCGGCGCCAACCTCTCCGCGCTGTGGATCCTCATCGCCAATGGCTGGATGCAGAACCCCGTCGGTGCGCAGTTCAACTTCGAGACCATGCGCATGGAAGTCACCGACTTTGCCGCCGTGCTGTTCAACCCGGTGGCGCAGGCGAAGTTCGTGCACACGGTGAGCGCCGGCTACGTGACCGGTTCGATGTTCGTGCTGTCCATCAGCGCGTATTACCTGTTGAAAGGACGCAACCAGCAGTTCGCGCGGCGTTCCATGACGGTTGCCGCGGCCTTTGGCCTGGCTTCGGCCTTGTGCGTGGCTGTGCTCGGCGACGAAAGCGGCTACACCGCTTCGGAGAACCAGAAGATGAAAGTCGCCGCGATCGAAGCGGAATGGCACACCCAACCGGCGCCGGCTTCATTCACAGTGTTCGGCTTGCCAAGCGTCGATGACCGCGAGACTCACGCCGCCGTGCGTATTCCCTGGGCGCTGGGCCTGATTGCGACACGCTCTCTCGACGAGCAGGTGACGGGTATTCACGAATTGGTCGAGATCAGCCGTCAGCGCATCCGCCGCGGCATACAGGCACACGCAGCGTTACAGGCGTTGCGTGCGAATCCAGACGATGCCGACAAGCGTGCGGCATTCAAGATGCTGAGTGACGATCTTGGTTTCGGCCTGCTCACGCTACGCTACGTCGACGATCCGGCGAAGGCCGACGAAGCGGCGATCGAGCGCGCTGCCTGGAGCACAGTGCCGAATGTCCCGGTGCTGTTCTGGTCGTTTCGGATCATGGTGGGGCTCGGCGTATTTTTTATCGTGCTGTTCGGATACGCCTTCTATCTCGCCTCCACTCGCAAGCTCGAACGGCCGCGTTTCCTGCGCGTCGCGTTGTGGAGCTTGCCGTTGCCCTGGATAGCGGCGGAGCTTGGCTGGGTCGTCGCCGAATATGGCCGCCAGCCGTGGGCGATCGACGGTGTGCTGCCGACATTCCTTGGCGTGTCGTCGACGAGTACGTCCCAGGTCACCGCCAGCCTGATCGGCTTCCTCGTGCTGTATAGCGCACTGGCGGTCGTCGACGTGACTCTGATGCGGCGAGCGGTGAGATCCGGTCCCGACGGACTCAATTTCTGGCCGCCGCGCGAACTACGAAACCATGGCGAAGTTAACGCCGCACCCTCTACACGTGAATCCTGAACGGAGCGTTGTCATGTTCGATTACGAGACATTGCGACTCATTTGGTGGCTGCTGCTGGGCGTTCTGCTGGCCGGCTTCGCGGTCACCGACGGCTACGATCTGGGCGTCGGGGCGATCCTGCGCATCATCGCTCGCGACGACGTCGAGCGGCGCATGGTGCTGGAAGCGATCGAACCTCACTGGGAAGGCCACCAGGTGTGGTTCATCCTTGGCGGTGGCGCGGTGTTCGCCGCATGGCCACTGTTGTACGCCGCGTCGTTCTCCGGATTCTACTTTGCGATGCTGCTGGTGCTGCTGGCGCTGATCCTGCGACCGGTCGGATTCGCCTTCCGCAACAAGGTGGCGGCGACGCGCTGGCGTGAGAGCTGGGATTGGGCACTGACCGTTGCCGGCGTGGTCCCGGCGCTGGTGTTTGGTGTCGCGTTCGGCAACCTGTTTCTCGGCGTGCCCTTTCATTTCACCGCCGTGCTGTTGCCGGTCTACGATGGCGGCTTCTTTGAACTGTTTCACCCGTTCGCCTTGGCCGCAGGCGTGGTGAGCCTCGCGATGTTGATAATGCATGGCGCAAGCTTCGCTGCGATGAAGATCGAGGATCCGGTTTCGACACGTGCGCGTCGCATCGCGAAGGTCGCGGCAGTCTCGACCCTGATCGTCTTCGCCGGCTGCGGCGCATGGTTGCTGAAGATGGACGGACACGTGATCCAGAACCTGGTCGCCGGCAACGCGCCATCGAATCCGTTGCATAAACAAGTCGCGCTGGTCTCCGGCGCCTGGCTGGAAAATCATGGCCGCAACCCCTGGACCCTTCTGTTCCCCTCGCTCGCCGCGTTGGCGTTGCTTGCAGTGCCTGTGTTGCGGCGAGCTGCCCACGCATTCGTCGCCAGCTCAGTCGCGGTGGCGATGATCGTGTTCACCGCCGGCTTCGCACTGTTCCCCTTCCTGCTGCCGTCCTCGACCGACCCGTCACACGGCCTGACGGTCTGGGACGCTTCGTCCAGCCAGCTCACGCTTGGCATCATGCTGTTCGCAACCGTCGTGCTGTTGCCGATCGTGCTGGCCTACAGTACATGGGCGTTCCGTGTGATGCGTGGCCAGGTTACCCGCTCGCATATTGCCGAATCCGAAGAGGTGTATTGATGTGGTACTTCGCTTGGGCCCTGGGTCTGGCTTTCGCCTGCACCTTCGCCATTCTCAATGCTATCTGGTACGAAGTGCATTCCGACCAGGCGCGCGGCGCGACTGAGCCGTTCCGTCAACCCTGATGGCGCGCGCACTGTCGCTGCTGTTGGCGGTGCTCGTATCTGCAGGATTGATGCTGCTACCGGCCATGCGCGGAGGCGAACTCACGCGAGCCGGTCATGGCCTGCTGTCGCCCCTCGTGATCGTCGTGTGTGCATTGTTCGTCCACGGGCTCGGCTATCGATCCAAGCAGCGCGCGCTGCAGTTTCTGCTGTCGCCTTGGCTGCTCTGGCCGCTGACCCTTGGGCTTGCGGCGTTGTGGTGGCAGCTCAGCGCGAGTGGACCAATGTAGATCGCTTCCCGCTCACCCGGCTCAACGTGTCACCGATGAGACGCGTTCGGCGCAAAGTAACTTCTAGACCGAAGCAGCTTACTGCTTCCAAAAACGCTGCATCTCGACGAAGGTGAACGAACCCGACCACGTGATCAGCACCAGGCCACAGAGCGCCTCGGCTCCTGTCATGAAACGAATGGCGCCGATCGGAAACATGTCGCCGAGCCCGAGCGTGGTGAAGCAAACGGCAGAGAAATATACGCAATCGAGCAAACCGACCGGCGAACTCGCCATCAGCGCGCCTCGCCCGACATCCTGGATGAGCCAGAAATACGCGCCGCCAAAGATCCAGATCTGCACTATGTGAATGCAGAGAATGGAGAAGATGAGCAGTAGGATGCGTGGCCGCGGCGGGATCCTCACGTGCCGCAGCGTACGCATGAGCCAAGTCAGCACTTCGTAGTGCAGGATGACGGATAGGACAACGGCAAGCAGAGTGACAGCAGTCACTATCGAGTGCGTCACCCAGACACTCGACGCGATCATGCCGCGACCGGGTCTTCCTCGTGCCGGCGATCGCGAGCGAGCAGCACGGGTACAGGCGCTGCGTGTATCACCCTTTCGGCTTCGCTGCCCAGCGCTCGGCGACGCAGCGCGCTGGTACCGTGAGTCCCCATGACGATCAGATCGGCCCGGCAATTTATTGCCTGACGCACGATCTCTGCGGCCACATGTCCTCCGATCGTCTCCACCAGGTGTTCCTCGAACGACACACCTTCCTCGCGCAGGATGGCGGCTGCATGAGCCAGCGCTTTGAGTCCGTCCGCCCGCAGCGATGCAATCAATCTGTCGTGATACACGGAAGGCGCGTGGCAAGCGTCGGCCGCGGATTCAATGACGACGTTGATCACCTTGAGTTGTGCTCCCAGCGCCTTCACCAGCTGGCACGCTTCCCTGATGGCCCATTCAGATGAATTGCTGCCGTCGACGGCAAGGAGAATTTTCCGGTACATGGCTGCAGATCCCTGGTTGACGTGAAAGCTCGCACTGTCCTCGTGCTCGGGAGGATGCAGCGGTTCTACCCCAGCGCTCTATGCGGAGGTTCGCGTATGCGCTACGGACTGCTTCGGCAAAGTGAAAGACACCATCCTGCCGGTCATCTTCATCAAGCCTCGGACACGTTCGACCCAGGCCTTCCCGAAGGCAGCTACGCGGTACCCCGCGTGCGCGCCCGGCTCGCTCGTGGCATCTTGCCGTTCAAGCAATGGAATCCAGAAGCATGCGCCAGAACATTGGAATCGCCGACCAGAACGCCCGCATCCTCGCAAGCGTAGCGATGATGACCGTCGCTGCGGCCGTCGGCGGCCAGACTCTACTGTTGGGTTGCGCCGGCGCGTTGCTGTTGTTGACGGCGAATTTCGGTCTGTGCCCCTTATATGTTCTTATCGGCGTCGACACCTGCAATGATCGTGTCTCTTCTGATAGCGCGCCGCAAGGCTCGGAGCGAGACGAGCTTGCAGCTCAATAGCAAGCGCTCGCGCTGAGCGACGCGGTGAATTCCTCCGTGAGCTTGAGCCCAGCTGAAAACCTAATTACAGCATCAGCGCCACGAACGCCGCCGCCGCGCTCACAACGTAGACCCCCGCACTGATCGCAGCGAACCGACCCCGCGCCAGCACTGCACCGATGACTATCTTGGTCGACGTGTTGGCGGCTACGCCCACCAGAATCGCCGCGGCGGCGGTTTCCATTCGTATCGATTGCGACGGCAACCCGGTGACGGAGACCGTCATGGCATCCACGTCGAACAATCCCATGAGAGCAGCGCCGGCAATCGTACCGCCGATGCCGAAGTGTGCGTTGATGATCCGGCCCATGACGATGAGCGCGCCCATCAGCAACGCCATCCCGGCGACCGACCAGAAGCCAAATGGGTTGCTGAATCGAAGCACCGGTTCCATGGTGGCCGTCGGCTGCAATCCTCGAACGACCACCGTGGACAAAGCAGCGGCGGTAAGTGCACCGGTAAGCAATGCCGGCGCAACGAACGGCGTGAGTCCGGGCTCGAGGAAAATGACGAGGCCGGTGACCCTGACGAGTGAAATGGCCGTCGCAACGATTGCCCCTGCCGCCAGGAGTTGTGGAGATCCTTCACCGGCTGCAGCGCGCCGTGCATTTGCAAGCGTCACTGCGGTCGACGATACGAGGCCACCGGCCGCAGAGGCGACCAGCACACCGCGCCGTTCGCCCAATCGTTTTACTGCAAGATAGCCAATGAAGGACACCGCGGCCAGAACGATGGCGATGATCCACACTTCGCGCAGGTCGACATTGGCTAGCGCGGCGATCGGTCGATCGGGCAGGACCGGCAATGCAATGAACGACATCGCCAGCAGGATCAGCGCCGACTCGAACTCCTGCACCGTAATCCGCGCCACCCACTGATGAATGCCTTCACGCACGAACAGGATGCCCGCGGTAACGATCGCCGCCGCTGCGGCCACCCGGACATCGCCGAGCAACGCGTAAGCGCCGAGCATGAACGTCAGGAGCGCCGCAATCGTCGTGGTCGCCGAAAAGGAATTCGCAGCGTGATGCTCTTCGCGTTCGAACGTCAGGATGACCGACGTGAATGCAACGATGCAGCTCCCCATGAGTATCGCGCCGCCGACGGTCAGAGCTTGCGCCGGCGCGCCTGAAAGCGCCGCGACGATGCCGCCAAGCAGCCCGGATATCGCGAAGGTGCGGACGCCGGCAGTGCGTCCGCCGGATCGCACATCGCGGCTGTGCCAGCCGCGCTCCAGCCCTATCAACAGGCCTATGCCGAATGCCAGCGCCAACCGGGATATCAGCTGATCCAGACTCATCGACGCTGTCGTAATCAAGCCAGTCACGGCGCAGCCGAATCGGAGGCCTCGAATCGCAGAGTCGCCGGCAGCACAGCCCTGTCCGCGTTCTCATGCGCCATCCGACGTTGCGTCACCATGGAGTCACCCTCGGGGAATCGAAAACGATGATTGTACGCGACGGGCCTCAGGGCCCTGACCGGGATTCACGCACCGGTCGCGAGGAAACGCGTAAACCGCTGGTGGGTGCGGCCGAGCGTCGGCTGTAGCGCTCGCGTCTGCGGGTAGTCCTTAATCGATCGAGAAAACGCCTCATGGTTCGTCGCGGCCTCGGCGTACGCTGCCAGCGAATCGATCGTCCCGACTTTCTTCGCAGGAGCAATTCGCGGGCAACTGCCGGCGGTTAGATTCGCAAACTCAACGCTGCCGGGACGGTGCTCGCCGACGTGGATCAGGCTGGAACACTTCGTACACGAGCGAGCGCAACCACCGATTGCGATCGTCGTGATGGAATTTACGATGCCAGAACTGCTTGATGGCGATACGCGGCGGCTCGAAAGGCAGCTGCACGACACGAACGCCCGCCGCAAAACTGGCGAAGTACCGGGCCAACGGCTCGGGAACCGTCACGATCAGGTCGGACTGCGCGACGATGATGGGTGCGCTCGCAAAATGCGGCGTGGTGAGCACCACGCGCCTGCGGATCTTCTTTCGCGCAAGATAACTCTCGATCACCTCTTCAGTGCGGCCTTCCGCATGGACGACGATATGTTCGAGCGCCAGGTACTGCTTGAGGCTGAGCTTCTCCGCGCGTACCGGATGATCTGCGCGCAATAAACTGGCGAAGGTGTCCGAATAGACCGCCTGCTGGTAGAAATTGTGTTTCTTGAGGTCGGGAAAATAGCCCATCGCAAGATCCGCCTCGCCACTTTCGAGTTCGCGTGCAACCTCGTTCGGTGGCAGCGAAACGGATCGGACCATTGCGTTGGGCATCCGCTCACGCAGCGCCTTCAGGAGATTCGGCAGCAGCACGATCTCTCCGACGTCCGAGAGCACGATCGTCACCGCGCGATCGCTCCTTGCCGGGTCGAATGACGGAACGGCCACGATATCCGTGCCGACGCGCTCGAGCACTGCACGGGCGACTGAAATCAGCGCCTCCGCGCGCGGGGTCGGTTGCATGCTGTTGCCGGAGCGTACAAACAGCGGATCGTCGAAGAATTCGCGCAGCTTGCCGAGCGCAACGCTGATGCCCGGCTGACTTCGATGCAGCTTCTGCGCCGCCCCGCTGACACTGCGATGTTCATCCAGCGTCACTAGTACATACAGAAGGTTCAGATCGAGGTCGGCCATGTCGAACTATTACAGCCGATAATACGGCGTATATCAAACATTCGATTGTCCCGCTCCCGGCGGCGGCGAATGATGGCCGGTAGACGCCAACGCAGCGTCAATTGGAATTGCGCGGTCCATTGACCTTCCAACTCACGAACTGAACATCGGTAACCCAAAGGACTACAGGCATGACACAGCAGAATCTCGAAAGCTTGCTGCAACGGTCCGGCGACACGGTCGAGTTGCTCCGCAATTCGCAGATCGGCGCCTACGTGTATCCCGTGGTTCCGACCGAATTCAACAACTGGCGAGTTGAGCAACAGGCCTGGCGAGAATCGGCCGTGCTGTTCGACCAGTCGCACCACATGGCTGAAATCACCATCAAGGGACCCGATGCCTTGAAGCTCTGCTCGTACACGACCATCAACAGCTTCAACGGCTTCGCGCCCGGCAAGGCCAAGCAGATGGTGCCGACGAGCTACGACGGCTACGTGATCGGCGACGGCATCCTGTTCTTTGTCGATAAGGACGAACTGTTGTTCGTCGGCCGCGCGCCTACGGTGAACTGGTTGCAGTTCCACGCCGAACACGGGTCGTTCAACGTCGATATCATCCGCGACGACCGTTCGCCATCGCATCCGTACGGAAAAGCGGTTACGCGTCGCCACTACCGGTATCAGGTTCAGGGACCCAAGGCTGCCGAGGTGCTGGCGAAACTCAACGGCGGGCCGCTGCCCGACGTGAAGTTCTTCACCTTCGATCAGATCGACATCAAGGGTCGCAAAGTACGCGCGCTGCGCCATGGCATGGTAGGAGCGCCGGGCCTCGAAATCTGGGGTCCCTACGAAGAACGCGACGAGATACGCTCGGCCATCATCGAAGCGGGCAAGGACTCCGGACTCGTCGTCGTAGGATCTCGCACCTACGCATCCAACACATTGGAGTCGGGATGGATCCCCTCGCCGCTGCCGGCGGTCTACACGGGCGAGAAGATGAAGAAGTACCGGGAATGGCTTCCCGCGAGCGGTTATGAGGGGACTGCATCCATAGGCGGCAGTTTTGTCTCCAAGAACATCGAAGACTACTACCTCACCCCGTACGAGCTCGGTTATGGCCCGTTCGTGAAATTCGATCACGACTTCGTCGGGCGCGAGTGCCTCGAGAAGATGGTGAAAGACGGCCGGCCGCAGCGAAAGAAAGTCACCTTCGAGTGGAACGGCGAGGACCTGGGAAAAATCGCCGGCTCGCTGTACCAGCGAGAGCAGCTTCCCTGCAAGTATTTCGACCTGCCCGTCGCAAACTACGCGTCCTCATCGTTCGACGCCGTGAAGCGCGACGGCAAGGTCGTGGGTTTCTCCATGTTCACAGGGTACAGCCACAACGAGCGCTGCGGCCTGTCGCTGGGCGTCGTCGATGCCGACGTCAACGTGGGCGATCAACTCGACCTGGTCTGGGGCGAAGAGAATGGCGGCACGAAGAAGCCGACGGTCGAACGTCACCGACAAACCGAAGTGCGTGTGAAGGTGTCGCCCACACCGTATTCCCGCGACGCTCGCGAGGCCTACCACGAAGGCTGGCGCAACCAATCGACTACGAAGTAGCCGTTTGCGAAACGTGACGCGTACAATCGAACGATGAACACGGTAGATAGAATTGCGATCGTCACCGGCGCCAGCAGCGGCATAGGCAAGGCCACCGCCGTGGCGCTGTTTGCCGATGGCTGGAACGTCGTGTTCGCCGGCCGGCGATATGATCGCCTGGAGCAGGCAATTGCCGAAGCGGGCGAAGCACGTCTGGACCAGTCGAGCGCGACGACCCGCATTCCGCGTGCCATTGCCGTGCAGACGGATGTGACGAGCCAGGATTCCGTTCGCAACCTGTTCGCACGCACGCGCGAGACTTACGGACGGCTCGACCTGCTATTCAACAACGCCGGCATCAGCGGGCAGGAAGTGCCTGTCGAAGAAATGTCCATCGAGACGTGGCGGTCGGTCATCGACACCAATCTCACCGGCATGTTCCTGTGCATCCAGGAAGCTGTGCGCCTGATGAAGAATCAGACGCCACGCGGCGGCCGGATCATCAACAACGGCTCGATCTCAGCACAGGTACCGCGCCGCAATTCGATCGCCTACACGGCGAGCAAGCATGCGGTGACCGGTATGACAAAATCGATCGCGCTCGATGGACGGGACTTCGACATCGCCTGCGGCCAGATCGATGTGGGCAGGGTCGACAGCGAGATCGGCTCGGACTCCCCGCCCTCTGCCGCCAACGCCAGTTCGATACCCAAACTCGATACCAAGCTCGCCGCACAGGCCGTCCTGCAAATGGCAAACCTGCCGCTCGAGGCGAACATATTGTTCACGACGCTGCTGCCAACCAAGATGCCGTTCGTCGGGCGCGGCTGACTTTCTTATCTCTTCCCACGGTCGCCGGGGGGAAGGTAAGAGTACAAGCACTACGTTTCTGCTCAGCGCTCTCAGCGAAACTCTTCAGTCCGACGCCTCCGGCATCGGATACTCATCGGCGTTCTTCACCCAGCCTTCCTTGAGGGAAAAATCCAACCGCGGCGGCGCGAAGACATCGGCCATCCGATTGCCTTCCGGCCCGGGCGCCTGAGCTTCCGATGTGTGTATGACTCGAGCCGGGATCATGGTCGCCGAGGGCGCGCCGATCTCAACATGCTCATCCGCTCGCCACTCGCTCTTGTTGGAACTCCAGGGCCAGCGCAGGTGGTGCATATAGTTTCCAGCGAAGACCAGCGAGCATTGATCGAAGTCATGATGGCTGTGCGGTGACAGCTTCGTCGCATCGCGGGCGCGTCGGCTGGTGGGAGGGAAACTCACCATCAGCGTCGTACAGCGCCACATCGGTCCCATTTGTCCCGGCGCCCTCTCTCCTCCCTGCAGCTCATACTTTCGCAGCTTGTAACCCGAGGGTGGCGCAGGCCAAGGCTTGAATGGAGGATGCGAAGGATCGGGCTGCGCATAGGTCGCCGCGTTGGCGCACTTGGCATTCAGGTCGGACGACTGCGTCGAGAAAAGTCGCACGATGCGCCCGCCCCTGGGCAAAGTGATCCGGCTGTCTCCCGGCGGCACAATGAGCAGCTGGAAGCCTTCGCCGCGCAACGACTCAGCGTTGGCGGTCACTTCATAGGGTGTGTCGTCGTCCGGCACGACGATCATGTATTCATCCACCTGCGCAGTTCGCGAGAAGGTCGCACCCGGTTTCGCTTCGATCCAGTGGACGACCAGGTTCTGGCTGCGGGTGTACCAGCCGCGACCGCTGGCATCGTCATCGACCGCGTTGTCCTGATAGTAGCGGCCGTAGCTCGCAGGCATTGCAGTCGTGCCTGATTGCATATCTCTGCTCGGCGTCGCCAGTGTCGCGCGCGGATCTGACTTGTCGTACATAGCGTTATCGAGGTGCGCTGTCCGTCTCGAGAGTCGATTTCAGATAATTCGCCAAGCCCCCGAGTGCCAGGATTTTCGCGACCGACTCGGGAATTCGCGGAAACTCATAGTCATTACCTGCGTGTGAGATCAGGCCCCCGGCGAGATCTATCGATATCTCATCGCCTTCCGATACCGCATCGTACACCGCCGGGCATTCGAAGATCGGCAACCCGTCATTGATAGCGTTGCGATAAAAAGTGCGCGCGAAGGAAGCCGCCACGACCGCCTTGATGCCGAGCCCCTGGATGGCGGTGGAGGCCTGCTCACGAGCGCTGCCACAGCCGAAGTTGCGACCGGCCACGAGAATATCGAAGCTGCGCAGCTTCGCGGGAAAGCCGTCTCCGAGCATTTCGAATGCATGCTCGGCCAGTTTCACCGGATCGATGTAGATCAGGTAGCGACCCGCGATGATGATGTCCGAGTTGACGTTGTCGCCGAATTTATAAATGCGGCCGGAAATCGTGTCTTGCATCTTAATAGAACTCCCGCGGATCGGCGATCGCGCCCTTGAGCGCGGATGCAGCGACCGTCGCCGGGCTCGACAGGTAGATGCTGCTCTTGTTGCTGCCCATGCGACCCACGAAGTTGCGGTTCGCGGTGGATAGCGAAACTTCGCCGTCGGCCATCGTGCCGCCGTCGCCCGCGCAAGCACCGCACCCTGGATTTGTCACCAAGGCGCCGCTTTCAATCAGGGTGGCGAGAACACCGGTGCGCATCGCCTCCAACATGATCTCCTTCGATCCGGGCGTGACGATCAATCGCACGCGAGGATCGATCTTGCGTCCCGTCAGGATGTCGGCGGCGACCACGAGGTCTTCGTATTTTCCATTCGCGCAGGAGCCGAGAAATGCCTGGTCGATGCGAGTACCCATCACCTCGGTGACGGGTTTGGTGTTTTCCACCTGGTGGGGACACGCAATCATGGGAGTGAGCTTCGCGAGATCGACTTCGATGCTTTGCTCGTAGACTGCATCTTTATCGGCGAGCACCGGCTTATAGCCGGCTGGATCCTTGAGGCGCGGCAGCAGCCATTCGCTGGTCTTCTCATCGGGAGGGATGAAGACGCACTTCGAGCCCATCTCCATCGCAAGATTGGCCATCGTCATGCGCTCGGAAATGCTCATCTGAGGCATGGAGCTGCCATAGAACTCCACTGATTTATATCCGCAGCCATCGGCGCCGAGTGTACCGATGAGATGCAACATCAGGTCCTTCGCGCTGACACCGCCGGCGAAGCGGCCGCTCAAGGTCAGTTTGATAGTGGTCGGCACCTTCATCCACAGCTTGCCGGTCACCCACACGGAAGCGACTTCCGTATAGCCGATCCCCGATCCCAACGCTCCCAGCGCGCCGTAGATCGTGCAATGAGAGTCGGTACCGACGATCAGGTCGCCGGGCTTGACGTGCCCGTGCTCCATCAGCACCAAGTGTGCGATCCCGGCATCGACATCGTAGAACTTCTCGATGCCGTACTCGCGAGCGAAGTTGCGCGAGGTCTGTTGGTCGGCGGCGTACTTTTCGGTTTTCGCCGGCGAGATGTGATCGAGCACGATGGCGAGGCGGTCGGGATCGTAGAGTCGCTTCGCGCCGATCTTCTTCATCACACTCACCGAGCGCCACGTTGCCGTATGACTCATCACGAGGTCCGGATAGGCGTCGACGATCTGTCCCGGCGTGACGCGGTCGACGCCGGCTTTAGCCGCAAGAATCTTTTCCGCGATGGTCTGGCTCATCGCTCCTCCAGTGTGCGCGGGTCGGTAATCTTGCCTGTCAGCGCCGAGGCTGCCACGCTGAGCGCGGAAGCCAGGAAGTGACGGGCCTTCGGATGGCCGTTACGGCCGGGGAAGTTGCGGGCCTGTGTCGAGATCATTACTTCGTCTTCAGCCAGTGCGCCCATGTTGAAAGCTTGGTTGGAGCCTGCGCTCGGCGGGAAAATGTTCGCGCCCGCGATATGCAGCGTCTCGAACAGACCTTCCTTGAGTGCAGCAAGATAGATATCGCGCGAAGCCGGTACGACCTGCAGACGCACACCCGCGTGAACGCGCCGACTGGCGAAACATCGGGCAAGCGTGCGGATGTCACTCAATCTTCCGCCAGTGCTTCCGCCCGCCTCCGCGACGTTGATGGGAGTTCCCACCGCGGCATCGATGGGATGCACATTGCCGACAGTCGGCGGACACGCCACCTGTGGCTCGATGCGGCTGACATCGATATCGACTATATCCGCGTAGCGACAGTCGGCATCGTTGGAGAAGAGTTCGAATGGCGGCACGCCCGGCCTCGATCCGAGCAACTGCTGAACATGGCGCCACGTCTTCTCATCGGGATTGACGAAGCCGCACTTGCCGCCCACGTCGATCGCCTGCAGCGGGAACAGGGCGCGGTCATTGACGTCGAGCGACTCGATGTACGGACCGGCGTACTCCAGCGCCTTGTAGATAGCTCCGTCCTCCCCGAGCTTGCCTACCAGGAACTGCGAGATGTCGCGCGGCTGAACCGCCTTCATCGCAGTGCCGTGGAAGTGGATCTTGATAGTTTCGGGAACCTTGAACCATCCCTTGTTTTGCGTGAAGCCGAGCGAGGCCATCGAGTTGTTGCCAATGCCGGTGCCTAAGGCGCCGAGCGCCCCGTAGATGGGCGTGTGCGAGTCGCAACCGACGACGATCATGCCGGGCGTGACCAGGCCCGCCTCCATGACGACGTGATGGATGCTGCCGCAACCGCTGTCGAATAGATTCTTCACCTTGTGTTTTGCCGCGAACCTGCGCACAGCCGCGAGCGCTTCGGCTGCGTCACGCGTGGCCGGCGCGAAGTTGTGATCGAAGGCGAAGACGAGCTTGGAGGGATCGGCGATGGTCGCGCCTTCCATCTCGTTTTCGAACACCTTCATGACGAAGTTGGCGCTCAGATCGTGCATCAACATCAGGTCGATGTCGGTGAGTACGACATCGCCCGGCGTCACGCTCTTCTGGCCGCTCTTGCGGGCCAGGATTTTCTCCACCATGTTCATGGAACGGTTCATAAAACGCGCAGTCCTTCCGTACTTTGCAGGCAGGTATCGCCGTAGTAGAACTGTCGATCGTCCGCGGGGATCTGCAGTTGGAGAGAGACGATGGCGGGAGGTCCTATGTCATCGGTTGTGTCGGCCCACGAGTAAGGTCCCGAAAGAATCTCTCGCAGGGCCGTCGCGCCGTCGAGCGAAGTGAGGCTCGATTTCACACCCGCGAGGTTGCGGGTGACCTTTGCCCAGTGCCCGTTGTATTCGTTCGCGACCACGACCGAGGTGTGCGGTCCGACCGGGCGCCCCTCCGCCGGAATCGGCGGTCCTTGGCCGTCGGAAACGAGAATAACTACGTCCTCGGCGCCGGCACGACGCAACAGAAGTTCGAGTTGTCCGGTGAGCATGTGGTCGGTCTGCCCCGCTGCGGCCTTGAGCTCCTGCTCAAGCACCTCACGCGCCATGCGGGCGGCACGTGCATGCATCTGCACCTCGACTGCCGTGGGCATCGGGCGAAGTTCACTGCGAGGGATATCGACGAGTTGAACCTTGCCGGAGGTCAATTCGGCATGCAGATCCGTGGGCAGGCCGTCGAGATCAACCACTCCCACCCGCATCCAGCCGCGCTCGGCGCAGAGCTTGAACAGCGTGGCCGGTGGACTCGGGCTTGCGATGATGGTCTCGTGCACTGTCACCGTCTTGATCCACGGATAGACACGGGGAGACAACGCGCACAGCAGAATGGGCTTCTCATCGAGTGGCACGACCACGAATGCCCGGTTCCAGTACGGCATGTAGTTCGACAGGTAGCGTGCGTCGTTCGAGCGCCAGACATCCGAGTACACCACGACCGCATCGACGGTCTCGTTGCGCGCGATTGCGTGCACGACGGCGAGTCGCTTCGCGAGTTCCTCGGGTGGCAGCTCGCTGTGTTCCCAACTGACCAGTCCTCTCTTCATGCCTGAAATAGCCTCTTTTCGGTTCGGCTCAGCGACACGCAGCCCGTTTCGGTCACCAGCAAGGTATCGCCGAACACCATGTACCCCGACAGCGGCAGGTAGGTGTTGGGGTGGCAGATGATCACCATGTCCTTCTTGCACGTGTAGTGGCTGCTCTCGAGAACATGCGGCAACTCATCCGGATAGAGTCCCAGGTTGTGGCCGCGCACGCGCGTGTACTGCGATCCCGTGTATTCCCCGTAACCATGTTTGCGGAAGACATCGTTCTGCACGCGGGCCACATCCGAGATATCTACTCCGGGACGCAGCAGGTCTTGGGCGGCTTGCTGCGCCTCCGCGAAGATGGCGTAGGACTCGAGTTGCTTCTCGGAAGGCGGCCCGATGACGAGCGTGCGACAGATCTGCGCGTAGTAACCATTGATCTGCGGTGTGAGTTCGGTGATCACCGAGTCGCCGGTGCGCAGCTTGCGAGCGGTGGGCGGTTTCATCGCCGTCACTTCCGTGCCTCCCGAAGCCACCAGCATGAAATTGTCCTCGGCGCCGTGCGCCTTGACGTAGCCCTCCACCTCCGCGACCAGTTCGTATTCCGTCATCCCCGCACGGGCCGCGCTCACGAAATGTGCATAACCGCGATCGGCGAGCTGCGCGGCCTTGACGATCCACTCGATCTCTTCCTGGGTTTTGACTCGGCGGATTTCCTCGACATCCGCGGTCGCCGATGCCGGAGCCGCTCCGCAGATTTCTTTTACGGCACGCGCGAAGCGCGCTTCCATCTGTTCGAGGCCATTGATAGCGACAACCGCCTTACCGGCGTCGTGCAACAGCTGCTTCAGCCCCTCGACGAGCCGGGGCACATAAATCACCGAACCACCAGTCCCCGCCTTCACCGGCTCGACGTCCCAGGGATGGGTCACGACGGCGCGCACTTCGCCGTCTTTGGTCAAAGAGGCGAGCGCTTGCGGACCGGAAAAACATACGCTGACCAGGCAACGGAAATGATCCTTGCGCCACGTGTCGCCGTAGAACAGCAGCACGTCCCAGCCTCGCCGCGCCATCAGCTCGAGAAATTCCTGCTTGCGTTCGGGATTCAACTTCAGCATGGGCCGTTCACCGTGTCGTCGCGCCAGGAAACTTTCCTGAGTTCAGCAGCGGAATGAGTCCACCCGCTTCGAGCATCCCTAGCAGGAACTGCGACGGCGGCGCGCCTTGAAGACGCTTGCCGGTGGTGAGGTTCTCGAGCGTCGCTGCCTCGATATCCACGCGAACTTCATCGCCATCGTTGACCAGTGCGTGCACGCCGGTCGCCTCCACCAGCGGCAAACCGATCTCCAGACAATTGCGAAAGAACGTGCGGGAGAACTGCTCTGCGACAACAGCGCCGATGCCCGTGGCCTTGAGCGCCTTGGTGGCGAGAGCGCGGCCCGAGGAGCAACCGAAATTGCGGCCCGCGACCAGGATGTCGCCCGGCCGGACCTTCTTGGGGAATTCGGGATTCAGGGTTTCGAGGACGAAGGCCGCCATTTCTTTCGGCGACTTGAACATGACGTGCGTTGGCGTAAGAGCATCGGTGGGAATGTTGTCGCCGAACTTCCAGCAACGACCTTGATAAATCCAGTTGGTCGACACGTGCCCCTTCCGTCCACATGCGTGGTGCTGCCTTTGACGGCTGGCATTCTCAGGGGCATGCACGCATTCCGTCTATTAGCCCTTGCTTAACGACCCATAGCGGATAGCTATCTCTTTGCGTCACTCCTTGGCACGGCGTGAAGCTTTGCGTCGAGGCAGCAACGGATACCCGAGCGCCGGACAGAGATCGTAGATTTCCTTCTGCAGCACGCGGGCGAGCGCGGAAAGCTGCGCATCCGCACGCATCAAAAAGCCCATCGGCCGCTCGACCGCCGCAGTCGCCACCTGCGCGCGCTGTGACGGCTTCAACACCACTTCCAACAGCTTTCCGGCAATCACCTGATCCTCCACCGAGTCCATGGAAAGAATGCCGATGAATTCGCTGCCAATGGTTGCGGCGTTCAGGTAGATCACCGAATTGCTGGTGATGGTCGTCGCGCGGGGTTCTACGCCACGGCTGTGCGCAAGAACACAGAGCGCGTTGTAATAAGAAAGGACGTCCACGGAATAGAGCCAACTGTATTTCGTGAGCTGCTCGATACTCACTGCGCCCACGCGGGCGAGCGGATGGTTCGCATCGACGAACAGGCCGCAACGGTCATAGAACAGCGTCTCGCCCACGAGGTCGGGCTTGCCTACGATGGCATCCAGCGGGGCGATAGCGAAATCCAGCTCTCCGAGCTGCAGTGCTGGCACCAACTCCTCGGCCACTCCGCTCACCACGTTGAGCCGCACCGAATAGCGGCTTTGGGACAACTTCGCGTTGGCCGCAGGAATCACCCTGCCCAGAAAACCCGTACCGCGAGCCACTCCAACCGTGACGTGACCGGTGAAGCCGCCGGAGATGGCCGCACGCTCGTTTTCCAACTGGTGCCATTCCGCCAGGACACGTTTCGCGCGGCGGTACACGGCGTTACCGAGTTCCGTGGTCGTCACGCCTTTCGTGCCACGGTAGAGCAGTGGCTCCCCGAAATGCGCTTCGAGCTGGTGGATGCTCTTGCTCAAACCGGGCTGCGACAGGTTGAGATTCTCGGCCGCTTTGCCGAGGCTGCCGCCCTCGACCACGGCGATGAAACGTTTGAGCTGCGCGAAATCCATGGAAGTCACATCCTTTGGCTATGACATCTGTCGGGCCTGCTATTGGACAGTGAGGTTGGAGTAAACCAGAATCGCCGGCGGGCAGAATGCGAGGTGGGAACATGGCGGCGAACCTGAAACCCGAAAGCACTGATGAGGCGCTCGAAGACCGCATCTCGCG
>JBEVKB010000065.1:0-5885 GCA_040509875.1 Steroidobacteraceae bacterium | reverse complement strand
GCTTCGCCAAGGAATGCGCGGTGGTCACGCACCATCGGCTGGAAGCGGGTCCGGACGGCAAGCTGGTTCCAGCGGGTGAGCTGGAAGAGCCGCTGGTGGTGCGTCCTACCTCCGAGACCATCATCGGCGATGCTTTTTCGCGCTGGGTGCAGAGCTATCGCGACCTGCCGCTGCTCATCAACCAGTGGGCGAACGTGGTCCGTTGGGAAATGCGCACGCGCCTGTTCCTGCGCACCGCCGAATTCCTCTGGCAGGAAGGACACACTGCCCATGCAACGCGCGAGGAAGCCGTAGAGGAGACCATGCGCATGCTCGACGTATATGCCGATTTCGTCGAAGGCTGGATGGCGGTGCCCGTGATCAAGGGCGAGAAGACGGCGGGCGAGCGTTTCCCCGGCGCCGAACAGACCTTCTGTATCGAAGCGATGATGCAGGACTGCAAGGCGCTGCAGGCCGGCACCAGCCATTTCCTCGGCCAGAACTTCGCCAGGGCCAGCGGCATCGAATTTCTGGATCAGAACGGTACGCGCCAGCACGCGTGGACTACCAGCTGGGGCGTGTCGACGCGTTTGGTCGGCGGACTGATCATGACGCACTCGGATGACGACGGCCTGGTGCTGCCGCCGAAACTCGCAGCGGTGCAGGTCGTGATCATTCCGATCTTCCGCAACGACGAGGAAAAGCCCCGCGTCATCGAGTACTGCAGGTCAGTGGCGCAGGAGCTGCGTGCGCAGAAGTTTGCCGATCGCGCTGTCGGTGTACTAGTCGACGAGCGCGACGAGCGCGGCGGTGAGAAGGTATGGCACTGGATCAAGAAGGGTGTGCCCATCCGCCTGGAGATCGGCCCGCGCGACATGGAGAAAGATGCGCTGTTCGTCGGTCGTCGCGACAAGGCGCCGAAAGATAAGCAGAGCGTGGCGCGTACTGAATTCGTCGCGACCATCGCGGCGACGTTGCAGAACATCCAGGATGGACTGTTGAGTCGTGCCCGCGCTTTCCGTCGTGAGCACACCAGGCAGATCGATACGCGCGATGCATTCTATGCGTACTTCACTTCGCCGCAGGTAGCGGAGAATCAGCCGACGCCCATTCATGGCGGCTTCGCGATGACGCACTTTTCCGGCGATGTGGACCTGGAGCAGCGCATCCGCGAAGAGCTGTCGGTGACGGTGCGATGCATTCCGCTCGAACCCGGCGAGCCGGGGATCTGTCCGTTCACGGGGAAGCCGAGTGCGAAGCGGGTGGTGTGGGCGAAGGCATACTGAGCGGCTCCGTTCCTATCTCCTCCCCCGGTCGCCGGGGGAGGATTAAGGAGGGGGCGCTCCGCGCCCCCAACGCTGCGCTACTTTCGGACGCCCTCACCTCGGTCCTCCGGCGACCGGGGGAGGAAGGCTGATGGTTCCTCACACTCGCGCCTGGTTCCAAATCCACTTCTGCGTCGTTCTCTGGGGCTTCACCGCCATTCTCGGCAAGCTGATCACCTTGCCGCCACTGTCGCTCGTGTGGTGGCGCATGACCCTCGTCACCGCTGCCTTGCTGTTCGTGCCAAAGGTCTGGATCGGTATCTCCCGCCTGTCGTGGCGCTTGGTCGCCATCTACGCCGGCATCGGCGTCGTCGTCGCCGCGCACTGGCTGACGTTCTACGGCTCGATCAAACTCTCGAATGCCTCCGTCGCCGCCACCTGCATGGCGCTGACGCCGGTGTTCATCACGTTCGTGGAACCCTTCCTGGTGAGGCGGCGCTTCGATGCCCGTGAACTGTTGTTCGCGCTGGCCATTATTCCCGGCGTGGCCCTGGTCGTGGGCGGCACACCGGGCGAAATGCGACTGGGCATTGCGATCGGCGCTTTGTCTTCATTCTTCGTTGCCGTCTTCAACTCGCTCAACAAGCGCTACATCGAACATGGCGAAGCACTCAGCGTCACCGGTATCGAAATGGCCGCGGGTGCGCTGTTCCTCACCATCGCGAGTCCGCTGATCGCGGGATTCGGACCGCTGTTCGTGCTGCCGGACACGCACGACTTCGTGCTGCTGCTGGTGCTCGCGATAGGCTGCACGCTGTTTCCATTCGTGCTGTCGTTGGTGGCCCTGCGCCACCTCAGCGCATTCACGAGCGTGCTCGCCATCAACATGGAGCCGGTCTACGCCATCGTGCTCGCCATCATCCTGCTCGGCGAGCAGCGCGAACTGGAACCCGGTTTCTATCTCGGCGTCGCCATCATCATGATCGTGGTGTTCAGCCATCCGTTGCTGGTGCGCAGGCAGGCGGCGGTCATGGCGAACGGCGCTGCAGGAGCTGGTCGAGCCGGTCGCGATAAGAACGGCTGAGTTTGATTTCCTGGCCGTCCGTAAGCGTAAGGAAGTACTCGCCGTTGGTGTGCGGACGCAGCCGCCGCACGCGCTGCACGTTCACAATGGTGGAACGATGCACTCGCGAAAATATTTTCGGATCGAGGATGGTCTCCAGCGACTTCATGGTCTCGCGTAGCACGTAAGTCCGTCCCTCCGCATGCACGCACATGTAATCGCCGGCTGCATCGATCCAGTCGATGGTCGCAACCTCGACGCGTACTGTGTCGGCTTGATCGCGAATAGGCAGGATGTCCGCATAAGCGGGCGCACCGCTGCCGTCCATATGCGGCTGGAGCGAGCCGGCATCGATCGCGCCGGCTCCTTTCGTCGCCGCCAGCAATTTCATGAGCTGTTCGCTCTGCGCCAGTGCCTGGCGTTCCTGCGATCGGGCTCGAATTCGATCCAGCGTTTGGTTGAAGCGCGCGTCATTGATCGGCTTCAACAGGTAGTCGAGCGCCTGGGCATCGAAAGCATCCAGGGCATAGCGATCGAAGGCCGTGACGAACACGATCATGGGCAACGATTCGTGGGGCAGTCGTTCGAGCACGTCGAGTCCCGACAGGCCGGGCATCTGGATGTCGAGGAACAGCAGGTCCGGCTGCTCACGCGCGATGGCTTCCAGTGCCTCGCGACCGTTCACGCATTGCGCGACGATGTCTATGTCCGGATGGGCTTGCAGACGGATCTCGATGCCACGACGCGCCAGGGCCTCATCGTCCACGATGATGGTTCGAAGGCGGGATGGGCTCGCTGCCATTTTCAGTTGCGCTCCGCTGGAAAGAACAACGCGACGCGCAGGCCGGGGTCGGCATTGACGACTTCGACGCGACTGCGATCGCCATACAGTACATCGAGACGCTCGCGGGTATTGCGGATGCCGACGCCCAGCCCGTTGGTGAGGCGCGTCGAATCGATCATGCCGGGCCCGTCATCCGTCACGCTCAGATGCAGCATGCCGCCATATACGCGCCCGGTGATCGCGACGCGTCCGCCTTCCTCTCGCGGGGCGACGGCATATTTGATTGCGTTCTCGATCAGTGGCTGCAGCAGCAGGCTGGGCATGAGCGCATCCTGCGCCGAGTCGTCGACGGCGAATTCTATGGTGAGCCGCGGACCGAAACGCATGGTCTCGATACCCAGGTACAGGTTGAGAGCCTCGATCTCCTGGGCCACGGTGACTTTCTTCATCGGATCCTGATCCAGCGTGTAGCGCAGGAACTCCGACAGGCCAGTGACCGCGGAGTTCGCCACGGCATTGCGATTGTCGAGGATGAGCGTGGAAATGGCGTTGAGCGTATTGAACAGGAAGTGCGGATTGAGCTGGTAGCGCAGCATCTTGAGCTGCGCCTGCTGTGCAAGGGCCGAGGCGCGCAGGCTTGCTTCCCGCTGTTGCTGCGTCGACTCGTAGTAACGCGCGCTGAAATACAGGCCCACCCAGCATGCCATCAGGTAAGTGCCGCTGATCGCCCCGCCGAAGTAGTCCGTGAAATGCGCGACATAGAATTCTTCGGGCATGAATACCGAATAAGCGCGATTCACGAGCACGCGCCACGCCAGTGCCGTGATGTAAGCCGCGGTGATCGCACCCGCGATGAGCACTGCCGGGTGGCATTTCCACAAGCGTCGGCAAACATAGCGCAACGGCGCACTGACGATGCTGCCCGCGAGCGCGGCAACGAAGATCACCTTGATGTAATCGGCGGGCTTGGAATACAGCAGCGCGCCGAGATAGTGGGAAATGGCGTATGCGCTCCATCCCAGTATGTGCAGCGACCAGAACACCAGATCGCGATTTCGTTTCGGCGGAACCGCGTTCATGCGCGCTTGCGGGATATCGTGAGTAGGACTATCGAGCATATTCGTTTGCCGTAACAGGTCTCACCGGCCGGTCGCGCCGTTGACTCGTTTCGCCGCATGTAGCGTCCCGTGCGCACTTCTTATCCGGTCCGCAACCTTTTCGGCGGCTGCCGTATCTCAATCACCGGGCGCGCCATTAAAAGTATCGAATGACCCGAACATGGACCGGAGCACAGACATGAACCACATCAGCAATACCGCCGCTCGCACATCATGGATGGTCGCGGGCGCCGCCGCCATCGCCATTTTTGCAGGCAGCGCACACGCCGCGAGCGAAGTAGCCAAGGTCACCGTGCGTTACAACGAGCAGACCGATACGGCCGAACTGTATGCGCAGCTCAAGCGCGCCGCGGCGCGAGTGTGCCGTCAGTATGAAGGCAAGGCACTGAGCAAAATCGCCGATGCACGCGCCTGCCACGCCGAGGTGCTGGATCGGGCCGTGGCGAACGTCGGCGACAGTGCGCTGAGTTCGTTGCATCGAGCGAATGCCGATGTGCGTGTAGTCCAGCGCGATGCCATTCGGCAGCGTAGTTGAGACGCTCCGATGCCGGACCTGCTTTTGCGAGAGCGGCACCATCGCCGAGGGCACCGTGCTGCGAACCGGTGTCCTCGGCGCATGGGGTTGCGAGACGATGCGGCTCGCTGACTATTCGACGCGCGCGGGCGGATTCTTAGGTACGCCGAGCCGGTTCTCACGAAGCGTGATGTAGAGCGTGGAACCGATGATGATAGCGGCCCCCGCCATGGTCATCGTCGAGGGCACTTCGCGAAACAGTGCATAGCCAAGCGCCACGGCAAACACGAGTCGCGTGTAATCCACCGGCGCCATCACTGCAGCGTCGCCTTCCGCCATGCCTTTGATGTAGCAAGCCTGCGTCACCGTGCCCAGCACGCCCATCGCTATGAGCAACCAGAAATCGTTGAGCGTCGGTGTCTTCCATACGAACACCGCGGCGGGAATAGACAGTATGAACCCCAGCACCGCCGACCAGGCCATGAGCGTCAGCGTCGTGTGATCGCGGGTCATGAGCTTCATGCCCGTGACCGTCAGTGCAACCAGCAATGCCGAAACCAGCGCTGCGATGGCTGGCCAACCGAAATTCCCGGTGACCGCCGCAGGCTGCACCATCAATATGGCACCGAGAAAGCCGACGGCAGTGGCCGAGAAACGCCGCGGGCCGACATGTTCTTTCAACACGAACGCTGCGAGCGGCACGAGCCACAGCGTTCGCGTGAATGACAGTGCATTGGCATCGGCCAGCGGCATGTTTTGATACGCGTAGAAAGACAGGATCATTGCAACGGTACCGGCGAGCGCGCGAAACAGCAGAACCCAGGGGCGCGTGGTACGAAACGCCGCTTGCGGATCGTGGGCGATGATGGGCAGCAATACGAACAGCCCGGCGGCCTGGCGATAGAAAGTCTGCAGCGCGGCCGGATAATCGTTGCCGAGATACTTGATGAGCATGGTCATCACGGTGAACGTGATGGCCGACGCAAGCATCCAGAGTGTGCCGCGGCCGTTGCGAGGAAGGCGGCTGTAGGCGGAGACGAGCTTCTTCACGCGGTGGCTTTGTCTCTACCTCTCCCGGTTGCGGGAGAGGTGGCGCGCTTCGCGCCGGTGAGGGTTCTCCGGGAGAGGTGGCGCTACGTAGTAGCGTCGGTGAGGGTCTCTG
>JBEVKB010000064.1:0-18464 GCA_040509875.1 Steroidobacteraceae bacterium | reverse complement strand
TTCGGCGCGGATGCCGAGATCACCGCAGGCAATTTCGGAACATTGGAAGGCGCGGCATCGCTCACCGGACCGCTGTCCGACAGTCTCGCAGGCCGGATCTACTTTGCAGGCCGGGAGCGTGACGGCTTCACCGACATCGAGCGCGGCCCCGGCCCGCGCACGGCCGACGACGACTACGATCGTAATTTCTACACTGGCCGCGGCCAACTGCTGTTCACGCCTTCCGATGCGCTCGACATCCGCCTGATCGGCGACTACTCCAAGCGCGACGAGAACTGCTGTGTCGGGCCCCAGGCCGTTACTACGACATCTCCCGCGGTCATCAGTGCACTCAACAACACGGTGCCCGGCTCGTTCGCCAATCCCGCCGATCCCTTCGAGCGCAAGGCTTATGCCAATCGCAGCAGTGCGCAGGAAATCGAAGACTACGGCGCCTCGATCGAAGTGAACTGGGACCTGAATGCGCTGGGCGGCGCGACGCTGACTTCCATTACCGCATGGCGCGAATGGGAGAGCATCAACGCGCAGGATGCGGACTTCACCACGGTGGACATCCTCTATCGCGAGTCCGATGGCAACAACAGCAGCCGCTTCCGGCAGCGCAGCCAGGAATTCCGCCTGGCCGGCGATACCGACCGGTTGAGCTGGCTGGTCGGCGCGTTCTACGCCGGTGAAGACCTGGACTCGAACAACGCCCTGATCTTCGGCACGCAGTTCCAGCAGTACTACAGCCGCCTGCTCGGCAATCCGGCGACCATCGGTGCGTTGACCGGCCTGGGTAACAACGCGTTCGTCGGCGGGCTCGGCCAGCAGGACAGGTACGAACAGAAGTCCGACACCTATGCACTGTTCACCAACAACACGCTGAAGCTCACCGACAGTCTCGAATTCACTCTCGGCGTGCGCTACACCGACGAACAGAAGGACCTGGACTCGGCGTACTTCAATCAGCACGGCGGCGTCGGTTGCCAGGCGCTGCGCACGCGCCTAGGTATCGTTGCCGGAACGGTTGGCCCGGCCAACCTGGGAACGGTGTATGGCATCGGCTGCGCAACGTACGCCGATCCGGTGTTCAACAACCTGGTCACCTCGCAGTCCATCGACGAGAACGAATGGAGCGGTACTGCAAAACTCGCTTACCGCTTCAACGAACAGGCGATGAGCTATGCATCGTTTGCGCGTGGCTACAAAGCGAGCGGGTTCAACCTGGATCGCGAACGCACCAACAACAACATCACCAACAGTCCCGCGGACCCGGCAGGCCCTATCCAGGCGGACACGGACACGCACTTCAACAAGGAGATGGTGGATTCCTACGAACTGGGATTGAAGACGCAATGGCTGAGCGACAGCCTGCTGCTCAACACCGCGGTGTTCTACCAGGATTACACCGACTTCCAGCTCAACACCTTCACCGGGCTGGTGTTCATCGTGACGTCGCTGCCGCAGGTGGTCTCACAGGGCGTGGATCTCGACTTCGTCTGGTACACCCCGCTGCGACAGCTCACCCTGCAGGGCGGCGCCACCTATGCGGAAACCGAGATCAAGGATTTCGGCACGCCGGCCACGCTTGCGACGTTCAGTGCCCAGCGCAAGGACGACACGCTGTCATTCGCACCTAAGTGGTCGAGCAGCCTGTCGGCGACCTTCGAACAGCCATTCGCCGCAAGCATGCTGTTCAGGGCGAACGTCGGCGCCAAGTACACGTCCGAGTACAACACCGGTTCGAACCTCGCTCCGCAGAAGCTGCAGGACGCGCTGACGGTGGTGAATGCCCGGGTCAGCATCGGCCGCGACGACGAGGCCTGGACGCTCGAGCTGTGGTCGCAGAACCTGACTGACGAGGACTACTACCAGGTGGGGTTCGACGGCACTCTCCAGGGCGGCACCGTCGATGCGTTTCTGGGAGCACCTCGTACGTATGGCGTGACGGCGCGCTTCAAGTTCTGATCCTACCTTCCTCCCCCGGTGGCCCGGGGGAGGAAGCCGGGTAACATGCGCGTATGCGTAACGCGTCCCTGCTCCTGATCACCCTGCTGGCCTTTGTCCCACCCGTGCACGCCGAATGGGTCGAACGCGTCACCGACGGCATCATGGGGACGCGTATCACCGTCGAACTGTGGGCAGACAGCTCCGCCGCCGGCAATGAACTCATCGATGCCGTGTTGACGGAAATGCGGCGCATCGACGCTTCGATGAGCACTTACCGCAAGGACAGCGAAGTCTCGATGGTGAACGATCGCGCCGCCCGCGAGGCCGTCGTCATCACCCCGGAACTATTCGACCTGTTATCGACGTCGCTGAAGTTCTCACGGCTCACGGACGGCGCCTTCGACATCACCTACGCAAGCGTCGGCTATCTGTACGACTTCAGGCACAACGTGCGGCCCGACGATAAACAGATCGCCGCGGCGCTGCCGGGTATCGACTACCGACATGTACTGCTCGATGCAAAACAGCGCACCGTGCATTTCTCACGGCCGGGAGTTCGCATCGACCTGGGAGGCATCGGCAAGGGGCACGCAGTGGATCGCTCGATTGCATTGTTACGGTCGCGCGGTGTCGCTCATGCACTCGTCACGGCCGGCGGCGACAGCCGCATCATCGGCGATCGCTTCGGACAACCCTGGGTGATCGGTATCCGCCATCCGGATCGCAAGAACGAAGTCATTGCGCGTATCCCACTGGAGGATGCCGCGCTTTCGACGTCGGGAGACTATGAAAGGTACTTCGATGAGAAGGGCATTCGCTATCACCACATCATCGATCCGAAGACCGGCGACTCGGCGCGTAAGGTACGCAGCGCCACCATCATCGGACCCACGGCGACCATGACGGATGGCTTATCGAAGACGGCGTTCGTGCTGGGAGCGCAACGCGCGATCGAGATCTACAACAGCATGGAAGACATCGACGCTGTCGTGGTCAAGCCCGACGGCGAAGTGCTTTATACGAAGGGATTGGAAGCGCCGAAGTGATCGGCGCGGGAGTCTCCCGGACGGGAGACTCCCGGCAAACGTTTTACTTGCCGGACTTCTTCTTTGCCGACGCCTTCTTCTTCGGCGCGGTCTTCTTGCTGGCCTTGGCAGTCGCCTTGACCTCGGCTTTCTTCACGTCGCTCGCGGCCTTGGCTTCGTTCTTCGCCTTCTTCTCAGCACGCTGTTCATCCGTCTTCACCGCACGCTTGCGTGGCGAAGTCTTGCGGGCAGCTGCTTTCTTCTTCGGCGCCCTCACAGCCGCGTCATCGCCCGCTTCCTCGGCTTCCACAACCGCTTCCGGCTGATCCAGAAGCTGCACCAGCGCCATCGGCGCTGCATCGCCTGGACGTGGGTCCATGCGCAGGATGCGGGTGTAACCACCCGGACGAGTCATGAAGCGCGGCGAAAGACTCTCGAACAGCTTCACCACCACGTCGGCATCGCGCAGCTGCGCGAACGCACGACGACGATTCGAGTCGGTGTCGACCTTGCCCAGCGTGATCAACGGCTCGACGACGCGTCGCAGCTCCTTGGCCTTAGGCAGGGTGGTGCGGATGGTCTCGTGACGCAACAGCGAGGTCGCCATGTTGCGGAACATCGCGGAGCGATGCGGAGCGTTGCGGCTGAGCTGCCGGCCGGAAAGTTGATGACGCATGATTGTTAGACTCTATGTTCGCGGGCTGTGCGGCTCACAAGCGCGCGGCCAATCTCCCGATCAGCCGCGCACCCGAAGTACCGATGCCTTCCTCAGATGACGTCGCGCTCGTCGTCGCGCTTCAGGCTGACCGGTGGCCAGTTGTCGAGGCGCATGCCGAGCGACAGACCGTGGCTTTCCAGCACTTCCTTGATTTCGGTGAGCGACTTCTTGCCCAGGTTCGGTGTACGCAGCAATTCCACTTCAGTGCGCTGTACCAGGTCGCCGATGTAGTGAATGTTCTCGGCCTTGAGGCAGTTCGCACTGCGCACCGTGAGCTCGAGCTCGTCCACTGGACGCAGCAGGATGGGATCGAACTGCTGTTCGGCAGCCTTCGATGCACCTTCGTCCTGGCCCTGCAGATCGACGAATACCGACAGCTGGTCCTTGAGGATCGAACCCGCGCGACGGATGGCTTCTTCAGCGTCGATCGTGCCGTTGGTCTCGATGTCCAGGATGAGCTTGTCGAGGTTGGTACGCTGCTCGACGCGCGCGCTCTCGACCGTGTAGGTCACGCGACGGATCGGGCTGAACGACGCATCGAGCTGCAGACGGCCGATGGGGCCGCTGGACTCTTCGAACGTCGCGCGCTGGACCGCCGGGCGATAGCCACGACCGCGTTCCACCTTCAATGTCATGTTCAGTTCGCCGGCCTTGGTCAGGTTGGCGATGACCAGGTCGCCGTTCAGCACTTCCACGTCGTGGTCGAGCTGGATGTCGGCGGCGGTCACGGGGCCAGGGCCCTTCTTGTGGAGGCGCAGTTCCGTCTCTTCGCGCGCGTTGAGGCGGATCGCGACCTGCTTCAGGTTGAGCAGGATGTCGACCACGTCTTCCTGCACGCCTTCGATGCTGGTGTATTCATGGAGCACGCCGTCGATCTCCGCTTCGGTGATCGCGCAGCCGGGCATGGAGGACAGCAGCACGCGACGCAGTGCATTGCCCAGGGTGTGGCCGAAACCACGTTCGAACGGCTCGATCACGACCTTCGCATGCTTGGTGGTCGTGGGCGTGACTTTGACGACGCGCGGCTTCAGAAATTCGCCAACGGATGCCTGCATATCATTTCACCTGTTTGTGTGCCGTAACGGCTTGCGCACTCGGCAGCGAGTGCAGACAGAAATCTTGAAACAAGAACTCGACTAACGACCGGTCCGAAACGGCCCGCTGGCGGGCCGTCACGTCGTTACTTCGAGTACAGTTCGACGACGAGGTTCTCGTTGATATCAGGCAGAATATCTTCGCGGTCCGGCAACTGCTTGAGGGTCCCCGAGAATTTCTTCTCGTCGACCTCGACCCACTGCGGGAAGCCCACCTGGGCCTTGATCTGCAGCGCTGCGCCGATGCGCAACTGCTTCTGCGCCTTCTCGCGCACCGTGATCACATCGCCTGCCTTGCACTGGTAGGAGGGGATGCCGACGCCTTCGCCGTTGACGTTGATCGACTTGTGACTGACCAGCTGGCGAGCTTCGTTGCGAGTCGAAGCGAAGCCCATGCGATACACGACGTTGTCGAGGCGGCCTTCCAGCAGCTGCAACAGGATGGAACCCGTTGCGCCCGGACGACCCGAAGCCTTGATGTAGTAGTTGCGGAACTGCTTTTCAAGTACCCCGTACATGCGGCGCAGCTTCTGCTTCTCGCGCAGCTGCAGGCCGTAATCCGAGAGGCGGCCGCGACGCTCGCCCTTGATGCCGCCCGGCGGCACTTCGAGTTTGCACTTCTGCTCCAGGGGACGAACGCCGCTCTTGAGGAACAGGTCGGTCCCTTCGCGACGCGACAACTTGCACTTCGGACCTAGATAACGAGCCATGAAAAATCCTCAACCCTGGAACGTCGAAAACACCGCTGGCGAACCAGCCGTGTCCCGATCAGATGAAATGGTGCAACTTCGAAACGCGATCTCGTGCGGCAGTCGGTCAGCGCGCGTCAGACGCGGCGCTTCTTCGGAGGACGGCAGCCGTTGTGCGGAATCGGCGTGACGTCGGAAATGTTGGTGATCTTCAGTCCGCAGCCGTTCAGTGCGCGCACCGCCGATTCGCGACCCGGGCCGGGACCCTTGACGCGAACTTCGACAGTCTTCACGCCGTGTTCCTGGGCTGCATTGCCCGCCTTTTCCGCGGCCACCTGGGCAGCGAACGGCGTGCTCTTACGCGAGCCGCGGAAGCCACAGCCACCGGAAGTCGCCCAGGACAGCGTGTTGCCCTGGCGATCCGTGATGGTCACGATCGTGTTGTTGAAGGAAGCATGCACGTGCGCCACCGCGTCGGTAACGTGCTTCTTGACCTTCTTGCGGGCCGACTTTGCGCCCTGACCCTGTTGCTTCTGCTCAGCCATGATTTCTCTCTACCTAAATACGCAGTGAACCAGTAACTCGCGAACGGTGACCAGCCCGCTGCCTCATCGATCTTTCGACACCGATCGCTGCCCGGCAGCGATCGGTCACAGGGGCATCAGGTCTTGCCGGCCTGCTGATTCATCTTGATTGCAGCCTTACGCGGACCCTTACGGGTGCGCGCATTGGTGCGGGTACGCTGACCGCGCAGCGGCAGTCCACGACGATGACGGATACCGCGGTAGCAGCCGAGATCCATCAACCGCTTGATGTTCATCGACACTTCCCGGCGCAGGTCGCCCTCGAGCGTCAGCTTCGACAACTGCGAACGCAGTGCCGCGACTTCCGCATCGGTCAGGTCCTTAACGAGCGTGTTGGGTTTGACGCCAGCAGCTGCACAGGCCTTCTGGGCCTGGGTACGTCCAACCCCGAAGATATGCGTGAGTCCGATGGACACATGCTTGTTCATCGGGATGTTGACACCGGCGATACGCGCCATATCGAGACTCTCCCCGCGGGAAAACGCGGAACTTTAACTTAAAAAACCCAACTACTCAATGTCTTGAGGCGACCCGTCACTGGACGGACCAACTCAACCCTGGCGCTGCTTGTGGCGCGCGTCGGCACAGATGACGTAAACCACCCGGCGGCGGCGCACGACTTTGCAGTTCTTACAGATCTTCTTGACGGAAGCACGAACCTTCATAACACCCTCTCCACTCAATCCGGTCAGGTCTGACCAGGGCGGCCGTAGCCGCGCAGGTTGGCCTTTTTCATCAGGCCTTCATACTGGTGCGACATCAGATGCGCCGCCACCTGCGCCTGGAAGTCCATGATCACGACCACCATGATCAGGAGCGATGTGCCGCCAAAATGGAACGGCACGCTGAAACGCGAAATCAGGATCTCTGGCAGCAGGCAGACCAGCGTGATGTAGAGGGCGCCCCAGACGGTCAGTCGCGTCAACACCTTGTCGATGTACTCGCCGGTCTGCTGACCAGGGCGGATACCCGGAATGAATGCGCCCGACTTCTTCAGGTTGTCGGCGGTCTCGCGCGAGTTGAACACCAGCGCCGTGTAGAAGAAGCAGAAGAAAATGATCAGGCCGCCGTACAGCAGCATGTGAGCCGGCTGCCCCGGAGTCAGGCCCGCCGCCACGCTCTGCAGCCACTGCCAACCATCGGCAGTACCCGACCAACTCGCGATGGTCGCAGGAAACAGCAGCAGGCTGGATGCGAAGATCGGCGGGATCACGCCCGACATGTTCAGCTTGAACGGCAGGTGCGTGCTCTGGCCGGCGTACATCTTTCTGCCCTGCTGACGCTTGGCGTAGTTCACCTGGATGCGACGCTGGCCGCGTTCGACGAACACGACGAACAGGGTTACACCGATCACCATCGCAAACAGCAGCAACGCCACGGCGGCGTTGAGTTCGCCCGTCCTCACCAACTCGAGCGTACCGGCAACCGCTTTCGGCAGCCCGGCGACGATGCCCGCGAGAATGATCATCGAAATGCCGTTGCCCAGGCCGCGCTCGGTGATCTGCTCACCCAGCCACATCAGGAACATGGTGCCGGCAATCAGCGTGACCGCGGCGACGAACACGAACTGCGGACCGGCCGCTACCACGACGCCCTGGTTCTGCAAGGCAATGGCAGCCGAAACGGCTTGAACCGCAGCGAGCAATACCGTGCCGTAGCGCGTGTACTGCGTCAGCTTGCGTCGACCCGACTCGCCTTCCTTCTTGATGGACGCGAGCTGCGGCAGCACCACCGCCATCATCTGGATGATGATGGACGCGGAAATGTACGGCATGACGCCCAACGCGAAGATCGACAGCCGCTCGATCGCGCCGCCCGAGAACATGTTGACCATGTTCAGGATGGTGCCCTGCTGCGACTGGAAGAAACGCGACAACGCCACCGGATCGATGCCAGGCACGGGAATGAACGTGCCGATGCGGTAGACGATCAACGCTCCCAGCAGGAAGAACAGGCGCTGGCGCAGCTCGGCGAAACGTGTCATTTCGCCGAACGCCGAGAGCCCTTGAGCAGAGGTGGCGGATTTAGTGGCCACGGAATCCTTCAGGTTGACGAGTCACTAACGAAAGATCAGGTCGCAGCTTCAGCAGCCGCTTCTTCGATCTTCCCGCCGGCCGCTTCGATCGCGGCGCGGGCGCCCTTGGTCACGTGAATCCCCTTGATCGTCACTGCCTTGGCGAACTTGCCGGAAGCAACGATGCGCGCACGCAGCGACTTCGCCGGAATCACGTTCGCTGCCTTGAGCGATTCGAGGTCCACGACGTCGCCGGTCACCTTGGCCAGTTCCGACAGGCGCACTTCAGCCACCGTGGGGGCGATCTTCGAACGGAAGCCGACCTTGGGCAGGCGGCGCTGCAGCGGCATCTGGCCGCCTTCGAAACCGACCTTGTGATAGCCGCCTTTGCGGGCGCGCTGTCCCTTGACGCCGCGACCCGAGGTCTTGCCCTGGCCAGCAGATGCGCCGCGACCTACGCGCAGACGTACTTTCTTGCTGCCGGGAGCAGGCGAGAGATTATTTAGACGCATATCTGATTGCTCGTTCAACTTGATTCGTAGATCCGTAACCCCGGGAACCTCGACCGCGACTCTTCCTGAACGCCGGTCCTGCCCGAGACTTACTTCATCGGGTCTCTTCGACCTTCAGCAGATGGCGAGAAGCGCTCAGCATGCCGCGAATCTCCGGGGTGTCCGCAACAGCCACCGTGTCACGGATACGTCGCAGACCCAGGCCGCGCACGGTCGCCTGGTGGGCCTTCGAATGTCCGTAGATGCTCTTGATCAGCGTGACCTTGATGCTCTTTTCAGTAGAGTTCGTCATGTCCGTCAACCCGCGATGTCTTCGATACGCTTGCCACGCTTGGCAGCGATATCTTCTGGAGATTGAGTGCCCGTCAACGCATTGAGCGTGGCGCGCACGACGTTGATCGGATTGCGCGAGCCGTAGCTCTTCGCGAGCACGTTACGTACGCCGGCGCATTCGAACACCGCGCGCATACCACCACCGGCAATCAAGCCAGTACCGTCTGCAGCGGGCTGCATGTAAACCTTCGTTGTGCCGTGGCGACCGATCGTTGCGTAGTGCAGCGTCTGGTTGCGCAGGGACACGTTCGCGAGATTCTTGCGCGCAGCCTGCATCGCCTTCTGGATGGCGACGGGCACTTCGCGCGCCTTACCGTAGCCCAGACCGACACGGCCGCGACCGTCGCCGACCACGGTCAGGGCGGTGAAGCCGAACTGGCGACCACCCTTCACGACCTTGGCGACGCGATTGACCGCCACGAGCTTCTCGATGAGCTCGTCGGTGGAATTGGATCTCTGCTGCTCTCTCGCCATGGTTCTTTACCCCGGAAACCTTAAAACTCAAGCCCGTTCTCACGCGCAGCGTCGGCAAGTGCCTTGACGCGGCCGTGATACTTGAAGCCTGAACGATCGAATGCCACCTGCGTGATGCCCGCAGCTTTCGCCTTCTCGGCGATCGCCTTGCCCACGGCGGCCGCCGCCGTCGCATTGCCGGTGCCCTTCAGGCCTTCGCGCACTTCTTTCTGCACCGTCGACGCGGCTGCCAGCACTTTCGAATCGCGATCGAAAATCTGCGCGTAGATGTGCTGTGAAGTGCGATGCACGGAGAGCCGCAGAACTTTCAGTTCGTGGATCTTCGCGCGGGACCGCACCGCACGCCGCAATCGCTGGACATTCTTGTTGATCATCTGACGTTACCCGTAAAACCCGTGAATAGTGTGTGGTGAATAGCGCCTGGGAAAACCGCTCGGCGGGGCTCTCGCCCTGCGCCACGATGCCCAGGCACTGCCTACATCACTTCTTCTTCGCTTCCTTCAGTTCGATCTTCTCGCCGGCATAACGCACGCCCTTGCCCTTGTACGGCTCAGGCGGACGGAAGTGGCGGATGTCGGCGCACACCTGGCCGATCTTCTGCACGTCCATGCCCTTCACCAGGATCTCGGTCTGCGTCGGCGTTTCGATGGTGATGCCGTCCGGCGCCACGTAAACCACCGGGTGCGAGAAGCCGAGCGTCAGGTTCAGGTTCTTGCCCTGTGCCTGCGCGCGATAACCCACTCCGACCAGCTCGAGCTTGCGCTCGTAACCCTTGCTGACACCTTCGACGATGTTGGCAAGGTGCGCGCGCGTGGATCCTGCGAGCATGTCGGCCTGGCTCCCATCGTTCGCTTTCTGCACTTTCAATTCGTTCGCTTCCTGCACGACCTTCACCTGCAGGCCGTTGATGCGCAGGCTCAGAGAGCCCTTGGCACCTTTCACGACCACCTCGTCGGTGGTGATGGTTGCAGTGACTCCCTGGGGAAGCGGCACCGGCTGTTTCGCTACTCGAGACATGTCTGCTATTCCTGTACTACGGCTGCTACGTCAGGCATCACGAGACGATGCAGATGACTTCGCCGCCATGACCCGCGGCTCGCGCCTGGCGATCGGTCATGACGCCTTGTGAAGTCGATACGATGGCCACGCCCAGTCCACCGAGGACGGTCGGCAACTCATCCTTGCCGCGATACACGCGCAGGCCCGGACGGCTGACGCGCTCGAGACGGTCGATGACCGGGCGGCCCTGGAAATACTTCAGCTGCACGGCGAGGGTCGGCTTTCCTTCCTGCTCACCGGCGGAGAAACTGTCAATGTAGCCTTCGTCCTTCAGCACTTGCGCAATCGCAAGCTTCACCTTCGACGTCGGCGCCTTGATCTCGGTTTTGCCCGAGTTCTGGCCGTTGCGAATGCGGGTCAGGAAGTCAGCGATCGGATCCGTCATGCTCATAGTTGGTGCTCCAGTGGTTCCAGCTGCTACCAGCTGGCCTTTCCGAGGCCCGGGATATCGCCACGCATCATGGCTTCACGCAGCTTCGTACGGCACAGGCCGAACTTGCGGTAGAAGCCACGTGGCCGACCGGTAATCGCACAGCGGTTACGCTGGCGGCTCTTGCTCGAATCGCGCGGCAATGTCTGCAGACTGTTGGTTGCAGCTTCGCGCTCGGCCGGACTCGACGACGGCTTGCGGATAATTTCTTTCAGGCGTGCGCGCTTGACCGCATGCTGTTTCACCAGCTTGGTGCGCTTGATCTCGCGATTAATCATCGATGTCTTGGCCATAGCCTCGCCCTGTCGCCCTGAATCTTAAAAGTCAGCGGATACTAGAAATTACTTACGGAACGGAAAACTGAACGCTTCGAGCAGCGCACGACCCGCTTGGTCGTCCTTCGCCGTCGTCGTGATCGTGATGTCCATGCCGCGGATCGCATCGATCTGGTCGTATGCGATCTCCGGAAAAATGATCTGTTCTTTGACGCCGAAGTTGTAGTTACCCTGGCCGTCGAAGGAGCGCGCGCTGACACCGCGGAAGTCGCGGATACGCGGCATCGCAATGTTCACCAGTCGATCCAGGAACTCGTACATACGCTCGCCGCGCAGCGTGACCTTCGCGCCGATCGCCTGGCCATCGCGCACTTTGAATGTCGCGATGGACTTGCGGGCACGCGTGACCAGCGGCTTCTGGCCGGTGATCTTGGTGAGGTCGCCCACCGCGTTGTCCATGATCTTCTTGTCGGCGACAGCTTCGCCCACGCCCATGTTGACCGTGATCTTGGTGATCCGCGGCACTTCCATGACGTTCTTCAGTTCCAGGCGCTGCTTGAGCTCGGGAACGACTTTTTCGCTGTAAAACTTTTTGAGTCTGGCCATACAAATACTTCGCTATCGGTGCTTCGCTTTTCGCAATCTGGACGGTTACTTCCGACCGCTCACGCGTCCACGACTTCCTTGTTGGACTTGAAGAAACGGACCTTGCGGCCGTCTGCAAGCGTGCGCAGCCCGATACGGTCGCCCTTCTTGGCGGCCGGATTCCACAGCATCACGTTGGACAGGTCGATCGCCATTTCCTTGCTGACGATGCCGCCCTGCACGTTCTTCTGCGGATTCGGCTTCGTGTGACGCTTCACCACATTGATGTTCTCGACGAGCAGCTGGCCCTCGAGCACTTTCACGACCGTGCCACGCCGACCTTTATCACGGCCAGCAATCACAACGATCTCGTCGCCTTTGCGAATCTTGTTCATATTGAAATCCCGGTCAGGGAGCCCTTCAGAGTACTTCCGGAGCCAGCGAAATGATCTTCATGAACTGCGCCGTACGCAGTTCGCGCGTCACTGGTCCGAAGATACGCGTGCCGATGGGCTCAAGCTTGTTCGTCAGCAGTACGGCCGCATTGCCGTCGAAACGGATCAGCGACCCGTCGGAGCGACGGACACCGAAGCGCGTGCGTACGACGACGGCGTCATACACTTCGCCCTTCTTCACTTTGCCGCGCGGAATCGCATCCCGGACGCTCACTTTGATGACATCGCCGACCGTCGCATAGCGACGCTTCGAGCCACCGAGCACCTTGATGCACATCAGGCTGCGGGCACCGCTGTTGTCGGCGGCATTGAGCAACGTGCGCATCTGGATCATGGCGTGGTCTCTCCGTGTCCGCCGCGGCTAACGACCTTCACCAGGCGCCAGCTCTTGTGGCGCGACAGAGGGCGGCACTGCGCGATCGCAACCAGGTCGCCTTCCTTGCTCTCGTTGTTCTCGTCATGCGCGAGCACCTTGGTGGTACGACGCTGATACTTGCCGTACTCGGGGTGCGGCACGTAACGCTCGATGGCCACCGTGATGGTCTTCTGCATCTTGTTGCTGATGACTTTACCGGTCAGCGTCTTGACCGCTTTCTCGGCGGCGTCGACCGGCGCTTTCGCTTGCTCGCTCATGCTGATTTACCTTTTCCCGCAGCTTTCTTCGCCGTGGCCTTCTTCTTGGCTTTCACCGGAGCGGCTTCCACCGCGACGGGCGCCTTCTCGGCAGCCGGCAACAATGCAGCAGCACGACGCTGCTCGCCAACGACCGTCTTCAGCCGTGCGATGTTTCGTCGCACCTTGCTGAACTGGTCGGGCTTGGCCGTCTGGCCAGTCGCACGCGCCATCCGCAGATTGAACTGTTCACGGCGCAGGCCGAGCAATTCCTTCTGCAGGTCTGCAGGCGACTTCTCTCGCAATTCTTTAGCGCTCATCGGATCTCAGACCTCAACGCACTTGCCGCGCTACAAACTGTGTTTCCACCGACAACTTGGACGCTGCGAGACGGAACGCTTCACGGGCAATCGCTTCCGTGACGCCTTCCATTTCGAACAGCACCTTGCCGGGTTTGATCTTGGCGATGTAGAACTCCACATTGCCCTTGCCGCTGCCCATGCGCACTTCGAGCGGCTTCTTGCTGATCGGCACGTCCGGAAACACTCGCACCCAGACCTGGCCGCCGCGCTTCACGTAACGGGTCATTGCACGGCGTGCAGCCTCGAGTTCGCGCGCCGTCATCCGGCAGCGCCCCGTAGCTTTCAGGCCGTATTCGCCGAAGGCAACGTAGTTTCCGCTCTGCGCGAGGCCGGCGTTCCTGCCCTTGAACTGCTTGCGGTACTTGGTTCGTTTGGGTTGCAACATTTTCGTTTCACTCAGGCTGTAGGCAATGGGCGGTCGGGCACTCGGTCAGCCCGGAAGCAGCGCTTCCGAGCATCAGGCCCCGCGCCGTTTCCTCAGGCTGTGGCCTCCGCAGGTGCAGCCGCCTGGACTTCAGCCGATTCGCTCGAGATCTGCTCGGTGGTGAAGACCTCACCTTTGAAGATCCAGACTTTCACGCCGATGATTCCGTACGTCGTCTTCGCTTCGCCCAGGCCGTAATCGATCTCGGCGCGGAACGTATGCAGCGGCACGCGGCCTTCGCGGTACGTTTCCGTGCGGGCGATTTCAGCGCCGTTCAGACGACCGGACACTCGCACCTTGATGCCGAGTGCGCCGATGCGCATGGTGTTGGTCACGGCTCGCTTCATGGCGCGGCGGAACATCACGCGACGCTCGAGCTGCTGCGCGATGCCGTCGGCAACCAACTGCGCATCCAGCTCAGGCTTGCGGATTTCAGAGATATTGATGCGAACGTCGGGCACCGGCTGCTTGTCGGCCACCGGCATCTTCACGATCTTCGCGACCTGGGCGCGGAGCTTCTCGATGTCCTCGCCCTTCTTGCCGATCACGATGCCGGGACGCGCAGTGTGAATCGTAATGTTCACCTTGCGGGCGGCGCGCTCGATCTGGATGCGGCTGATCGACGCTTCGACGAGCTTCTTGCGCAAGAACTGGCGCACGAGGTAATCGTTATGCAGGTGCGCAGGGAAATTCTTCGTGGCGGCATACCACTTGGAAGTCCAGTCCCGCGTAATGCCGAGGCGGATGCCGATTGGATTGACTTTCTGACCCATAATTACTCGTTCCCGTGCAGTCTCGCCGTTACTCGCTCTTGCCGTCGCCAACCGTCACGATGATGTGACTGTTGCGCTTCCAGATGCGATTGCCGCGGCCCTTGGCGCGCGCATGAAATCGCTTCAGCACGGGAGCTGTGTCGATGGTGATGGTCTGAACTTTCAGTTCGTCGACGTCGGCGCTGAGATTGTTCTCTGCGTTGGCGATCGCCGATTCGAGCACCTTGTGGATCAGCTCGGCGCCCTTTTTGGGGGTGAACCGCAGCGTGTTCAACGCGAGACCCACTGGCTTGCCGCGCACCAGGTCGGCGACGAGGCGGCACTTCTGCGGAGAAATGCGCGCGTACTTCAGTTTGGCTGAGACTTGCATGATCAGGACTCCGTGGAAGTCTTCTTGTCGCCCGAATGCGATTTGAACGTTCGCGTCGGCGCGAACTCGCCCAGCTTGTGACCGACCATGTTCTCCGACACCAGCACTGGAATGTGCTGCCGACCGTTGTGCACGGCGATCGTGAGTCCAACCATATCCGGCAGGATCATCGAACGGCGCGACCACGTCTTGATCGGACGGCGATCGTTCTTATCGGCAGCGACGCGCACCTTCTTCGCGAGGTGCAGGTCGACGAACGGACCCTTCTTGATCGAACGAGGCACGTTGAGCTCCTACGAATTAATTACGACGCCGCACGATCATGCTGGCGGTGCGCTTGTTGTGACGTGTCTTCTTGCCCTTGGTATTCCAGCCCCACGGACTGACCGGATGCGGATTACCCTGGCCTGACTTACCTTCACCACCGCCGTGCGGGTGATCGACTGGATTCATGACCACGCCGCGCACCGTCGGACGGATGCCGCGCCAACGCATTGCACCGGCTTTGCCGTAGCTGCGCAGGCTGTGCTCGTCGTTGCCGACTTCGCCGATGGTGGCGCGACAGTCGACGTGCACTTTGCGGGTTTCGGTCGAACGCAGACGGATCGTCGCGTACACACCGTCTCGCGCTGCGAGCTGTGCCGAGCCGCCGGCTGCGCGCGCCAACTGCGCGCCTTTGCCCGGCTTGAGTTCGACGCAATGAATGGTCGTGCCGATCGGAATATGGCGCAGCTGCATGCTGTTGCCCGCCTTGATCGGCGCTTCCGGACCCGAGAGCAGCGAATCGCCCGACGTCACGCCCTTCGGCGCGATGATGTAGCGACGCTCGCCGTCTGCGTACAGAACCAGCGCCAGGTGCGCGGTACGGTTCGGATCGTATTCGATGCGCTCGACCTTGCCCGGCACGCCGTCCTTGCTGCGCAGGAAGTCGACGATGCGGTACTTCTGCTTGTGACCGCCGCCCTGGTGGCGAACGGTCTGGCGGCCGAAGTGGTTACGTGCACCGGTCGAATGCTTGTGCGTGACCAGGGATTCTTCCGGCCCACCCTTGTGCAGGTGAGCGCGTGAAATCTTGACCTGGAAACGTCGGCCCGGCGACGTCGGTTTTGATTTGATGAGTGCCATGGTGACAGACCCTTACGCTTCGCTACCGGTCAGATCGATGGTCTGACCCGGCGCCAGGCGCACATATGCCTTCTTGAAATCCTGTCGCTTGCCCTGCCGCTGGCCGAAGCGCTTCTGCTTGCCGGCGACATTCACGACGTTGACGTCGGAGACTTTCACTTCGAACATGAGTTCGACGGCAGCCTTGATGTCGGGCTTCTTCGCGTCGGTACGCACGCGGAACACGAACTGGTTCGAGCCCTCAGCCACTCGCGCGCTCTTTTCAGAGACGTGCGGGCCGAGCAGCACGTTCATCAATCTTTCCTGACTCATGCCAGTCTCTCCTCGAGCAGGCGTACCGCGCCGACCGTCGCCAGCACTTTGTCGTGACGTGCCAGGCTCAGCGGATCCAGCGAACCGACCGCGAGCACTTCGACGTAGGGCAGGTTGCGGGCCGCCAGTTCGAGTCGTTCGTCGAACGCTTCGATCAGCACCAGCACGCTGTTGCCCAGGCTCAGCTCGGCGAGCTTCTGCACGAGCAGCTTGGTCTTCGGCGCTTCGAGTTCGATGCCGCTCACCACCACCAGACGATCCTGGCGAGCGAGCTCCGAGAGCATCACCTGCAGCGCTGCGCGGTACATCTTGCGATTGACCTTCTGCGAGTAATCGCGAGGTTTCGCAGCGAACGCGCGACCACCGCCAACCCAGATCGGGCTGCGGATGGAACCGGCTCGGGCCGAACCCGTGCCCTTCTGGTTCCAAGGCTTCTTGCCACCGCCACGCACTTCGGCGCGGGTCTTCTGGGCCTTAGTGCCGGCGCGGCCTGCTGCCATGTAGGCAGTGACCACCTGGTGCACCAGGGTTTCGTTGTATTCGCGCGCGAACGTGGTGTCGGACACCTGCACGTCTTCCGCCTGCGAACCTTTGCTGACCAGCTTCAGTTTCATGCTGTTCTTGCCTTAAACCTTACTTCTTGCCCGGCGCTGCTTTCGCCGGAGTCTTCTGCGGAGGAGCGGCCTTGCGGCGCGCAGCCTTGGCAATGGCCTTCTGCGACGGACGCACGATGACCTGGCCGTCGTCGGCGCCTGGGACCGCACCGCGAATCAACAGCAGGTTGCGTTCGACATCGACGCGCACTACCTGGAGATTCTCGATGGTCACGGTCTGCACGCCCATGTGGCCTGCCATGCGCTTGCCGCGGAACACGCGACCTGGCGTCTGGCGCTGGCCGATCGATCCCGGCACGCGGTGCGACACCGACACGCCGTGGGTCGCGGGCATACCGCCGAAGTTGTGACGCTTCATGACGCCGGCAAAGCCTTTGCCGATGGTGGTGCCGGTGACATTGACGATCTCACCGACGGCGAACAGGTCGACCTTGATCTCGCCGCCCGCGGCAACATCCTTGGCCTCGTCGTCGCCGACGCGGAATTCGACCAGTGCCTGGCCCGGAGCCACTTTCACTTTCGCGTAATGGCCGGCAAGCGACTTGCTGAGGTGAGACGCCTTGCGCTCGCCGACAGCAACCTGCAATGCACGATATCCATCGACTTCCTGCGTACGAACCTGGGTGACCCGGTTCGGCAGTGCTTCGATGACGGTCACGGGCACAGCTTCGCCCGCTTCGTTGAAGACGCGCGTCATGCCCGCCTTACGACCGACCAGACCCAGGGTCTTGGCAGCGCTCATCGTGTTTCCTCTTGTTCCTCGTGCGCGATCCAGCTGCGATTGGCTGGTTCGCAAATCAAAAATTCAAACCGGGGTACGAACCTGCCCGTCTTCGAATCCCGCGCGCGTCGCACACAGGGCGAACAAGCAGCGAAGACCTCGGTATGGGTCGGCTCGGAGTCGGGCTTTTAGGGGTAATTCCGTCAGGAGTGGCAGACAGGAACCCACGAAGAGTTCTAGTCGTGCCGCTCGAGCGGTACCCCGTCAGGGCCAGGCCTCGGCGCAAAAGAGGCGCGATTATAGTCACGCTTCAGGGCATTGCAAGTGCTTTTCGCACTCAGGAAGCCCCCACCTCGATCCTTCCCCGGCGAGCGGGGAAGGAAGGCACGAAATCAGATCAGTTCAACTTGATCTGTACGTCCACGCCAGCGGGAAGCTCGAGCTTCATGAGGGCGTCCACCGTCTTGTCGGTGGGGTTCAGGATGTCCATGAGGCGCTTGTGCGTACGGATCTCGTACTGGTCACGAGCGTCCTTGTCGCCGTGCGGGGAGACCAGCACGGTGAAGCGCTCCATCTTGGTCGGCAATGGCACCGGACCTTTCACAGTGGCACCCGTGCGCTTGGCGGTTTCGACGATCTCGCGGGCGGAATTGTCGATCAGCCGGTGATCGAAGGCCTTGAGGCTGATACGGATGTTCTGATTGGTAGCCATGATGTTCTCAAATAACGATATGGGTCATGTCAATGCTATCGGCACCGGGAGCCGCAGTTCTGACCCGTGATACTGCGGACGCTTCACAGCGTCCGCTCCTACCCGGAATTTCGCTTCGCGCTCGGGTTGGCTTTCGCCCTCCGAGCGCCCCGACTCAATTCTTACTTCAGGATCTTCGCGACCACGCCCGCACCCACCGTCTTGCCACCCTCACGGATAGCAAACCGCAGGCCTTCCTCCATCGCGATCGGGTTGATCAG
>JBEVKB010000063.1:0-7870 GCA_040509875.1 Steroidobacteraceae bacterium | reverse complement strand
GTTGGTTCGATATCGATGACACGGAAGCTCACCGGCTTGTCCGCCAATAGATATTCATGATCCGCCACTAGCTTCGGCAGCAGCATGTGCATCGCAGTGATTTCCTGGGGGACAGCGGAGTTCGGCGTCTCTCTCGCGAGGTACAGCAGGGCGACCATGATCTCGGAAAAGGACTCGACGGTGCCTCGAATGCGATCCAGCGCCGGCTGTGCGCTCGCCGGCAGCTCTTGCATGCGCAAGATATCGACCGCACCCGCGATCACCGAGATCGGCGTTCTGAATTCGTGGCTGGCCTGGTCGAGCAAGCTGCGCTCCCGCTCGATGAATTTCTCCACGCGTTCCAGGTGCGTGTTACTGGCGCGCGCGATGATCTGGATTTCTTCCTGCGCGTAAGAGGTGGGCAGGCGCTGACCCTTGATTCCCGGATCGATGGCCTGCATGCGGGCCGCCAGGTCCCTGACTGGGCGAACGAGGTTGGCGTGTAGCCAACCGATCACTGCGGCTATGAGTGCACCGAACGCCACGCCCCAGGCGCCGGTCACCATGGCGTCCTGGTTCTGCTGCGTTTCGAGTTCATCGATATCGATGAACGTGACCAGCTTCCCCGATCCCATCGGTGTGATCAGTGCGTGGAATGCGTCCCCGACATCCGTTAAACCCTCCCAGCCTTCCGATGAATAGTAGCCGGGGGTTAGCGGTTCGAGGTATGTCGGCATGCCTGGAGTGGGCGCATCGTCATGTACGAACCAGGAGCGAAGGATGCCGACACGAGGCAACGGCACATCCGGATCCAGTGCTCGCTGCTCCGCATAAGTCAGCGCCACCGATTCGAGGATGTTCCGCCAGATACGATGTTCGATGAGCGCCTGGCTGCGATAAGACTGCAGGGACAGGACCGCAGCCATCAGTAATCCAAAGGCGATCAGCGCTACGCTGATCCACCAGTGCAAGCTTCTCGTTCTGCTGTTCTTCACGGCTGTCCCAAGCATCGGTCAGTCCACTTCGCACAGGCGATAGCCTTCGCCGGACACGGTGTGTAGTAACTTACGTTGCGACCCTTGATCGATCGCGCGACGAAGTACGTACATATGCGACCTCAACAGGTCGATCTGCGGAGTCTCTTCTCCCCATGCGGCATGCTCCAACCGTTGACGCGCGACCACCCTGGGACTCTCGCGCATCAATAGTTCCAGCAGCCGTCGACTGATCCGCGATAGCTGCAGCTGGCGGCCGCCGCGAGCCACTTCCATGGTGCGAAGATTGAATGACAGATCGCCGACGGCGAGAACATGGTCCGGTGCGACGGATTGACGCACACGCGCCACGAGAGCGCGCAAGCGAATCTCCAGTTCCGGCAGCGCCACTGGCTTCACCAGGTAGTCGTCCACGCCCGATTCGAAGCCGTCGAGCTTGTCCGCCAACTGGTCGCGCGCGGTCAGCATGATGACCGGAATCGTTTTCTTCTCATCGATTCTCAGCCTGCGCAGAACCGTCAGGCCATCCATCCGAGGCAGATTCCAATCGAGCACGATGGCGTCGTAGGCCTTGGTCGCCGCCAGGTTCAGCCCCGACACGCCGTCGGGCGCCGCATCGGAGGAATGTCCGCATGCTTCGAGATAGTCATAGATATTTGCGGCGAGTTGGGCGTTATCTTCGATGATGAGGATCGAGAGCGGCGTCGTGTCCACGATATACCTTCGAGTTCTCTTCAATGCGATCGTGTCGACTATGGCACGTGTCCTTCGCAGCGGCTAATCGCCGAGCAGCCACAGCCATCTTCCCGCATGCGTCACTTCGAAGCTTGCACAGGGAATGTCGTGTAAATGTCGGCAGGATCCATTGCACTGCTCGCGACGCGACATTTCCACGACAAGCGCCGGCCATCCTGCGGCTCGTTTTACGAATAACGTCTCGCCGAGTACCTGGACCATGAAAAAGCCCGCCAAGATCGCGCTGATCGTCGCCGCGATCGTCTTTCCCGTGATGGCAATGAGCGTCGCGTTTACACGCTCGAGCGTCGAGGCAACGCAGGAGGGCGCCGTTGCCACTCCCGCGCTCACGGTGACGGCGACACTTCCCCAGCCTGCATCGCTGCCGATCCGCATATCGGCAACCGGAAACGTCGTCGCCTGGCAGGAGGCGAGCATCGGAACGGAGGCGGACGGCCTGCGACTGACCGAAGTCAGGGTGAATGTAGGCGACGAAGTAAAGCGCGGGCAAGTGTTGGCGACGTTCGCCGCGGAGACGTTGATTGCCGAACTTTCCGAAGCTCGCGCCGTGGCCGAAGAAGCCGCGGCATCACTTTCCGAAGCGCACGCAAATGCTGAGCGCGCCCGCGTTTTGGATGGCACCGGCGCGATGTCAGCGGAGAAGGTGAACCGGAACATCACCGCTGAACGTGCGGCGCGCGCAAGACTTGAGGCAGCCAGAGCAATCGAACAGAGGCGCCGGTTGATGCTGGCGCAAACACAGGTCCTCGCGCCGGACGATGGTGTCGTGTCATCTCGTAGCGCCACTGTCGGCGCCGTACTGCCCGCAGGAGAGGAGCTGTTTCGGCTGATCCGCAAAGGCAGATTGGAGTGGCGTGCAGAGATCGGAACAGCGGACTTGATGAAGCTTTCGCCGGGGCAGGTCGCGCATGTCACGACCACTGGCGATCAGGCCGGCGACCGGATCATCGAAGGCAAACTGAGAGTGATCGCACCGACGATCGACACGCAGACGCGCAACGGCTTGGTTTACGTGGACCTGCCGAATACAGGCCAGGTGCGTGCAGGCATGTTCGCTCGCGGCTACTTCGAAACAGGCGAGGACGCGGTGCTGACCTTGCCCCAGAGCGCCGTGCTGCTGCGTGATGGCTTCAGCTATGTCCTGCGCATCGGGCCAGGAAGTGGTTCGGCATCCACGGTCATTCAAAGCAAGGTGACCATCGGCAGGCGCGCCGGCGATCGCATCGAGATTACAAGTGGGCTTGCTGCTTCCGATCGCGTGGTCGCGTCGGGCGGCGGCTTTCTCGGCGACGGCGATCTCGTTCGTGTCGTGGAGGAAGCGGTGCACGACGACAGGCAAGTGCCGACTTTGTCCAAGTCGCCCACCGCCGTACTCTGAGCCGGACTGACGCATGCCTCTCAATATTTCTTCGTGGGCGATCAGGAACCCGACGGCCACCGTACTGCTGTTCGTCCTGCTGACCTTCGTCGGCCTGATGGGTTTCCAGGCCATGAAGGTGCAGAACTTCCCCGACATCGAGCTGCCGATAGTCACCGTGACTGCGGAGTTGCCGGGTGCATCGCCTTCGCAGCTCGAGAACGACGTCGCGCGCAAGATCGAGAATGCCTTGGCGTCGATACAAGGCGTCAAGCACATTCAGAGTTCGCTCACCGATGGCTCCGCCAGTGTCGCGATAGAGTTCCGCATCGAAAAGCCGGTTCAGGAGGCGGTAGACGACGTGCGCGATGCCGTGTCCCGCATCCGGGCGGACCTTCCAGCCGACATACGCGATCCCGTCATCAAGAAGATCGAACTCGCCGGAGCGCCGATACTCACTTACACAGTGGCCTCATCGCGAATGGATGACGAGGCGCTGTCCTGGTTCGTCGACGACCAGGTGAGTAAGAGTCTGCTCGCGGTCCGCGGCGTGGGCGCTGTTTCACGCGTCGGCGGCGTCAGTCGAGAAGTGCGCGTGGATCTGGATCCGATGCGCCTGCTGGCATTCAACGCGACGGCTGCGGATATATCCAGGCAGTTGCAACAGTCGCAGCAGGAGGCTTCAGGTGGACGGGTCGACTTAGGCGGCTCCGAGCAATCCGTACGAACCATTGCAACGGTAGACACAGCGCAAGGCATTTCGCAGCTCGAGCTTTCGCTTGGCGACGGACGTCGATTGCGACTGGACCAGGTGGCCACTATCTCCGACACGATTGCGGAGCCGAGGTCTCTCGCACTGATGAATGGCGAACCGGTGGTTGGATTCGAGATCACACGCGCACGTGGAGCAGGTGAGATAGAAGTGGCCGACGGAGTGCGTGCTGAGCTGGATGCGCTGAAACGCAGACATCCTGAAATCACCATCACCGAGGCATTCAACTTCGTCGATCCCGTCGTCGAAAACTACGACGGCTCGATGACGCTGCTCTACGAGGGCGCCGCGCTGGCCGTCTTCGTCGTATTCCTGTTCCTGCGGGATTGGCGCGCCACCGTCATCGCGGCGATTGCCTTGCCGCTATCGGCCATTCCCACCTTCGCCGTCATTCACCTGATGGGCTTCACGCTGAACACCGTATCGCTGCTGGCGATGTCGCTGGTGATCGGCGTGCTCGTCGACGACGCCATCGTCGAGATCGAGAATATCGAGCGGCACATGCTCATGGGAAAGCGGCCCTACCAGGCTGCCATGGAAGCGGCAGACGAGATCGGCCTGGCCGTCATCGCGACCACGTTCACGTTGATCGCGGTCTTTCTTCCCACGTCGCTCATGGGCGGTATCGTAGGCAAGTATTTCATCCAGTTCGGCTGGACCGCAGCCATCGCGGTGTTCTTCTCGCTCGTCGTCGCTCGCATGCTGACTCCCATGATGGCAGCGTTCCTGCTCAAGGCGCCCACGTCGCACGAGGCGCACACAGAGCCCCGATGGGTCACGATGTATCTATCGTGGGCGCGTCTATGTCTGCGCCATCGCTTAGTTACGATGCTGTGCGCGTCGACGTTCTTCGTTGGCGGCCTGTTGCTGGCAGCGAGACTCCCGGGTGAATTCATTCCGCCGGACGATGGCTACCAGACGCAGGTCACTCTGACGCTCCCGCCGGGTAGCAAGCTGCGGGATACGGTTGCGATGGCGGAGCGAGCGCGAGCCATACTGGAGCAGAACGAACACGTGAAGATGGTTTACACCGCCATCGGCGGCGGCAGCACGGGAAGCGATCCCACCGAACCGGGAAGCTCGCCGGCCAGCAACGTCAGGACAGCGGTTCTGACAGTCAATCTCACTCACCGAAACGAGCGCCGCGGCCTCAAAAGCCAGGCGATAGAGTCCGAGTTCCGCAGATCGCTCGCACTGCTGCCTGGTGTACGCGTCAAAGTAGGCATGGGTGAGTCGGGCGAGAACTTCGTGCTGGTGATGGCCGCGCAGGACAACCAACGCTTGGGCCAACACGCCGTGCAGGTCGAACGAGAGTTGCGAACAATCGCTGGCATCGGCGCTGTGACGTCATCCGCCAGCCTGGTTCGCCCCGAGTTGGTGATTCGTCCCGATTTCGCGCGTGCGGCGGATCTGGGCGTCAATTCAGCGGCGATCGCCGACACGCTGCGAGTGGCTACATTGGGGGACTACGACCAGGATCTTGCGAAGCTCAACCTGAGTGAGCGACAGGTTCCCGTCGTCGTCAGGCTCAACGATGCCGCACGCGAAGACATAGAAACGCTGCGACGTCTTCCGGTGCCCGGTGCGCGTGGGCCGGTCCCGCTGGAGAGCGTTGCCACGCTGCAGATAGAGAGTGGCCCGTCGCAGATCGCGCGGTACGACCGCATGCGTAACATCAATTTCGAGGTCGAGCTCAATGGCCGTGCATTGGGTGATGTCGAGGACGCGGCACTCGAACTTCCGAGCCTGCGGAATCTCCCGCGAGGCGTCGTGCTGACTTCTGCTGGCGATTCCGAGGTGATGGGGGAGTTGATCGTCGGCTTCGCGCTGGCCATGCTCACGGGTGTCCTGTGCATCTACATGGTGCTGGTGCTGCTGCTGAAGGACTTCGCGCAACCGATGACAGTGTTGGCTGCGCTGGTGCTTTCGATACCGGGTGCATTCCTGGCGTTGTTCCTGACGCGGTCGGGGCTGTCGATGCCGGCGATGATCGGGTTGATCATGCTGATGGGCATCGTCACCAAGAACGCGATTCTCCTCATCGACTACATCATCATCGGGCGCCGGGATCATGGGCTGGATCGAGCGGAGGCGATCATGGACGCCTGCCGCAAGCGTGCCCGCCCGATCGTCATGACGACGATCGCCATGGGCGCAGGCATGCTGCCCATCGCGCTGGGTTGGGGCGCCGATCCAAGCTTTCGTTCGCCGATGGCGGTGGTCGTGCTGGGTGGGTTGATCACGTCGACGTTCCTGAGCCTGCTGGCGATCCCGGTGGTTTATAGCTACGTCGACGATCTGGTCGAATGGATCCGGCAGCGCGGGGGCACGATGTTCAGCGTGGAGCGCGTCAGGGCGAGTTGATCGAAGAGGATTTCGCTGCCGCGCTTCTCCCGGCGAAGCGGGTCCAGCCACCCACACGCATTCATGAGCCACCCTCATAAGCCCATGCGGATATCGCCTCTAATCAGCCGGGAGTCCAGCGTGTAGTCTCTTCTCCGGGCGCGATATGTGTCGGCGCCCGGCGGAACGAATGGCGCTTGCCAGTTGTTCACACGTGCTATGACCGGAGACAACGATATGGCAGGTCCCTGCGACTTCGAAATCACCCGACGCGAGCTGATGAAGATCGGCGCGGTATCGGCGGCGGCGGGCACGATGCCACTGGTTGCCCGGGGACAAACGCCTACTGCCGAGCCGCCGGTCCTGTCGAAAGTCTCTTTCAAAGTGAACGGCAAGACCCGCGATCTCAAGCTGGATACGCGGACCACGCTGCTCGACGCCTTGCGCGAGCATCTGCATCTCACCGGAACCAAGAAAGGTTGCGATCATGGACAGTGCGGCGCCTGTACGGTGATCGTCGAAGGCCGCCGCATCAATTCCTGCCTGACGCTGGCCATCATGCATCAGGGCGACAGCATCACCACTGTCGAGGGGCTCGGTACGCCGGACAAGCTGCATGCGATGCAGGCGGCTTTCGTGAAGCACGATGGTTATCAGTGCGGCTATTGCACGCCCGGCCAGATCTGCTCCGCCGTCGCCGTGCTCGGGGAAATCAAGGAAGGCATCCCAAGCCATGTGAGCGCCGATCTCAACGCACGCCCGCAAGCGACGCAGATCGAGCTTCGCGAACGCATGAGCGGCAACATCTGCCGATGCGGCGCTTATTCCAACATCGTCGCGGCGATTACAGAAGTCGCCGGGAGCAACGCATGAGGCCGTTTACCTACGAACGCGCTCGCTCGCCGGCCGAAGCGGCGGCAGCTGCGGCACGTAAGCCGGGCGCCAAGTTCATTGCCGGCGGCACCAACCTGCTCGACCTGATGAAGCTCGAGATCGAAACGCCGACACACCTGATCGACGTGAACGAGCTGAAGCTCGACAAGATCGAAGCCACCGAGGACGGCGGGCTACGCATCGGTGCGCTGGTACGGAACACGGATCTGGCGGCAGACCAACGGGTGAAGCGCGACTATGGGTTGCTATCGCGAGCGTTGCTCGCTGGCGCGTCAGGTCAGCTGCGTAACAAGGCGACGACCGCAGGCAATCTTCTACAACGCACCCGTTGCCCGTATTTCTATGACACGAATCAACCTTGCAACAAGCGTCAGACCGGTAGCGGCTGCAGCGCCATCGGTGGCTACAGTCGGCCGCTTGGCGTCATCGGTGTAAGCGATGCATGCATTGCCACCCATCCGAGCGACATGGCGGTAGCGATGCGGGCGCTCGATGCGACGGTCGAAACGGTAGGCGCCAATGCAGCGACACGACGGATTCCCATCGCGGATTTCCACCGTCTCGCCGGTGACACGCCGAACGTGGAAACGGTGCTGCAGCCCGGCGAGCTGATCACTGCCGTCACGTTGCCCAAGCCGATTGGCGGCACACACATCTATCAGAAGGTGCGCGATCGGGCGTCGTATGCCTTTGCGTTGGTTTCGATCGGCGCAATCGTGCAGCCGGACGGTACAGGCCGTGTAGCAGTGGGTGGCGTAGCTCACAAACCGTGGC
>JBEVKB010000062.1:0-29368 GCA_040509875.1 Steroidobacteraceae bacterium | reverse complement strand
GACCGCCGCCTCCGGTCGGCGAACGGACGGATTGACAACGCCGTCTTTGTGTATTAGCGATCCACAGGGATTTGCCCGCGGCCAAATAGCGCAGGTGGGCCGTCGCTTCGCTGGCGACTTAATTTTTGGAATGCTATCCAAACACTTCTACCGTCGCCTGTTTATGAATTTTTTGTGACAGCGGCAGAAAGCTATACGGCGGTTGATGAATCAATGGAGAGACTGGATTTGCGCGGTAAGCGGCCAGTAATTGCGCGGCGCGTCGGCGAGTTCAGACAATAAGCAAATAATCAAAGACTGACACTCGACAGACTTTGAATTCTGCCGGTCGTCAAATCGTTTCGACGTTCCAGTCGAGGAAACCTGCATTTGCGCGATGTCGTCCTGCATCCAGCAGCGCACGTGTATACGCCTGCGGCGTTAGCGACGTGTTGCAAACTGATGAAGATCGGATATCACTTGAGGCGAGCGCTGCTGAACCAGCAAAGCGTACAGGAGATAACGAGCCGTGATCGACAGCAAGAATGTTTCCGAACCGCTGAGTCCTGCGACGACGCGAGGCCGCAGGTTGCAGGCGATGTTGAAGTCGAGAGAACTCAGCTTCGCCATGGAGGCACACGATGCCTTGTCGGCAGCGGTCGTCGAGCAAGCGGGTTTCGAAGGCTTATGGGCTTCGGGATTATCGATTGCGTCCAGCCTCGGATTCAGAGACGCAAACGAAGCGGCCTGGACGCAGGTTGTCGAAGTCGTAGAGCGCATGGCGGACGCGACCAGCGTTCCCATCCTGGTGGACGGCGACAGCGGCTTCGGCAATTTCAATAACGCCCGACTCGCCGCCCGCAAACTCTTTCAACGCGGCGCAGCCGGAATCTGCCTGGAAGACAAGGGCTTTCCGAAAATGAACTCGTTCGTCGGCAACCGTCATCCGCTCGCCGATATTGCGGAATTCAGCGGACGATTGCGGGCAGTGAGGGACACGGTTCCTGCCGAAGATTTCGTTCTCGTCGCACGCATCGAGGCCCTGATCGCCGGGCACGGACAGCAAGAGGCGCTCGAGCGCGCACACGCCTACAGGGAGGCGGGCGCTGACGCCATCCTCATTCATTCCAGGAAAAGCACGGCGGACGAGATTCTCGCGTTCGCCGGCGCCTGGGGCAATCGTCTGCCTTTGATCATCGTGCCCACGAAGTATTTCCGTACGCCGGCCGAGGTGTATCGAGAAGCAGGTATTTCGATGGCGATCTGGGCCAACCACGCCATGCGAGCTTCGGTCGTCGCGATGCGCGAAGTGTGCCGCAGGATCATCGACGACCAGGGCATCGCGGGAGTGGAGAGCCAGGTCGCGACCCTCGAAGAGGTGTTCGGGCTGATGCGTTATTCCGAACTTGCGGCGGCGGAGGAAAGATATCTGCCGCCGCATGTGACTGGTGAAGCGTCCGAGAAATGATTCCTGCACGTGACCCGCGCTAAGCCTAAGGAAGTTCAAACATGCTTGCACAACGAACTCGTCTGATTGCCACCTCCGGAACTGCGAACGCTCGGGCGGCGGCTGCCACCGCCGCAGCCGGCGGCAAGCAGATCATCGATCTCACCAGCGGCGAGATCTGGGCGGACCTGGCGCCCGCCATTCGCGATGGAGCCATCGCGGCAATCAACCGTGGAGAGAACCGATACACGGATACGATCGGTTTGACGAAGCTGCGTTTCAAGGTGGCACAGGCGCTCTCGTCCCGGACCGAGATCGAGTGGACCGCCGATGAAGTGGCCATCACGGCAGGCGCGAAGCAGGCACTCTTCGATGCGGCGATGGTCCTGCTAAACCCGGGCGACGAGGTCATCGTTCCCTCGCCTTATTGGACGACGTTTCCGGCACAGGTCCTTCTCGCAGGAGGCAAACCGGTGTTTGTCGATTCGCACGACAGCGGTTTCGTGCCGCGCGTGCAGGCCATAGCAGCAGCTATTACACCTGCGACCCGCGCGATCATCATCAACACCCCCAACAATCCGACCGGCGCGGTGTACGACCGATCGACGCTGGCGGGTATCGCCGAACTCGCGATGGCACGCGACCTGTGGGTGATCTATGACGAATGCTATGCGGCGTTCACTTATCCGCCGCACGAGCATTCCCACATCCTTCGCGTAGCGCCACAGATGCGAAACCGCACGATCGTCGTCAATGCATTTTCGAAACAGCTGGCGATGACGGGATGGCGGATCGGTTACCTGGCAGGACCTGCTGCGGTGATCAAAGCGGCAAAGGCGCTGCAGAGCCATACGACGTCGAATCCGAACGTCATTGCGCAGCACGCTGTCATAGCCCATCTGGAGAATTCAGATGGAACCTATGAGCGTGCATTGCATGCGCGGCTCGTGACTGCGCGACGTCTTGGCCTGGAGATATTGCAGTCTCTCGACAAGGTGGCAGCGCCACGCGCGGAAGGTGGGTTCTACTTCTATCTAGATCTGGCTCCCCTGCTGCAAGGAGGCCAATCAGCAGAGCACCCGCGCGATGCCGATGACGTCGTGGCGGCCTTGCTTGCGGCGGGAGTCGCGGCAGTGTCAGGTACGGCATTCGGAGATCCTTACGGATTACGGGTGTCCTACGGTGCGCCGATCGAGCATCTCGAATCTGGATTGCGTCGACTCGTCGACGTTCTCAATGCCTGGCAATAGCAAACACCCCACGTTCACTTCAAGCGGAGAAGGATTTCCCATGCACTACGACAATAGTCCCCATCGCGCCGTCATTCTCGCCGCCGGACTCGGCTCGCGGTTGCGGCCCTTGACCGACGATCGACCGAAGCCCCTCATCGAAGTGCATGGCGTGCCGATACTGCACAATGCGCTGCGAAACCTTGCCGCTGTCGGAGTGAAAGAGGCGACCATCGTGGTCGGGTATCGCCGCAAGGAGATCGAGCGATGCTGCGGCGATATATTCGCGGGGGTGCGCATCGAGTACGTCGTCTCGGATGTCTTTGAGCGTACCGGCAGCGCATATTCGTTATGGCTGGCACGTGCTGCGTTACTGCGCGGGGACACATGGTTCCTCGAAGGAGACGTGTTCTTCGAACTGGCGCTGCTGCAAAAGGTCCTGCGCCAGGAAGGCGACGTTGCCGCCGTCGATCTCTTCGACGATACGATTAACGGATCGGCCGCATGGGTAAATCCCGACGGGAGCGTGCGCGAATTCCGCATGAACCAGAGCGTGGCGAGCATCGGCGACGAGCCGCTGTACAAGACCGTCAATGTCTGTCGATTCACCGCCCAAACGCTCGAGCGGACGCTGGTGCCCGCCCTGGATCGCCTCATCGGCGAGGGCACTCACAAAGGCTACGTCGAACAGGTACTCGCGCAACTCATTGCGTCCGGATCGCTCAGGCTGCGGGGCGCTTTCTGCAGCGGGTTGCGCTGGTTCGAGATAGACAACGCAGCAGATCTACGGATCGCAGAATCTATCTTTGCCCCAAACCCGCTGCACGCGATGGGGACTGCGGAGCAACTGGCTCAGGCGGTGGGCTGAGCATGCTGCGCTATCTGCTCGATCCTGCCAATGCAATCACGACGGCCGGCCTGACGTTTGCGGTACTCGGCCTGTACGCGGTGCTGTCCGGCCATCTGGAACTAGGCATCGCAGCCGTCGTGTGGGCGCTGCTGGCCGATCACCTGGATGGCATTGTCGCAGGGCGTACGAGCAACCGTGACCCTGACAAGGGGAAGATCGGCAAGCAGCTCGACTCGTTCACCGACCTGGTCAGCGATGCGGTCTTCCCGGCGATGCTGGTGATCGAGCTCAACCGGCATTCGCTCGTGTCGCTGGCCATAGCCGTGATCCTGCTGACTGCGGGCGCGCTGCGCCTCAGCTATTTCAATAGTTTCGGCCTTTCCGATGGGCGCTTCGTCGGCGTGCCACTGTCGTACGACATACCCTTGCTGGCGTTGCTGTTCGTTTTCCGTCCGTGGCTGGATGCGGAAGTATTCGTCGTGATCGTCGATGGCGTGTTGTTGATCCTCGCCGCTCTGCACGTGTCGACATTGCGGGTCCCGCGCGCTACCGGTGCATTCCTGATTGGGATCGTAGTATTCAGCGTCGCGGCGTCCTCGCTGCTGGCGTTGCGTGTCATTGCGTGAACGCCGCAGTTTGTTGCGACCAGGTACGCGGATCACTATATGAATGAGCCTGCGCAGATACTGGATCTGACCAAGGCGCTGCCGCCGACACCACCGATCCTGGATCGGGCGCTCAGTGCGACCTTGCGCAGCTTGAGCAACGAACGGGATCTCGGCAGCCGTATAAGGATCAACAGGCCGGGAGGCAATGCGCAAGATCGCGAGGTCGCCGCAGCGTGGCTGTCGTGCCGGTTCGATCCGGCACCTCCTGTCGATCGGATCGTCGTAACGAACGGTACGCAGAGTTCGTTGGCCTTGATACTTCAATTCCTGGCCGCACCCGGCGATCTCATCCTGGCCGAGCAGTTGACCTATGTGGTGCTGGCGCAGATCGTCAAGCGGCTGGGCATGCGTATCGAAGGCGTGCCGCTCGACGATGCCGGGCTCATGCCGGATGCATTCGAAGCCCTTTGTCGTAGCAAGAAGCCGAAGGCGCTCTACTGCAATCCGACGGTGCACAATCCGACGGCGAGTGTCATGCCCGAATCCCGTCGTGTCGCGATTGCCGACATCGCACGGCGATATGGAGTCTCGATCATAGAAGATGACGTGCTCGGTGCGCTGCACGGCGCGGTTCCCCGGCCGTTCAGCGCGATCGCTCCGGACGTGACCTGGTATTGCATGAGTCTGTCTAAATGCTTTGCTCTCGGCCTGCGACTGGCTTACGTGGTCGCACCCAGCAGTGGTGCTGCGGTCGATTTCCTGAAGCCGATCCAGAATCTATCTTCATGGTTTCCGGCTCCCTTGTCGCTCATGGTGGTGGCGGACTGGATCAGGACGGGAATGGGTAGAATGATCGCCGTTGCAATTCTCGATGAGATGATGCTGCGACAGGCGTTGGCCGCCACACTGCTGCCGAATGCCGATTACACGACGACCAGCGGCGCTCTGCACATCTGGCTGCGGCTTCCGCCGGCGTTCGATGCGTCGACATTCGAACGCGCGGCGCTGCAGGCTGGTGTTGCGATACGTCCGTCGACGCTTTTCTGTGTCGATGACAGTCCGGCGCCGAATGCGGTGAGGATTTCGCTCTCCAGTCCGGTGCGGATGGCGGACCTGGAAACCGGTTTGACGCGGATCGCAGCGTTGCTGGAGCATTGAATGGCGCGTACGGACGTGCTGGCGCGAACGGCCTGGGCCAGGCCATCTGCCGCCATCGCCTGGGGGATAACGAGTGCTCTGCTCTTCGCATTGGCCAACGTCATTTTGCGCATGGTGCCGCAGGCGGGCGCTTTCGACATCGCGCTGATACGAAGTACGGTTTTTGCGATTGTGCTGTTGCCGTTCGTCCCGACACCCTGGAAGCCGTGCGCGGTCGTGGGCGGAGCCCGCGCAGGTGTTGGGTTGGCGTTATTCACCGTCACGACGATTGTCACGACCCTTACATGGTTTCTCGGCATGCGTATGCTGCCGTTGGCAACCGCCACCAGCCTGTTCTCGCTGAAAGCGGCGTTCGCAGTGTTTGGCGCAGCTGTTCTCATGGCTGAGCCACTGAGCGCCCGCAGGCTCGTCGCTCTGTGCATTGGATTCATCGGGGGCGCCGTGTTGCTGCAGCCGGGCAGGCCGTCCCTCCTGGGTGCGGCTTGGGTGCTGTGCGCCGCCGCGACTTCGTCGCTCAGCGTGATTTTCTACGCGCAACTCGTACGAGCGCAGCCTCCCGCTCGTGTCCTGCTCTTCTCTTCAATCCTGCAGTTCATGGTACTCGCGCCGGTGGCGCTTGCCGGTACGGCCGGTCTGCCGCTACATACGTTGCTCATGGCGGGCATCAACGCAACGTTGTCCATCGGGGTCATGCAGTCGCTGGCCTGGGCATACCGTGGCGCCGACGTGGGCCTCGTCGCATTGCTCGAATATCTGCGATTGCCATTTGCCGCGGGTCTCGCCTACTTCTTTTTCAATGAGCAGCCGACGGTTGCGTTCTATATAGGCAGCACCATCATCGTCGCCAGCCTGTTGGTCGCAAGGCCCATGTCGAGAGTAGTGGCGATTGCGCCTGTGCCTGCTGCCCCGGACCGCTCAGCGTTTTGATGAGAGTGCACTGACGTCAGCCGTCGTGCAATTCAGAGCGCCGCCTCGATAAGTTCCTGGAGAGTGTGCAAACCGCGTGCGACCGCAGCGCGACTGGCCGGCGGCGACAATGACAGACGCAGGGCGTTCGGCACTGGCTGCTCATCGACTGCGAAGAGTTCGGATGGTCGTAGCAGTACGCCTTGCTTCTCCGCGGCGGCGAGCAGATCTCCTCTGCGCAGGGTTGCCGGGAGATCGATCCAGATATGCATGGACCCCGATGCGGATCGAACCTCCTGATTCGCGAGAATCTGCGTTGCCAAGCGCTCTCGTGCGATGCATTCCTCTGTAATGCGTGCCGAGATGTGCGCCGCTGCGCCGTTCTTCATCCACTGACTGACGATCGCAACCGAGAGTGGCGATGCATGCCAGCAACTCAGATGTTCGACGGGAACCAAGCTGCGCTGTGCAAGCGGCGCGTCGGGTGTCAGCAGGTAGGCAATTCGCAGGCCCTGCGACAGGCACTTCGTCATCGTCATCACGTACCACGTGATATCGGGCGCCAGCGCGGCAATGGGTGGGGGCGAATCCGGGTGCAGGCGGCCGAGCGCGTCATCCTCGATGATCGCCACGCCGTACTTGCGGGCGATGTCGGCAATCGCGCGCCGGCGATCTTCCGGCATGACGGAGGTGGTCGGGTTGTGAACCGTCGGATTGCAGTACAACGCCCCCGGCCTGGAATTCCTGCAGGCGGCCTCGAATGCATCCGGGACGATGCCGTCGGCATCGATGTCGATGCCTTGCAACTGCACGTCGGCGAGTCGAGCCAGGGCAGTCAGCGCACCGTAGGAGAGCCGCTCCGCCAACAGCAGTCCTTTTGTGCCTACGAGCATTCGCAACAGGATCAGCAGGGCATTCTGCGTGCCGTTGGTAATGATGATTCGCGATGAATCCGGTGGTGGACCGAATCGCGAACCGAGCAACTCGGCGCCCGCCGCTCGATCTTCTTCGCTACCGCGTGCAGTGCTCTGACGCAGCAGAAGGCCGAGGTTGGGGCGTCCGGAAAGTTCATCGAGCGCTGCAGACAAATACGAATCGAGCTCCGGGATGTACGGCGGCAGCGACCTCCTGAAATCTATCGGCAGATCAGCCGCGTCCGCCTCATGCGCATCTTCATTCGACATCAAGGCATCGCGTGAGGGATGAATCATGCGCGTGACTCCGGCAGCAGTACCTGGACGGCGCGTCGCATGGCGGACAGCGCCTGGTCCGGTGTCTTCGATAACCTGATTACGGAGCCGACACCGTCGATGATGACGGAATCTATCTTGGCGGAGTTGTTGCCCGGGAAAGCGTACCACCGCGACGCGAACGGCAGGCTTGCCACGACCGGGCGGAACAGCGGGCGCGCTTCGTAATAGCTGCCGAGCATCTCGGGGCGTTTCATGACGCCGTCGTTGGCGGGAAAATATCCGGTGGATTTGCCTATGATCGTCTGGCCGACCGAACCGCACACGAACTTGATGAAGTCCCAGGCGACCGCCTGTCGTGAGGGCTCGCGAGCCATGAGAACCGCAGCGATGCCACTGACCGGGATCCGCCCGTTGGCCGCAACCGGGATTCTCGCCGTACCGAGCGGAAATCTCCCGCCGATCTGCTTTTCGAGCAGGGCGAGACTGCTGGATGAATCGACCAGTAAAGCGATGGCGCCGGACGCGAATGCCTGGCGTGCCTGTTCTCGGTCCATATCCGCTCGAGCCTGTCCGGCGCGGCCGAATGCAGCATGGATCTGCAGCGCGCGTCGTCCCGGCGGATCGTCGAACGTAATACGGTTCTCACTGGCATTCATCATGCTTCCGCCCAGACTCTCGACCATCGCCAGGTAGTTCCATGTGGTCGAGGCGTGCTGCATGAAGCCTCCGAGCATGCCCGGCCTTGCCGTGCGTCCCAATTCCGCGATCAGCGTCAACAGCTGGTCCCAATCCTGCGGCAGGGGATTCGACCCGGTTGCCGAGGCAACGGCGGATGCGTTGTAGTAGATGATAGGCACCGACAGGGCTGCACCGAGTCCTACGATCGAGCGACCCACGCGGGCGCTTTCGATCAGGGAATCGCCGAAATCGGCGGTCCAGGCGGCTTGCCTGCCGACGAGTCCGTCGAGCGGCACGGCAATCCGGCGGCGCTCCAGGATCCGCAAGTACTTCAGACCTTCGAATGAGACATCGGGCAGGTCGCCGATCAGGGCCCGTCGCATGGTGTCTTGAATCTGGTGTTCCTGATCGCGTGCCGACGCGGTCAGTTCTATGACCGTGCCCGGATGGCGTCGTTGAAATTCACGGCTCAACGTTTCGAACGTCTTCTTGAATATGCTCGGCGTCGCGCTGACGCGCAGAGTCACCGCGTTGGTGGGACTCGGTTTCGCTACCCAGGGAAATGCCGCCGCTCCCGCCACGAACGAGCGTCGGCTGATGTTCGCCGTCGTGATGTCCGCGATCACTTGACACCTCCGAGTGTCAGTCCCGCGATGAACTTTCGCTGTGCGAACAGGAAGGCGCAGAGAAGGGGAGCGACGATCATCACGGCGCCGGCCATCAGCGGACCGTACTGGATGCCGAGTTCGCCATTGTGAAATGCAACGATTCCCTGCGAGGGCGGCATGAACCGCTCCGAAGTGATGACGATCATGGGCCAGAACAGATCGTTCCAGTGGCTGACCGCGGAGAATATCGCGAACGCTGTAACGGCCGGCATGGACATCGGCATCATGATGCGCCACACGATACCGAACTCGGAGACTCCATCGAGCCGCGCCGCATGCACGATGTCGTCCGGAATGGCCTTGAAGAACTGGCGCAGCAGGAAGATGCCGAACGGGGAGACGATGAATGGCAGCACCAGCGCCGCGTAGCTGTTCAGGATGCCTAGCTTGTAACAGAGAATGAACAGCGGCAGGGCGAGAACCTGGTGAGGAATGAATAACGCGACTAGTACCAGCGCGAAAAAACCTTCGCTGCCGCGGAACCGTAGTTTCGCGAGCGCGTACGCGCATGGCGCGCAGATCGCGAGCTGTACAACCAGGATGGCGACACAGACGAACACTCCGTTCAACAGGAAACGCAGCAGCGGCGCCGACGTGAACGCCTGCGCATAGTTTTCCACTGCAGTGAAATGTTCGGGCCACAGCGAGAACGCGCTCTGGAACATTTCGCCCGGAGACTTCAGCGACAGGCTGATCATCCAGATGAACGGCAGCAATGCAAAGATCGAGGTAAGGACCAGGATTGCGTGACGTCCGGCCGAACGTGTGAGGTGGAGCAGGCTGTTCATGCGTAGTGCACGCGGCGATCCATGATCCGCGTCTGCAGCAACATCAACGAGGTCACCATGAGGAGAAAGACGACGGTGATCGCTGCGCCGTAGCCCGTGCGTAAATAGCTGAAGCTCTCTGTGTAAAGCGTGTACAGCAGGACCTCGGATGCCTTTTCAGGGCCGCCCTGGGTGATGATGCTGACGGTATCGAAGACTTCCAGGGAGCGCAGAGTGATGATGATGGTCACGAACATGGTCGTCGGACCCAGCATCGGCAACGTGACGGTACGCAGCCGGTCGAAGGCCGAGTCGGCGCCATCGACCGCTGCGGCCTCGTATAAATCCGGGGGAATCACTTTGAGTCCGGCGAGGAACAGGACCATGGCGTAACCGAAGTTCTGCCAGATGCCGATCGCCGCGAGCGCTGGCAATACCGTGTGCTGGTTCTTCAGCCAGTTCGTCGTCGGTACGCCGAGCGACGCCAGCGCCTGGGTGAGCAATCCGATAGTTGGGTGCAACAAGGCTTCCCAGGAAATTGCCATGGCCGCCATGGTTGCCATCACGGGAAGAAAGTGCGCAGCCCGGTAGAAGGCGCGGAAGCTGCGGCCCGATTCGATCAACAGTGCTACTGCCAGGCCCAGGCACACTGTGGCCGGCAGGACCAGCAGCGTGTAGACCACGCTGTTGCGCAGGGATTTGTAGAAATCGGGATCGACGAGCAGGGCGCGAAAATTCTTCAGGCCGATGAATGACAGGTCATCCGCGCCTAGCTGCCAGTCGGTCAGGGCAATGCCGAAAATGGCAATGGTCGGTGCGACGAACAGTAAGAGCAGGGCAACCGCGGCGGGCAGCGACAGTAGGTGTCCTGCTGTGAGCTGCGCGAAGTTCCGTCGCGTGGCTCGTCTACACAGCGCGGCATCGTTGGCTGAGGCGATCATGACCATCGCTGGTTCCTGAGTTGCGTGACCTGGTGAACGCACGACGCGACTGCTGCGCCACTGTGATCGAACATGAGCACGGGTTCGCGTGCCGCTGTGACGTGGACGGTGAGGTCGGGCCGCAATCCTGCTCCCTGCTGTGGCGAGATGCGCATGACTAACTGCTCGCGCTGGCCGAGTGCAGTGAAATACAGCAGCAGGTCGTTGCCCATGTACTCGAGGCGCTGGATGCGGCCGGTGATCGTGTCCGGCCCGATTCGCTCGGTGATGCGGAGGTGTTCGGGACGGATGCCCAGGTGCACGCGGCTGCCGGGCGCAAGATCGTGCTCGATGACGAAATGCGAGTCGGCGACGTCGACACAGCCGTCATTGCGGACCGTCCCTTCCAACATGTTGATACGCGGCGTCCCGATGAACTCCGCCACTTGTCGCGTCGCCGGCCGGGTGTAAAGGGCCTGGGGCGAACCGACCTGGACGACTTTTCCTCCGAACATGACCGCGACACGATCCGACATGGTCATGGCCTCGGTCTGATCGTGCGTTACGTAGACGAAAGCAGCGGCCAGCTTCCGGCGCAGCGCCGCGATTTCTATTCGCATCTGCGTACGCAGTGTCGTATCCAGATTGGACAGCGGCTCGTCCATGAGAAATACAGCGGGCCGACGCACCATCGCTCGTGCGAGCGCGACCCGCTGACGCTGCCCACCCGATAGTTGCGCTGGCTTGCGATCTAGCAAGTGAGCCAGTTCCAGTGACTCGGCAACGTCGCCGATCTCCTTGGCAATCGCGGCACGCAACGAGCGTGAACCAGGCAGCAACGGACCCACGAGGGGCAGTCGTTGCCACGCACTCAATCGTCGCATCACGAGCGGCAGCGACAGGTTTGCGGCAACCGTCATGTGCGGATAGAGGGCGTAAGTCTGGAACACCATCGCAATGTCGCGGTCGCGCGGTCGCCATTGATCGACTGCCCGGTCACCAATGACAACCGATCCCGTGTCCGGTTGTTCGAGGCCTGCAACGATCCTCAGCAATGTCGACTTGCCGCACCCCGAGGGGCCCAGCAGGGTGACGAATTCCCCGTCATGAACGTCCAGGCTGACATCCTGCAGGACGGACACCGTCCCGAAGGATTTCGAAATGTTCTGCAGTTTCAGGTTGGCCATGAAATCACTGGGTGAGCGACTGGAAGCACTACTAGAACTGCTGGAGCAGGCGGGCGTAAAAGATCCGGCCGCGAATGTCAGCTCCGCCCAGCGGGTCGTATCCGGGACGGTCGACCGCCGAGATACCTGTAACCGGCACTCCGGCTGCCGTATACCGGATCAGCGAAGGTGGATCGGTGTCGAGGATATTGTCCACGCCGACGGTGATAGTGGTGGCCGATTCCTTGCCGAGCAATCCGTCGAAACTCAGCTGATACATTGCATCGTAGGTTGCAAAGCTTTCGATCGGTGCGTTGTTGCTCTGGTCGTTGCGATAGCTGTCGATGAAGTGCATCGAGACTGCCGCGTTCTGCGAGCCCCGATGCCATGCGGTAGTGGCGCTCGCTCGCCACCGCGGCATCGGAGCGAAGTTGTTGGTGAAGTTGCGGCTGCCGACTTTGTCGCTTACGGTACCGTTGGCGCCATAAACGTCGAATGTATTGATATAGGTGCTGTCTGCGCGAAACGTGAATTCACCGGCATCGCCGGCCGGCAACGCGAACGAAGTAGACAGGTCGACGCCGTCGGCGATGACCTTGCCGAGGTTGACGTACTCGGAATCGACACGGTTGAGTTGACCGCTGGCGCCTCGCAGGACACGCGGATCGGGAACGAATTGCCCGTTGACGCACTCGCCGCTCACGATGGTCTGCGCATTCTGTGCCGCCGCGATCAGGTCGCTGTAACGATAGTGCCAGTAGTCGGCGCTCATCGAGAGCCGCTGCCCCATTTTCCAGTCCAGGCCGAGGCTGAAATTCTCCGACGATTGCGGCTGCAGGTTACCGCCCGAGGTGGTCACGAACGCATTGCTGCCGACGCTGGAACTCGAGCAGGTCAGCCCAGCCGCGCCCAGCACGACTGAATCGTTCACGATGACCAGGGCTTGGGAAGTCGCCTGCTGAGTCAGCGTGGGGGCCTGAAACGATGTGCCCCATGAGCCGCGCAGGCGCAGTCCGTCGATGAGATCGATTCTTCCGGCGATCTTAGGGTCGGTCGAACTACCCGTGGCGCCACTGTATTTTTCGTGGCGAACGGCAACCTGCACCTCCGCGCGATCGTAGATAGGTACGACGGCTTCCGCATAGGCAGCCGCAACGTCGAGGGAACCTGCAACCGGGGAAGTCGTCGCCGGGACCGTGCCGCCGCCGGATGCGAACAACGAATCCGGCATGATTTTGAGCCGCAGGTCACGATACTGCCCGCCCACCGCGAGACCGACCTCACCCGTGGGCAGATGCAACAGCGGACCGGAGACCGATGCGTCGACCACCTGCTGGTCGGTGCGCTGGATGCTGGTCTTGGTATAGAAGAACTGCGAGAGCGTAGCGTCGGAGTTCGCGGCAACGCTGACGCCGTCCTTCGGCGATACCAGGTTGGGGGCAACGATCGAAGTGGCGAACGGATTGTAGCGTCCGCTGAGCAGCAGGCCGCTGAGCGCCTGAGCATTGACGCCCAGTGGATCGTTTTCTTCGAACCGGGCGTACGCATACATGTGGGACAGCGACGCCTGCCAATCGCCGCCGAGATGCAGGTTCACCCCGTTCAGCGTGCGCAGATAGTCGTTCTTCTGGCGTTTGTCGCCGGAGACGTTGACGCCCTGCGGCCGGAAGTTCCCGACGATCGGCACCGCTTGATTGACCGCAGGGTTCCAGCGGCTTGGATCGATGTAGACGATGTTGCGGGGGTTGGCCGGATCGGCAACGAAGAAATTGAACGGGTGAGAAGCAGGCACATAGATGTAGCCCTTCACGTTGCTCGCGACCGAGCCATTGCTGAAGCTGCCGGCACTCGTTTCGATCGTGTTCAGATTGCTCGAAGCGCTGGTCTCATTGAAATAACTGGCGTTGTCCGACAGGTCGTAACCAAATTCGGCGAACGCCTGCAGGCGCCGCTGCGCCGGGATCACCGACACCTGGTCCGTGAAGTCGGCGTTGCAAATGGTGCGATTGACCGTGCCATTGTCATTGATGCGGAATACGCCACCGGCCGATTCGCAATTTGGATCCGGTACCGAGGTGGCGCTTGCAACGCCGCTCGGTACTCCCGCCGCGTTGAGCGTTCCAAGCGAGTAAGTGCCCGGGTAGCCGTTGGCGGTAATGAGCTGAGAACGACCTAGAACGCCATTGCCGCCGACGCGCTCGATCAGCCAATCGAAATCCGAGCGCTTGTTGGCGGTCTGGTCGACGTAGCTCGCATACAGATTGAAATTGCCACGCTCGAAGCGCAGTCCGCTCGCAAGATTCACAGAGTAGGCCTGGTTGCTCGAACTCTGGTAGTCGGAGGAGACTTCGACTCCCTGGAAGCCCCGCCGCGTGATGATGTTTACCACGCCGGCGACTGCCTCCGAGCCGTAGATCGCAGACGCGCCGTCCTTCAGCACTTCGATCCGCTCCACCATCGCCAGCGGAAACTGGTTGATGTCCAGGAAGTCCGAGCCCGATTTGTCTGAAAGCGGCGAGACGCCCGCGCGCTTGCCGTTGACGAGCACCAGGGTCGAGGAGAAGCCGAGCCCGCGCAACTCGAACTGCGCCGTACCGCTGAGAATCCCGGACTCGTTGTAGAGCTGCGAACCTGTATTCGACGGCACATCCTGGAGCATTTCGCTGAACTGGACGGCGTTGCTTTCCGTCAGTTGTTCCCGGTCGAGCACCTGCAACGGCGCTACTGCATCGATGGCAGCGCCGCGAACGTTCGATCCGGTCACCACGACGGTAGCAAGCACGTTGTCGTCACCCGCACGGGCAGGTACAGCACTGTCGTCCGCCATCAGTATCGTCACGTGGGACAGGCAGCTCACTGCAAGCAGCCGCTTCATCCATTTATTTTCTTGCATCGGTGGCACTCGTGGTAACTCCCCTAGGAGACTGTCGGCGCGAAGGATACCGAGACGATCGTTACACCGGTGTTACAAGAGGAAGAATTCGGCAAACGGTCTTCGCTGCCGCGGCGCGCGCCCGTACAATCGCTGTCCCAGTAATTGCGGAGCGAACGTGGCTCGAGATTCCAGCGCACCGGTCAGAACGAAGGCAGGCAGCATCAGTCTCTGGCGCCGCATAAGCGAAGCGCTCATAGGCGATATCGAACGCGGCGCGCTGAAAGGCGGCGCCCGCTTGCCGACCGACATCGAGTTGGCGGAACGTTTCGATTGCAATAAACACACCGCGCGTCGCGCGATCGCGCATCTCGAGCAGGAAGGGATGGTGCGTGTCGAGTGGGGTCGCGGCACCTTCGTCGTCGAGCGATTGACCGACCAGCGCCAGGGCGCGCAGCCGCTGCTCACGCAGAATGTCCTTGATGAGCATCGCAACCTGCGTTGCAAGGTTTTGCGTGTCGAGTCTCTGCCTGCCACCGATGTGATCGCTACCGCGCTGCGCGTGACCGTCGGATCGCCTTGCGTGCTCGTGGTGTTGCTCAGCGAAGCCGGCGACGTGCCGCTCAGTCTCGGATTCAACTATTTCCCCTTGAAACGTTTGCCGCTGCTGGCGCAGGCAGTGGAGCACTTTCCCAAGGAAACGCAGTTCGCTTCGTTTGCGGAGCTGATGCGGACGGCCGGAATCAAATCGCATCGCCGCTCCCGCATCAGAATTGGTGCTCGACTGCCCACTGCCGAGGAAGCCGTCCAGCTCAGGATGGCTCGCCAGCAGCCATTGCTCGAGACGCAAAGCGTGGACGTCGACGGCGCGAAGCATCCGGTGCTCTACGCGAGCACGTGTTTTCGCGCCGATCGCCTGCAGTTCGTCGTCCCGTCGCCGTGAGATTCACACACTGCCAACAGATGTCTAGACTAGATGCTTACGTCGGCTGTGACGCCTGATACTCGGTATAGACATTAAAAATCAGGTCTAATATGTGTCAGATTCATTACGGAATCGTGACTGCGGTGCGGGCGGAAGACGATTATTTTCTAGAAGTCTAGACAGGACGATGTTCATCCGTTATCAAGGCGCCCCTATCTCCAATAGAACAATGGAAGGATATGCGATGGGACTAGCGCGACTGACTCTGCCCGAGCGAAGGCGTCCGTTACTGAAGCAACTATTGCGAGAGTCGCGATTATTGCGCGCTATCGAATGCCACGATCCACTGTCGGCAATGGTCGGTTCTCATGCCAGCTCATCGGATGGCGTCGCGGGCAAGGCGCAGTTCGACGTGCTCTGGGCCAGCGGCTTCGCACACGCTACTACTCTGGGGCTGCCCGATAGCGAAATGGCGATTCTCGAGCGCCGCATCGACACCGTCGCAGGTATCGCGGCCGTCACTGCCAAGCCGATTCTCGTCGATGCCGATACCGGTGGCGATGCGGTGGCGCTGCTCTGTCTGTGCCAGCGCTTGGAGCAGATGGGCGCGTGCGGTGTGGTGGTGGAAGATAAGATCGGCGCCAAGCGCACCAGTCTGGCCAGCGATGTTCGCCACGTGCTGGAGGAGCCCGCTGCGTTCGTGCATAAAATCGCGCACGCGAAGGCCGGACTGCTGACTGACGATTTCCTGATTTTCGCACGCATCGAAAGTTTGATCGCCGGTGCAGGCATGGAAGATGCGCTACATCGGGCAGAGCTCTATCTCAAGTCGAGCGCGGACGGCATAGTGATTCATTCGAAGGATCGCTCCGGCGCCGAGATCGCCGCCTTCATGCAGGCATACGGTCGCTTGCAGCTTTCGCTCGGCGTCGCGAAGCCGTTGGTCTGCATTCCTACGGCATATCCTCATATGCTGGGCACTGAATTACAGAGACTGGGAGCCTCCATTCTCATCCATGGCAACCACATGGTTCGGGCTGCGTATCGAGGGATGCAACTCGCTGCGCGATCCATTCTCGACCATGATCGATCTCTCGAGGCGGACGCGGTGTGCGCGTCGGTCGAGGAGCTTCTGCAGGCCACCAGCATCGATCCACCCTCGCCGCGTTCGAATGTCTCGAAAGACAGCGCACGCCGCACGGCCACTGAACGCCAATGAGTGCGGCGGGCATCAGTCTATGGCGCCAGATCAGCGAGACGCTGATCGCGGAGATCAGGCAAGGCACCTTGAAGAGCGGAGTGCAGTTACCGGCCGACACCTCGATCGCGGAGCGTTTCGGTGTCAATCGCCACACCGTGCGTCGCGCCGTGGGCCACTTGGAGCAGGAGGGATTTCTGCGCGTCGAGAGGGGGCGAGGCACATTCGTCGTCGACGACGTATTGCAGTACCGGCTTGGGGTGACGACGAGGTTCACGGCGAATTTGTTGCAGAACCATCGTGCGCCGACGCGGACGGTGTTGTCTCTCGCGAAAGTGCCGGCGCCGGATGCCGCCGTGGATGCACTGGAACTGGAACACGGCGATCCGTGTGTGCTGCTCGTCGTGCTGGGAGCGGCGAACGCCGTGCCGCTGAGTCTCGGCCACAATTATTTCCCGATGCGCCGCCTGCCGGATCTTCTGCAGGTATTGCGGGATCTGTCCGCGGCGTCGCCCTTCGAGTTATCGATCACACGTGCGCTGAAAGCGGTCGGTGTAGACGCTTACCGACGCCAGCGCACGCAGATCACGGCACGCCTGCCCGACGCAGATGAAATGCGGGCACTGCGCATACCGCGCATGCAACCCGTCATCGAAACGGAAAGTGTCGACGTGAGCGACGATGGAACGCCCGTGACTTACGCCAGGACCTGCTTTCGCGCGGATAGGCTGCAGTTCGTCGTAGGCGACTGACGTCGTCACGGTCATGAACGTCAACCAAGTCTCGATAAAACCGAGGAAGGCGCGCTCGCCGGACAAGCGTGCTGCGCATTCTGCGTTCTCATTGATCAACGCGCGCGTCGTTTTTCCGAGGGCAGTCGAAGCGACGAGCGTGGTCGTACGCGAAGGCGTGATCCATCGGCTCGACGCCATTCACGGGTCGGCCGCTCGCCGCATCGATTGCGAAGGCGACTACCTGCTTCCCGGACTCGTCGAAATCCACACGGACAACCTGGAGCGCCATGTCGAGCCGCGTCCGGGCACGTTCTGGAACACCGATCGAGCCGTACTGTCGCACGATGCGGAGCTTGCGACTGCGGGTATCACGACGGCATTCGACGCGATCATGATCGGAGGCGATATCGGCGGGCGGGCGCGGGAAGATTCTTACCTCGACGCCATCGGCTCGATCGATCGGGCCGAGGGGCAAGGCCTGCTGCGAATCGAACATCACCTGCATCTGCGTTGTGAACTTGGCAGTCGCCATCTCGTTGAGAACCTGCGGTGCGCCAGTGAACGCAGGACACCACGACTGATCTCAGTGATGGAACATGTGCCGGGACAAGGTCAATGGTTGGATATCGAACTATTTCGCCAGCATTACGCTCGGCGCTACAGTCTCACCGATTCCGATCTGGACGCGCTGATCGAACGTCGCAAGGCCGACCAGGCGGAATTCTCCGCGGCCAATCGGGCGACTATCGTGGAACTGGCGCGCGAAAGCGGCTGTATCCTGGCTAGTCATGACGACGCTGAAACCGAGGACGTCGCACGGGCACAGCTGTCGAATTGCACGATCGCCGAATTTCCGACATCTCTGGAAGCAGCGCGCGAGGCGCGCAGGCGTGGAATGTACGTGATTGCGGGCGCACCCAACCTGGTCCGTGGTAGTTCGCACTCCGGCAACGTGTCCGCGTCAACACTGGCTGAAGCAGGGTTGGTCGATATTTTGTCGTCGGATTATCTCCCGTCGAGCCTGCTGCATGCAGTGTTCTGCCTGACGAAGCTCACGGGCGTTCCTATCAGCACCGCCGTCGCGACCGCCAGCATGAGCGCCGCGCAGGCTCTGAATCTGTACGACCGCGGGAGTATAGAAGAAGGCAAACGCGCCGATCTCATCCGGGTACGCGATACACCGCAAGGGCCAGTGGTGGTTGCCGCGTGGTGCGCGGGGCGGCAGGTCGCCTAGGAGCTGGACCGGCGCTGAGTCACCGCAATCTCCAAGAGGTTAGTTGGTTCAGGTTCCAGCCGAACGATAACCGCTCAATACACGTCAGGCACCATCATCTCCTGCGGCACCGCCTGTCGCGAGTAGTCCTCGTGCCGTTCGCGCTCGGGCAGCACGACGATCGGCCGCTGAATCTCTTCATACGGAAACTGTTGCAGCAAGTGATGGATGCAGTTCAGTCGCGCCCGCTTCTTGTCGACAGCTTGCACTACCCACCAGCGCGCCGCTTCGGTGTGCGTGCGCTCCAGCATGATTTCCTTTGCCCGTGTGTACTCCTCCCATAGCCGGCGGGACTCGAGGTCCATCGGGCTCAGCTTCCATTGCTTCAACGGATCGTGAATGCGTCCGAGGAAACGCAGGTACTGCTCTTCGTCGGTGATCGAGAACCAGTACTTCAGCACCTTGATGCCCGAGCGCACCAGCATGCGTTCGAACTCCGGCACCGAGCGAAAGAACTCTTCGTACTCAGCGTCGGTGCAGAATCCCATCACGCGTTCGACACCGGCGCGGTTGTACCAGCTGCGGTCGAACAGGACGATCTCACCGCCTGCCGGAAGATGGGCGGCGTAGCGTTGAAAGTACCACTGCGTGCGTTCCCGGTCGTTGGGGGCGGGCAGGGCAACCACGCGACACACACGTGGATTCAGCCGTTGGGTGATGCGCTTGATTGCGCCGCCCTTGCCGGCGGCATCGCGACCTTCGAACAGGATGACGACCTTCTGCTGTGTCGTCGCAACCCAGTCCTGTAGTTTGATCAGCTCGGTCTGCAGCCGAAACAATTCACGAAAATAGAAACGCCGGTCGCGACGATCGGCCGCCTCGCCCTGCTCGGACGGCGCGCCCGCGAGGTTTCGATCCTCGATTTCCATCTCGAGTTCTTCGTCGTAACCATCCTCCAGGTCGAGGCGGATGCGGCGAACCATTTCCTCGTGATTCATCTATGCGGGCTCCGCTTCAGAACAGGCGACTGAACAGCCAGTATAGCGAGCCGGATAACAGGATCGCCATCGGCAAGGTGAGCACCCACGCCATGAGCAGGTTGCGCACCGTGCTCAATTGCAGCCCGGACCGATTGGCAACCATGGTGCCGGCCACGCCCGAAGACAACACGTGAGTGGTGGAAACGGGCAGGCCGAACATGTCCGCGGCGCCGATCGTGATCATTGCCACCAGTTCCGCCGACGCACCTTGCGCGTAGGTAAGGTGTGTTTTGCCTATCTTCTCGCCAACCGTGCGGACGATGCGTTTCCAACCCACCATCGTTCCCAGGCCAAGCGCGATGGCGACGACCACCTTTACCCACAGGGGAATGAACTTGGTTGCTGCATCTATTTCCTGGCGAAAAGCTTTGATGTTCTGCTTGGTGTCGTCGTCGAATTTCACGCTGCTTTTCTCCAGCGTCCGCAGACTCTCCGAACTCAGGTACATATCGTTGCGGGTGTTGTTCACGGCTGCTGCCGGAACGCTTGCGAGCGTACCGTAATGACGGACCTGCTCGCCGATGTCACCGGCGAGTGCCGCGACTGCCGGCACGACCTCATCGTTGAGCTGCTTCGTGCGTACATACTTTGTGAGAACGGCGCGCGGATCCGTCGGCTCCGGCGCTGAACTGGCCTTCAGCAACGATGCTTGAGTCACCTCGGCAACTGCGGCGAAGCGTGGCATCTCTTCTGCCGGCATGGCGCGATTGAGTGCGTAAGCGAGCGGCACGGTTCCCACGAGTATGAGCATGATCAGGCCCATGCCTTTCTGCCCGTCGTTGGAACCGTGTGCGAATGACACGCCCGTGCAGGTCAGCACCAGCAGGCCGCGAATCCACCACGGAGGAGGCTGATTGCCCTTAGGCTCCTGGTACAGTTCGGGACGCTTGACCAGCGCTCTGAGCAGCAACAACAAGAGAGCGGAGACGCCGAAGCCGATCAGTGGCGAGAGCAGCAGGGAATAGCCTACCTTGGTAGCCTGCGCCCAATCGACTCCGCTCGTGCCGTCGCGGCCGTGCATCAGTGCATTCGCGACGCCGACACCGATGATGGAACCGATCAGCGTGTGCGACGAGGAAGCGGGAAGTCCGAGCCACCACGTGCCCAGGTTCCAGATGATGGCGGCGATCAGCAATGCGAAGACCATCGCGAAACCGGCGCCGCTGCCCACTTGCAGTATCAGCTCCACCGGCAGCAGGGAGATGATGCCGAAGGCCACTGCGCCGCTGGAGACGAGCACGCCGATGAAATTGAACAGGCCCGACCACACGACCGCGAAATTCGGCGGCAGCGAGTGTGTGTAGATGACCGTCGCCACCGCATTGGCGGTGTCGTGGAAGCCGTTGACGAACTCGAAGCCCAATGCAATCAGCAGCGCGACGCCGAGTAGAAAGAAGGGCAGGTAGGTTGTCGTTTGCACGCCGGATTCGACCACATCGGTTCTGAGGCTGTAAGCGGCAAACGCTATGCCGCCGATCAGCAGTGCGATGAATAGTGCGATCGTCACGACACCGGGCTTCTTATCCAGATGTGGGCGATTGTCCGACGGGGCTGCGGTGGCGTGGCCAGTGAGAGTCGCAGTGTTCATATAGGGCATCCAAGGTGCGGGCGAGCACCCGATCCTCCGCTGCCGACGTTGCTGTTTTGTTTCACCACCGATGAAATCGTAGCAACCACCGCTGATTCGAGCTCATGGATGGGAGACTGTAAGGCGGGAGCTGACGCGGCCTGTGATCGCCGCAAGCGATGCGTTCGAGCGGCGGAAGTGGCGAGCGCCGCAGTTGCCGCCGTTTCGAAGCTTCAGCGCGCTATGAACTCGCGAGCGCGCGTCGCCAGTGTCTGCAAGTCCGGCGGGCGACAGCGAGGTACGATACGGAAGGCAGCTTCGACGAAGCAATAGACCGCGAAGCCTATCAAGCCGATTCCCAGCGCCGTAAACAGAGTCTGGCTCGCGTCGGCGGTGCGAATGAACAACAGCGCGTCACGCATTCCGCCGGCTCGAGATGGATCGGCGGTCCACGCAGCCCAAATGAAGAACCCGCCCACGATTGCAGTGACGACGCCGTGCGCCACGAGCCCGATCTTGAGCAACGGATCCAGACGTCGAGCCATCGCAGTAGCGCGAATGTCTTCTTTGTATTTCTCACTGCAGGCCATGATGAATTGATAGACGCCCAGTGCAATGACGATAACGCCCAGGAGCGCGACCAGCCAGCGTCCAGCGGGCTGCTGCATGAACGTTGCGGTCCAATGATCGGTGCGATCGCCGCCGCCGTTCGAATCGGTGCCCATGGCCAGCGCGCCGGCAGAAAACGCGAGCGCAAGATGCACCGTGCCCGAGACAATCTGTGCCGCACGCGCGGTCCAGCCTTTCGCGTCGCTGCCTTTATCGTCCAGGTCGAGACTGGCGTCGACAGCGCACCATACTGCATAGGCGATGAGTCCGCTCGCGACCAGCGCGAGCAGTATCTTCCCGAACGGCAGTTGCAATAAAGTTCCAAGCGCGCTCTGGGAGTCCGGCGTTCGTCCGCCGTCGATCGTCGCCATGAATGAGAGGACGCCGACGATAACGTAGACGACGCCACGTGCTGCGTAGCCGATGCGCATCACGGGATCGACCCAGCCGGGTGGTCGGTTCGACACGACAGTTCTCCTGCATATTCCACGCAGAACTGCCGATCGACCTTCTCAGTTCCGCCTGGCCGCCCTCAGCTGTTGACGGAGATGTCATAGGCATCGGGTAGCAGCCAGATCCTCCCCGGCTCCGTCAGCGATGTCGCTTTCGGAGCCGAAGAGGAATGATGGCTTAGTTGGTAGCGCCGGTGGCCGCCTTGAACAGCGTGCTGTCCGCGTCGTCGTCCTCCAATGAGTAGATCATGATGCCGCCGAGGCCCTTCTGCTTGACGTACTCGAGCTTGTACCGCAGCGAATGCGGAACCTCCAGGCCGTAGAAGTTGCTGCCGTCATAGAGCCAGGCGCTCGCGGTGATGGTGTCGAAGTAGACGTTGCTGTTGGTCAGCAGTCCGGCCGCCTTGAGTTCCTTGTAAAACGCAACGCCTTCCTGCTGCGAGAACGGGAACGAAGGTGACGGCCCGCTTACGGGTTGATAAAGGCCGCGAGCGCCGCCGTTCGGCACGCCGGACCAGCCTCGCGCGTAGAACGCCAATCCCAGGTTCAGCTTGCTGGCCGGGAAGCCCCTGCTGATCCAGGTGTTGATCGCGTTACTGACCGTGAATCCCGATCCAAACGCGGGGCTCGACACGGCGTCGAGGGAAACTATTCGTGAGTCGTGGCGCGGAAGCGAACGAGCGCTTCCGGTTCGTCGGTCTGAAAGATCGTGATGCCGGACTTTGCGAGCTGACCCCACACATCCGCGGGGCTGCGCAGCGCACCGATGTCGCTGCGACCGGGTATGAAACCCTCGCCGAGCGTGTTCATCATCAGGCGAATTTTTGCGGCGCGCGCCACGTCCACGACAGGTGGCAATTGCGCCTCGCTCATCCGCGGGAGTTCTATCGCGATCGGTCGTGCGCCATCGAGCTGCCGGCGCGCGATTGCGGCGAGATCCGCCGTGCCGTTGGCGTTGATCGCGATGGGCATGAAAGGGACACGGTCGTAAGGTGCCACGGCGGCGAGCGCTGGGCTCGCGATGCCCGCTTCGGCTTTGACGATCACTTCTTTCTGTGCGCCGGCGCGCACGACGACATCGATGACTTCTGCATAGATCGCAGCTTTGATGTCTAGGTTGAGGAGGATCGAGCCGCGCGCTTTCGCGAGTAACTCCGGCAGCGTGACGATATGCTCATCCGTCAGCTTCGCGGTCGATCCGCCGAGATCCTCACGCAGGCGCAATTCCCGAAGCTGGGCCAGCGTCATCTGTGCGACGCGCCCCGATCCGTTAGTCGTGCGATCCACGGTTTCGTCGTGAATGATGACGAGATGACCGTCGGCGGTGCGCAGCACGTCCGCTTCCATGACATCCACGCCCATGGCAATGCAGTGCTCCAGCGCGCCGAGCGAATTCTCGGGCGCGGAGGACAAACCATGATGAGGCGCCGGACTGTGACAGCCTTGATGCGCGACGACGACGATGCCCGCACTCGGATCCGCAAGCCTGGTGCGGATCGCGTCCGTCCGGAGCGTCGTTGCGGACTGCGACGATTCGGGCAGGCAACAGATCGCGGCGGCCGCGATTGTCGCGGTCATTAGTTTCACAGGGATATTCATTGACCACCTTTAGGGAGACGCAGTCCAACGCACGCCGAGCCAGTACGTCGTCGGAACGGAGTAGCTGTCCTTCAACAGGTCCTTGCCGGGACCGGTCAGGCTGGTCATGCGCTCGCCGGTGAGATTGCTGACTTGTGCGATCACCGACCACTGGGGGGTCACGGCGTAGGATGCAGATGCATCGAGTTGTTGGCGCGCATCCCAATACAGATCCTGCCACGGCGTATTGTCGACGACCGCGCGTAACGCCCGGCCCTGCCTGTTGTAGGCGAGGCGAACCTCCAGTCCCTGCTGGTTGTAGAAGAGCGTCGCATTGGCCGTGTAATCCGGCTGGCCCACCAGGCGATCGATGGAGCGATTGCCGGTGGCGGTCGGCACGGTCAGCTCGCCATCGAGGAACGCCGCGTTCGCGCTGAAACCCACGCTCTGCAGCCAGGGGCTCAGTCCACCGAGCGAGTTGAGGATGCCGTTGAGTTCCACGCCCCTGATGCCCGCGCTCGATGCGTTGGCCGGCCGGCTAACCAACGCATTGACGTAGGTGACGCCGGTGTCATCGGTGAACCCGACGCTCGAGAGCGTGAAGATCTCATCCTCGATGTCCTTGTCGAAGACTGCCAGCGAGAGCAGGCCGCCGCCTGCGGGTCCGCGCAGACGCCAGTCGAACGCGAGATCTAGATTGTCAGAGCGGCGCGGCTCGATGTCCGGGTTGCCGATGGTGACGGTGACGCCGGTCGCGTTCGGATTGCCGATGTCTGTGGAGTTGACGAAGTTGATGGAGCTGCGTGCCGCATAGGCATCGTACGGTGGACGGCCGATGGTGCGACTCACGCCGGCGCGTACATCGATGTCGTCCGCGAGGTGCCATGTCAGGAGCAAGGAAGGCAGCAGGAAGTCGTAGTCGGAGGAGGTCGGAATGTCCTGCCACACGCGATTGCGGCTCACGCGGCCGACGGTCGACTGCTCTGTTTGTTCGTAACGCAGCCCTGCCTGGGTACGCAGGCGCTCGGTGTTGTACGTCGCGAGTGTATAGACGCCGAGGTTTTTCTCCTGGTGGCGGAAGTCGTCCTGGTTGTTGAAGCCGCGCTGGTCGGTGAGATTGAAGGCGCTCATCGGCAGCTGGCTCAAGATCGCGGTGGCCGCGGCCGGATCGATCGTGAGCAGGGTCAGCCCATTCGTATATTTCAGCGCAGATCCACTGGGACCCAGCACGTCCGCAAGGCTCAGTGCCGGCGCCGAGGTGTTGGGGGAGTACTCTACGCGATCGACGTTGTACTCCGGCCGATCGTCGGTGTAGCTCCCGCCGAGCGCAAATCCCAGCCCTTGCGCCTCGCTATCCTGGTTGAAGGCATAGTCGATGCGGCCGGTGCGGATCTCATCGGCGGCGGTCCGTTTGTAGTCCGGCCGCCAATAGAAGAGGCTGTAGTTGGCGAGATTGTAGAACGCGGCGGGCGCGACATCGAACCTGCCGTTGAAAGACGATGTGTCATAGGAGAACGCGTAGTCGGGCAGGGTGGCGACGGTGGCGCCACCTGCGCCGGGCGCATTGCGGCCGACGCCGGTGATGTACTTGAACATCTGGATCGGCTCGTCGTATGTCGCCTTCGAGAACGAACCACGCACCGAGAGCAACTGTGCAACGCCCGGTGTCCATTCCATGCCGAGCTGGCCGACCTTCGTCTTGCTGGTGAGCACCTGGTTCGAATAGCCGACTTCGATCGCGCCCCCGTTGTAACGACCGGTGGTCGCGGTCTGGTCGAATACCTGGTTGCGGTTGCGCGGATCGATGAGCAGCTCGTTGCGCTCCATGTCGTCGCGGAAGTGGTAGTAACCGGCGGTTGCGAAAGTCGTCACAGCGTCCGTCAGTCGCGCCTCGAGCTTGCCGGTGAGGCCATAGCGCTCGCGTTCGTCCATCACATACCAGTACTTGTCCTGTTGAGGCACCGCGAAGCCGTTGCCTAAATTGGTACCTGTCTGCAGGACACCGCCGGCGTCGTAGAAACCGTAATGCACGGTGTCCGTGGTCATGTGGGTTTCGGTGTAACTGCTCAGCGTCTGGTAGTTGCCGGAGACCACGATCCCGATATTCCCGTCCTCGCCGAAAGTCGTGCTGCCGGTGGTTGCAACGCGGACGCCAAGGCGATCCTGGTCCCGCGGCTTGCCGGTGTCGTCTGCCTGGCCTGCCGAGCTGTCGATCGTGAAGAAAGGCTTGCCGCCGTTCTCGAAGGCGCTACGTGTGCGCAGGTTGATGGCGCCGCCGATCGCATTCGGATCGAGATCCGCCGTGAAGGTCTTGACGACCTGAATCTCGCTGATCATCGAAGAGGGCAGGATGTCGAGGCGCACCCCGCGAGTGACTGAGCCCAGGTTGCCATTGGGAGTGCCGGGCGACGCGATGGTCAGGCCATCGACCGTGACGTTGTTATAAGTGGAGCCGAGGCCGCGGATGACGGGCGTCGAGGCTTCATCGCGAGGATGCTCGTTGTCGATTGCCGGCAGCACGGCGAGGCCGGGAACCCGGCGCAGCGCTTCGACGATCGTGAGATCCGGCAGCGCGCGAACATCGGTCGCACTGACGACATCGACGATGTTCGCGGCATTGAGCTTGCTCTCGATCGCGACGGTGTTGGAGCGGCGGATGCCGGTAACGATGATCTCCTCGACGTTCGGACCCGCGGCGTCGGTCTGCGCCGAGGCGAATGCCAGCGGACTGATCGACACGGCACAGGTCAGTAAATAGCGAGGCAGGTTCTCCAAGCGCGCGTTCGTATTAGAAGAACTGCGTCGATAACGTTTGTTGCGACTCATGGGTTGTCCAGGTGATCGGAGAATATTATTCGAGATGAATAGTATTCACTTGGCATGACGGATTTATTACACTCGCGCCTGTTGCACAGGCGGATCGTCGTGAATGTGAGTCGAGAAAAAATCGGACGGGTACAGGCGCCAGCGTGGCTGAAACCCGTGAGCCGCGGCGGACGCGAGGTGCTCGACCTGCTGTTGAAACGCGGCCGGCAGAGCCAGGCTGAAATCACCACGATCGTGGATATTTCCCAACCGAGCGTGGCGCGCCTGGTCGGTAGTTTCGAGGCAGATGGGCTGATCCGGTTGAGCGAGCGACGCACCGGCGGGCGAGGCAATCCAAGCATGCATGTGGAGCTGAACCCGGATTTTGCCTATTCGCTCGGCATCGGCATGGTCGGGGATGCGATTGCGATGACCGTGCTGGACCTCGTCGGCAACGTGCGAGCGAGCAAGTCGGTGGCGATGAAGTCGATGTCACGCGCGGCAGTCATCAAGCGGATGGTCGCATTGAAGAGCACCGTTCTGACCAAGGCGGAAATCCCGCCGCGACGACTGGTGGGCGCGGGCGTCGGATTTTCAGGCTTCTTCGTCGAGGAGCCGCTGCGCTTCAATCCCCCCGAACAATTGCGCGACTGGGCAGACGTCGATGTCGCCGCGGTCCTGGAAGAGGCGCTTGGCCTGCCGGTCACGTGCGACAACGACGGCACCGTGGCAGCGGTGGCGGAGAATTTTCTGGGCATCGGCAAGACCTGCCCGACGTTCGCTTACTGTCATCTCACGAACGGCTTCGGTGGCGGGCTGATCGACAGCGGACGGGCGCTGCGGGGTGCGCGGGGAAATGCGGGCGATTTCGGTGGCGTTCTCTGGTTGCTCGACGACGGCTATCCCAATCTAGATTCGCTGCGGACATGCATCTCGCGCAACGGCATCGACTTCGAGACGGTCGAGGACATGGTGCATGCCATCGATCCGCAGACGCCGGGAGTGGCGGCCTGGATCGATACGGCGAAGCGCCCGATTGCGAAACTGGCCTTCCTGCTCGGGCACATCGTCGCTCCCGAAAAGGTCGTGATCGGTGGGCGATTGCCGCACTCGGTGTCAAAGGCGCTGGCCGCAGCTATCGAACTGCCTAAGACCCCGACACGCAATGACAAACCCTTCCCGCTGCCGCAAGTCGTGGCGAGTGAAGTGCAAGGCGATGCGGTTTCGATCGGTGCGGCGGCTATGCCGCTTCAGCAACTGTTCTTTGGCTGATCAGCAGGGCGGTGACGATGATGCCGCCCAGCGTCGTCACCGCGATGACCGTCATTGCCGACGAGCGGCCGTCACGCACGTGATCGTCTATCACGCCGCCCAGGATCAGTGAGCTCAGCGCAATCGAGATCTGGATGGTGAAGATGATGAGGCCGAAGACGAGGCCATCGGATCGTTGGCCGGTGAGCGAAGCATGTCGCCGCACCACGCGCGAGGCGGTGTCCCACAGATACATTCCGACCGCACCCAGGCCCAGGCCGTAGATCGAAGCGGCCGCAATCTGCGCGGTGGGCAGCACGGTATGTGGCATGAGCAGCAGCAGATCTCCGGCGAGCGCTGCAAGGACACCTGCGATGACACAGGCTCCACGCCATCCGGCAACATCGAGGAGGCGCCCGGCGACCATTGGCCCGACGACATTTCCAACACCGAACGCGAGCAATAGCCACGCGCCCAGGTGCGCGAATTCAGGTGGGGAAGGCGAAAAAATCAGCAGGCGACTCAGTGTTGCAAAGAGCGTCGTGGATGCGAGGAAGGCAACCAGCACGGAAAGCAGGCCGCGCGGTGGAGCGATCCGTGTCGCCGATCGGGGAGGTGGTGCAACCTTCTGCGAAGGGCTGCCGTTGTGGAGCAAGCCCACCGATGTGACGAGGACCATCGCCGACAGCGCGAACAGCGCGGCACCGACCCCAGTGCGAAATACCGTGGCGGGTAACTGCACAAAGGCGAGATTGGCTGCCGTGACGGTGACCCGTGCGACGGAACTCAGCGTGGTGCGGAGTCGAACGTAGTCTCGCGCGTCCCGATCGTTCATCGGCAGAAGCGAGGTGAGCGCGGTCTGCGGAACATCGTAAAGGGCGAAAGCAAAGCGGAAGGCCAGGCCGACCGGCAAGGTCCACTGCGAACTGTCGCTCGTGAGCATGAACTGGCCGAAGAGCAGGACCACCGTCGCCAATGAGCCGACTGCATGAAGTAGCAGCACCGTGCGCCGCTGCATTCGCAGCCAGCTGATGGCGAACCCGATCAGGGCATCGCAGACGGCTCCGAATAGCAGGAAAATGAACAGCAGGCGCGCGACTTCACCCGCCGGAATATGCAGGACCGCGTAGAGAAAATACCCGAGCAGCAGGTCGACCGAAGACCATACGAAGCTCTTCGCAAGATGCGCAGCGCCGAAGTGCGCGCGGGTCCGGAATGTTTGAGAGTGCATGAGTCGCCGCTTGCGTAGTGGTGTTTGCTTTCGTGTCGGCCGTTGAGCCGATGCTCGGCGGTTCGCATCTAAGCACGCCGGCAGCTCTCAAGCGAACGCGGATACTGCGATTTCAATGCGAGTCAGTCACACGGTAAGACTATGCAACTCTTCACAACTGCAGCCCAGCAAAGACGTTTATGGTGCTTGCGTCATTCGTGAAGGGAGTCACCCGATGATGGGTACTTGTGCCAGGAAATTCGGCCGGTGTATTTCATTGTTCATGGTTCCGGCGTTATTGTCAGCGTACGGGACAAGCGTCGCCTCGGCTGCCTCCGGTCGGCC
>JBEVKB010000061.1:0-4726 GCA_040509875.1 Steroidobacteraceae bacterium | reverse complement strand
CCCCGAAGCCGTTTCGAGGCGAACGCTGTCACCCGATTCGATGGTGAGCACCGGCGGCAACGACGCATCGAAGAAGCCGCGATGCACGGTCGTGGGCGAAGCCTTGAGGTCGAAAGTCTTCGGTGCCGCCTGCGTCGCCTGCAAAGGCGACAGCATGAGGGCAACGATGCCTGCGAGAGCGATGGGTCTGGGTAGCGTGTTCATGCCGTCTTTCCGTCGATCGATACAACGGTGACGGGCGCGGGCGACATGCCCCCATGTTGGGGTGCCAGAGCCGGAGCAAGAATCTCCCGCCAAGGGCGCGAAGCACGCAAAGGAAGCAAAGCAGGAATAACAATGGCGGGAGGGAATCGGATCTGGATCCGACTATCTCATTGTCTTCTTGGCGCGCTTTGCGCCCTTGGCGAGAAAGTCCGTCTCCGACCACCAACTCCTCAAGGCACAGCCGTGCCCTGCAGATAATCCGTTGCGACCGCAAGCATCGCGCGCACGCCGACAGCCATGCCGGCTTCGTCCACATAGAACAGTGGCGAGTGATTGAATGCGACGGTTTCGGGATCTTTGCCCGGCGGTGTGATGCCGACCCAAAAGAACAGCGCCGGCGCCTGTTGACCGTAGAACGAAAAATCTTCAGCGGTGGTCTGCAACGTGATCTCTCGCACGTTGTCTTTGCCGACAACGCGTTCGAGCGTCGGCAACATTCGCGCGGTGAGTTTCTTATCGTTGATGACGGGCGGATTGCCGGGCTCGTTGACCTTGAGCGTGGCGGTCGCACCGCTCGCTTCAGCCACTTTCGTGATCGTCCGCTCCATGCGACGGATGACGTCGGCGCGCACCTCCTTGTCGAAGGTGCGAATCGTGCCGACCATGTCGACGCTGTCGGGAATGATGTTGAAGCGAACGCCGCCCTTGATGGCGCCCACCGTCACCACTGCAGGAATCGCCGTGATATCGATCTGGCGGCTGACGATAGTCTGCAACGAGTTGATGATCTGCGCCGACACCACTACCGGATCGATGCCGCCCCACGGCCGCGACCCGTGCGTCTGCTGGCCTTTCACCTGGATCGAGAAAGTATCCGAGCCGGCCATCATCGGGCCGGAGCGGTAACCGATCACGCCGGTGGGCAACGATGAGATCACGTGTAGACCGAACACGGCATCGGGTTTCGCGATCTTGAACAGGCCTTCGTCGAGCATGAGACTGGCGCCGCCACGTTCACCATCGGGCGCACCTTCCTCCGCCGGCTGGAATACGAACAGCACTTGTCCCTTGAGCTGCTTGCGCATGCCCGCCAATACTTCGGCTGCGCCGAGCAGCATTGCCGTGTGCGCATCGTGACCGCAGGCGTGCATGACGCCGACTTTCTCGCCCCGATATTCCGTCGTCACTTTCGATTTGAACGGCACATCCACCTGCTCGACTACAGGCAATGCGTCCATGTCCGCGCGCAAGGCGATGGTCGGGCCGGGCAATTCGCCACGCAGCAGTCCGGCGACACCGGTAACGCCGATCCCGGTTTTCACTTCGAGTCCCAGTGCCTTGAGTTTCTTTGCGACGACGTCGGCAGTACGCACTTCCCGATTGCTCAATTCCGGATGCAGGTGGAAATCGCGCCGCCATTCGACGATCTTCGGTTCCACCGACTTGACGGCGGCGTTGAGTTCATCGTTCGAGATATCGGCGTGAACGGTGGCGACGAACAGGCATAAGGCTGCTACCGGCAACCGCGAAGTCGGGAACTGCATCCTGGGAGATCTCCATGTCGAGGACTGCTCGATTATGCCCCGATCCATGTCTCGTTTTGCAAGACCGACGCGCAGCGCCGAGTCGCACTGAACCTTTCTGCAGTCAGTGGCTATGATGACCGTCGTAGATCACAATCCGTATCGTCTTTCGTAGCCGGGACCCGCCATGTACAAACGCCTGCTGATACTGCCCCTGGTGCTCGCCATGTTTCCCGCGCTGGCGCTGGATTTGTCTTCCATTGCAAGCGGCGATGCGGTGACTGCATTACGCACAGCATTGACGCAGGGTTCGACGAAAGCGGTTGCGGCACTGGGCACGCAGGACGGTTTTCTCGGCAATCCCCAGGTGAAGATCCCGTTGCCGCCGAACCTGCGCAAGGCGGAGAAGACGCTGCGGAAGTTCGGCATGGGCGCGCAGGCAGACGAACTCATCACCGCAATGAATCGCGCCGCTGAGGCAGCAGTGCCCGAAGCGAAGACGCTACTCATCGATGCAGTGAAGTCCATGAGCGTGCAGGACGCCAAAACCATTATCAGCGGTGGCGATGACGCGGCCACGCAATACTTTCGCAGCAAGACATCCGATGCGTTGCTGAAGAAATTCAAACCTGCCGTGAGCCAGGCCACCAGCAAGGTCGGGCTCGTCAATATCTACAACAACTATGCCGGCCGCGCCGCCAGGTTCGGCCTGATCAGCACGCAGGAAGCGAACCTCGATGACTATGTCACCGGCCAGGCACTCGACGGCCTGTTCAAGATGATCGCGGTCGAGGAGAAAGCGATCCGCCAGGATCCGCTCGGGCAGACGAGTAAGATCCTGCAGAGGGTGTTCGGGGCGAAGTAGGACGGCCAGTGAAAACTTTTGCTCTTACCTCCATGCATTGCAAAGTAATTCTCACCGCACTCATTCTCACCCTCCACGCCCAGGCCGCCAGCGCCTGGTCGAGACCCGGACACATGGTCGTCGCAGCCATCGCCTATGACGAACTGGCTGCGCACGATCCGCAGGTCCTCGCGAAGATCGACGAGATCATGTCGAAGCATCCCGATCACGCCGTGTTCGAAGTGGCCGGCGGATCGCGCAATGACACCAGGGCTCGCAAAGTGTTTCTGGAAATGGCGCGCTGGGCCGATGACGTGCGCGGTACGCCGTTCGATCATCCCACCTGGCACTACGCGGGCCGACCGGTCATCGACAAGCGCAAACCGCCTTCGCCTCTGCCGCCTGACGCCGCTTCGGGAGCGGCAATGGAAGCGTATGCGCTCAACCTGCGCGTCGCAGGCTTTAAAGGCGCCTCGCCTGCCGAACGCGCAGTGGCTTTGTGCTGGGTGTTTCACCTCGTCGGAGATATACACCAGCCCCTGCACATGGCGGATCAGCATTCGGCCGCACTGGCCAAGGGCGACCAGGGCGGCAACCTGCAATTCATTCGCGACCCGCGCAGTGGCGCGTTCCTGAACCTGCATAGTTTCTGGGATGGCATCGTGCGCGGCAGCGGCGATGCTGCCGATGCCATCGAACAGGGCGCGAGTCTCGCAGCACGTTATCCCCGATCGCAATTCAAACAATTGAAGAAGACTGCGCCTGTCGCCGCGGATGTCGCGGCATGGGCGAAGGAGAGTTACGACATTGCGCAGAAGGTGGTGTATCGCAGCGACCTAGCCACCGGCCCCACGCAACAGGAAGGCAAGACGCTGCCGAAAGCCTATATCGCTGAGGCAACGACTACAGGTGAACGACAGGTCGTGCTCGCGGGCTACCGGTTGGCAGACGTTCTTAGGGCGATGTTTCCCTGAAGATGAGAGAAGACGTCGCGCTCAGCGGTCGATCGACGGAATGAACTGCGGCTCTATCCTCACCTTCGCATGCTGCTCGAACGCAAATCCCGCAGCCAGCAGCAGATCCTCCGACCACGCCGGCCCGATGAAGGACATGCCCAGCGGCAAATGCTCGATCTCACCCATGGGCACGGTGAGATGCGGAAATCCCGCGACTGCCGGCAACGTACTGAACGATCCAGGAAAGTGGTCGCCATTGACCACATCGGTACGCCAGGTAGCGCCGCTCGTCGGCGCCACCAGCAGATCGAGCTGTTGATCCTGCAACAGCTTCGCGATCCCATCCCTGGCGAGTTGCTTTGAATCGGCTAGCGCCGCCTTGTAATCCGCATCGTCTAATCCGCGAGTCTGGTCCGCCTCGATGAATGTGTCCTGCCCGAACAACGCAAGCTCTCTTTCGCTGCCCTGGTTGAACGCAATCAGCGCGGCAAGATCGCGGGTCTTCACGGCTGCCGGCGTAGTGGCGAGATAAGCGGCCAGGTCCACTTTGAATTCCGTGTTCAGCACGATACCTTCGGCTGCACGGATCCGCTGCATGTCAGGCAACTTCACCTCGACCAGCGCCGCTCCCGCATCGCGCAGCACTTGCAGAGCCTTGTCGTAAACCGGTTCGATGCGAGGATGCCGGCCAGTCTCGAATCGAAGCACGCCAACTCGCTTGCCCTGCAGCGCCGTTGCGTTCAAGCCGGCCGCATAATCGCTCTTGCGACAGCCGGTGATGGATCCATTGCAGGCAGGCCGATCGCCCACCATCGCCGACAACATCAGCGCGGCATCGGTCACCGTCGCCGTCATCGGGCCGGGAGCATCCTGCGAATGAGCGATGGGCACGATGCCCTCCTGCGACAGCAGGCCCACCGTAGGCTTCAATCCCACGATGCCGTTCATCGCCGCAGGACAAGTGATCGATCCATCGGTCTCGGTGCCGACACTGGCGGCCGCGAGGCCTGCCGCAATCGACACAGCACTACCGGCGCTCGAACCGCAGGCGCTGCGATCGAGTACATGCGCATTGCGAGTCAATCCGCCGACCGCGCTCCAGCCGCTGAGCGAATGGTCCGAGCGAAAGTTGGCCCACTCGCTCAAGTTAGCCTTGCCGAGAATGATGGCGCCGGCCGCGCGCAGGTTGGCAACGATGG
>JBEVKB010000060.1:0-46349 GCA_040509875.1 Steroidobacteraceae bacterium | reverse complement strand
AGCGGCACGCGATGGCAGCCAGTAGCGTTTGCATGGGCAGAAGATCTTCATCACGTACGGCGACCACGACTACACGCCGAATATCATTCACATGGTGCTCGCACGAATCGACGGTGCACCCGCCGGAATCCGTGGCATCTCGCTCTTCATCGTGCCCAAGGTGTTGGTCAACGCCGATGGCAGCCTGGGCGAACGCAACGACGTGCGCTGCGTGTCGATCGAACACAAACTCGGCATTCACGCGAGTCCGACCTGCGTGATCGCGATGGGCGACCAGGGCGGCGCTGTCGGTTACCTCGTCGGCGAAGAGAATCGCGGCCTCGAATATATGTTCATCATGATGAACGCCGCGCGCTTGTCAGTGGGTCTCGAAGGTTACGCGCTCGCGGAACGCGCTTACCAGAAAGCACTCGACTGGGCGCGTACCCGCGTACAAGGCAAGACGCGTCAGTCACCGAAGGAGGGTGGAGCGGCTCCTATCGCCTATCACCCAGACATCAAGCGCATGCTGCTGACGATGAAATCGTATACGGAAGCGGCGCGTGCGATCGGTCTATACGCAGCGTTGCAGCTGGACCTGGCGAAGGCCAACATCGCGGATCACGACGCCTCGCTTGCGCAGGCTCGCGGCGAACTGCTAATTCCCATCGTCAAGGGATGGTCGACGGAAATCGGCATCGCCATGACATCGCTGGGCGTGCAGGTGCACGGCGGTATGGGATTCATCGAGGAAACCGGCGCCGCACAGTTCTATCGCGACGTGCGCATCTGCGCCATTTATGAAGGCACCACGGGAATCCAGGCTCTCGACCTGATCGGCCGCAAGGTAGGTCGCGACGGTGGCACAGCGATGACGGCACTGATCGATCACATGACGGCCGAAATCCAAGCGCTGCCTCCGGCCGCGGAAGCGGGAGTGCGTGGACGAGCTGCAGCCTTGAATGCGATCGCCGGATTGAGGGCCGCAACGACTTCGCTGCTCGCATCGCCCGAAGCGGCGCTCGCGGTTGCTGTGCCGTATCTGCATCTGTGCGGCCTTGCCATCGGCGGCTGGATGATGGCGAAATCGCAGCAGATCGCGGTGGAGCAGCTGGCCGCGGATCCGGCGTTTTACGCTGGCAAACAGCAGGTGGCGCGCTTCTATCTGGAGAACATCCTGCCCGAGTGCCTGGCGCTCGCACACATCGTGCAGACAGGCGCTTCGAGCATCACCGAGGCGGATCCGGCGCTGCTGTGAGCGCCGCTGCTGTCAACGCGGCTGCAGCCCCAACAGGAACAGTTCGATGAAGCGGTTCGCGATATCGGTGGCGCCCAGCGATTCGTCGCTGCGGTACCAGTACGCAATCCAGTTCATCGCGCCTGCCAGTGCAAAGGTCGAAATCTTCGCGTCGCATTTGCGGATCGAACCGTCGCGTGCGCCTTCCTCGATTATGCGGCGGATGCCGTGATCGATGTCGGACTTGAGCGCGCGGACCTTTTTACTCATGGCCGCGCTGAGATCCTGGTTTTCGGCCTGGACCATGCACCAGCCGAATTCCGAGGTGATGGCTTCGGCGTAGCGTTTCATCACGGCAGACAGGCGCTCGCGCGCGTTCGCGTCGGAGTCCTTGACCTCGTCGAACGCTTCCATGATCTGTCCCAGGCCGGCGTGAAAGCACTCGAACAGCAACTGCTCCTTGTTCTGCACGTAGTGATAGATAGTTGGCTTGGTGACGTTGAGTTCGCGCGCGACGTCGTCGATCGAAGTGTTGTGGTAACCGTGTTTGCGGAAGGCGCGCGCCGCGGTCAGTATGACGGCATGGCGCTTCTTTTCCCGCTCCCGGACGCGTTCATCGGCCGAGGCCCAGAGCGAAGCACCCGGCTCGCCGCTGGCCACTTTCTTTTTCTGCGCTCGTCTGACAGCCACTGCGACTCCTGCTGACGCCACCTGCATCGGGTTAGACAGATCGTGACTGCGCACAGCGCAATTGTCGAGGGATTCATGGACCGGGATGGTCATCAACAGCGGAGAGCATTCAATGTTTCAGGGCAAGAGCATCCGGACGCAGTGGCTGGACGAGCGTTTCGTCGAGTTGTGTTTCGACCGCGAGGGTTCGGTCATCAATAAATTCGACGCGGCTACTTTGCAGGAGCTGCAGGCAGCAACTGAATCGATTGCTGCGGCGGCCGACGTGCGTGGCGTGCTGATCACCAGCGCCAAAGACGGATTCATCGCGGGCGCCGACATCACCGGGTTCCCGGCGTTGTTTGCATCGTCCACCGGCGCCATCCAAGCAGTATTCGCCGATGCCAACAAAGTCATGAACGCGGTGGAGGATCTGCCGGTGCCCACCGTCGTTGCCATCAACGGCTTTGCGTTGGGAGGAGGGCTGGAACTGGCGCTGTCCGCGGATTGCCGCGTGGTATCCACTACTGCGCAGCTGGGCTTTCCGGAAGTGAAGCTGGGTTTAGTGCCCGGATTCGGCGGGACCGTGCGTCTGCCGCGAGTGGCAAGCGTCGCCACCACTTTGGAATGGATCTCCAGTGGCGCACCGCGAAATGCAGAAGCTGCGAAAGCTGCGGGCGTAGCCGATGAAGTCGTTGCTCCTGAAGCTCTGCGCGAAGCGGCGCTCGCGCTGCTACGAAAAGCGGCGGTAGGTGAGTTCGATTGGCGTGCGCGACGAGCAATGAAGCTCGAAGCGGTAAAGCAGGCGTCGGCGGAAATATCCGCCGTGGCGACGAAGACAGGCGAGGCCGTGCGCAAGGCAGGCGTCAACAAACATCAGCCGGCGGCGCTTGCTGCCGTCGAATTGATCGCTCGCAGCGCTCTCCTGCATCGCCAGGCCGCGTTGGAACTGGAAACCGAGACATTCACCAGGCTCGCGCAGGGACAAGCTGCTGCCTCGCTCGTGCAGATCTTTCTCAGCGAGCAGTTGTTGAAGAAGAGGGCGAAGGAACGCGCCAAGAATGCACGCTCACTTGGCAAGGCGGCGGTGCTCGGTGCGGGCATCATGGGCGGCGGCATCGCGTACACCAGTGCGAACAAGGGCACGCCGGTATTGCTGAAGGATATCCAGCAGCAACAACTCGATATCGGCTTGGCCGAGGCGCGAAAGTATCTGGGTAAGCAGGTAGCCAGCGGCAAGTTGACTCAGCAACGCGCGGATGGCGTGCTCGCGTCGATCCAGCCGCAGCTCGATTACAGTAATTTCGATACGGTGGACGTCGTGGTGGAAGCGGTGGTGGAGAAGCTCGAGGTGAAGCGCAGTGTACTGGCGGAAGTCGAGGCAGTGACGCGCTCGGATGCCATCATCGCGACCAACACGTCCAGCCTGCGTATCGACGATCTTTGCGTCACGTTGCAGCGGCCCGAGAATTTCGTCGGCATGCATTTCTTCAATCCGGCGCCGCTGATGCCGCTGGTCGAAGTCATTCGCGGCGGCAAGACCAGCGAGGCCGCTGTCGCCACCATAGTGAAGTTCGCTTCTTCCATGGGCAAGACGCCCATCGTGGTCAAGGACGGACCGGGATTCCTGGTGAACCGGATTCTCACGCCGTACATGCTGTCGTTCATGCAACTGGTACGCGACGGCGTCGACTTCGTCGCCATCGACAAGGCGATGGAGCAGTTCGGCTGGCCCATGGGCCCGGCGTATCTCAACGACGTCATCGGCATGGACACGGCGAATCACGTGTTCCGCATCATCTCCGCTGGATTCCCCGATCGCCTGCAGCGCGACGCCAGCGATGCCGTACAAGTGATGCTGGAGCAGAAGCGCCTCGGTCAGAAGAATGGCGTCGGTTTTTACCGCTATGAGCCGGACCCGGCGGGCAAGCCTAAGAAGTCGATCGATCCTGCGACCTACGAGTTGCTGAAGCCGCTGCAACGAGGTGCGCAGCAACTCGCATCGGAGCAGATCGTCGAACGCATGATGTTGCCGGTCATCGTCGAAGCAGCCTGGTGCCTGGATGAGGAGGTCGTGGCCAGTCCGCATGAACTCGACATGGCGCTGCTGCTCGGCCTCGGCTTGCCGCAGTACCTGGGTGGCGCACTCAAGTATGCCGACTGGCTGGGTCTGGATAATGTCGTCGCCATGAGCGACCGTCATGCAACTCTCGGCAAGCACTTCGTCGTGCCGGCGAGCTTGCGCGAGAAGGCGGCGAAGGGTGAAAGGTATTACCAGTAAGTATCCGTCGCGGATCGTCTGCCTCACCGAGGAGACGGCCGAGACGTTGTACCTGTTCGAAGAGGACTGGCGCATCGTCGGCATCTCGGGCTTCACCGTGAGGCCGGCGCGCGCGCGTAAGGAAAAGCCGCGCGTCTCGGCGTTCACGAGTGCGAAGACCGAGCGCATCGTCGAGCTGCGTCCGGATCTCGTGCTCGGCTTCTCCGATCTGCAAGCGGATATCGGTGCGGCGTTAGTGCGCGCGGGGCTCAACGTGCATATTTTCAATCATCGCGACGTTGCCGGCATCCTGCGCATGATCCGCATGCTGGGCGGCATGATCGGTTGCCAGGAGAAGTCGGAGCGCCTGGTCGCGCAGCTCGAAGGGAAGTTGGACGGCATTCGCGCGAGTGCGGCCGCGCTGAAACGTCGTCCGCGCGTCTACTTTGAAGAGTGGGATGAGCCGCTGTTCATCGGCAGCCTCTGGGTTTCGGAGCTGGTGGAGATCGCGGGCGGGATCGAGTGCTTTCCGGAACTTGCGTGCCATTCTCTCGGTAAGGATCGCATCCTTGCCGATGCGGATGAAGTGATCCGTCGCGCGCCAGATATCATCCTTGGTTCGTGGTGCGGTAAGAAATTTCAACCCGCGACTGTTGCCGCGAGGCCGGGCTGGTCGGCGATTCCCGCTGTGGCATCCGGGCAGCTGCATGAAATCAAATCCCCGATCATTCTGCAGCCGGGACCGGCGGCGTTGACGGATGGCGTGGAGGAGATTCATCGCATCGTCAGCGCATGGAGTGAACTTCAGGCGTGACTCTGATTTTTTTATCCGGTCTCCTTTTCTAACCTTCCTCCCCCGGTCACCGGGGGAGGAGGCCGGAGGATGATTACGGATTCGTAGCAGGACGCTTTCCCGCCTTGCGCCCCAATTCCATCGTCTGGAACCCCGCGTCGCCCCAGCTCGCGACGAACACGCTGAAGCCTTGCTCCATGCGCTTCTCGATATCGTTGGGCGTCGCCGGAATTCCGCACGGTACTTTGAATTCCTTGCAAGCGGCAAGCACTGTCTGGATTGCGTTCTCCCAAGCGGCTTCATCGATGACGCGCTTGCCGTCCGCACCCGTCGTCGAGAACACACCGCGCAATGTGCCGATACCGGGGAACAGCACGCCGATGCCCTTCACTGCAGCGATCTCACGCGCGTTCTTCAAGCCTTCCTTGCTTTCGATCACCACGTAGTTGAGCAGTTCGCCGTCGGGATTCAGCGGCCAAAGGTCGGCTTTCTGACGATATTCATTTTCCGATACGCCCCAGAAAGCCGGCGCCATGCCCACTGAATCGGGACGCGTGCCGCCTTTCGCTTTGTAACGCATGGCGGCGATGCCTTGCTTGACTTCCTCGGGACTCTCCACGCCGACGAACATCACGCCGCTCACGCCGAGATCGAGCTGCTTGCCGATGTTCGCTATGGCCTTCGCCGGATCCGGTCCGATCTCGGGAACCTTCACGATCATCGGATACGCGATGTGGGGAAACGGCTTGCTGCTCAACGGCCCGGCGGCCTGCAACGAGCGCGCGTATTCCTCGAACACGGGGAAGGTCTGTTCGAAGTTGTACTCCATGCTGCCATCGAACACGTAATCGCTCGACTTGTAGTTCACCGTCTGTGTCGCGAGTTCGTCGGGCGACTTCGGAATCACCGGTGTAGCGGGCGCTGTTGCATTCGGGCCGCCGGGCCTGCGATTGCTCGGCGCGTACATGCCGACCACGGCCTGTTTCTGCTCCAGCAATCCGATGACCGGATTCAAGTGCTGCTTGGTGTGCGCGAACGCCGCGTTGCTCGCGAGTGCGATGCCCGCGATCGAAATCATCCATCGAGACTGCATGTGAAATTCCCCCGTCTGGCCGTGAATCGTGTGGACGAAGCGTCTTATGGGTCATCCGTTATTGGACGTTCGTCATCGGTACGCACGCGTGTGAGTCGTGGCGTACTCAAGGTAGCCGTCGTCGACGCGAGCTGCAATACCTTCCACGCATCTTTGCGAGTTCAACTGTTGCGAACACAAGCGTTGCAAAACGCATGTCGCCGGCGCGAAAACGCGTGCGCAAGTAAATACCGGTGAGGAGCGATTCGACAGATGAATCATGCTTCGACCGTGCGATCCGGAACACATTATCGGTAAATTCGTGCGACCTGACAGGAGTACGCTTTTATCGCGAAATGAAGCAGCAGCGAAGGCGGTGACAGCGCTCGAGCTTCATCCGGATTGCACCGGGCGCGAGCGAGCGTTCCTCGAATGAACGTTGCCGCGTACGGCCTATTAGTAAAAAGATCAGTCTCTTCGAGGGGAAACAATGACGACGAACCATACAGTCGCAGTACGGGCGGGCAAGTGCTGCTCGCTTTCCATGGCGATCAGCCGCGCCCTGGGTTCTGCCAGTGTGACGTTGCTCGCGCTCACCGCATCGCTCGCCGCCAATACTGCCTTCGCACAGGAAGCCGCGCCTGCGCAGGAAGAGCGGGCCGCATCGGGTGAAACGCTTGGCGAAGTCACAGTCACCGGCACGCGAATCGTACGCGACGGCTACGAAGCACCTACACCAGTTTCCGTGCTCGGCGCCGATCAGCTCGCCGCGATGGGAACGACCACTATCGCCGACTCCGTGAATCGCCTTCCGGCCTTTGCCGGTAGCGTTTCACCGCGCAGCATCTCGTCCAACATCGGCACGGGCACCGCTGGCGTCAATGCACTGAACCTTCGCGGACTCGGTGCGAACCGCACCCTGGTGCTGCTCGACGGCAAGCGCATCGTCGGGTCCAGTCTCGGCACAGGCGGTAACGCTTCGGCCGTCGATACCAATGCGATGCCAAGCGGCCTCATCGAACGAGTGGAAGTCGTCACGGGCGGCGCATCCGCCGTGTACGGCTCGGACGCGCTGGCGGGTGTCGTCAACTTCGTGCTCGACAAGAAATACACCGGCATCAAGGGCAGCGTCGAAGGTGGCATCACCCAGGCCGGCGATGGCGATAACTACAAGCTGAGCCTCACGACCGGCACGCCGTTCGCCGATGGCCGCGGCCACCTGCTGTTCAGCGGCGAGTACACCGACGACGAAGGCGTCATCGGCAACAATCGCAGCTGGGCGGATCGTTCGATCCAGTTGATGAACAATCCGAACTTCAATCGTAACGTCGGCGGCCAGCCGCAGTTGCTGATCGTGGACAACGCGGGCGTCGCGAACGGTACTCGCGGCGGCTTGATTCTGGGTTGCCCTTTGACGCCGGGCGGCGCGTCTTCCTCAGCATGCGTATTGCGTGGCACGGAATTCGTACAGGGCGGGGAGCCCATCAACTTCAACTTCGGCGACCTGGTCAGCGGCCCGACCATGCGTGGCGGCGATTGGGAACGCTCGCGCGTCGACCGCACCACGTCGTTGGCGTTGCCGCTCACGCGGCGTAATGCATTCGGTCGCGCCAGTTACGACATCACCGATAACGTCACCGGTTTCGTGGAACTGCAGTACTCGCACACCAAGTCGCACAACGTCCAGGTCGTACCGAACCTGAACAACGGCGGCGTGATCATCAAGTCCGGCAATCCATTCATTCCCGCTTCGGTGCAGGCAAGAATGACGGCGTTGAACATCCAGCAGTTCGAACTCGGCACGTTCAATGGCGACCTGCCGTTCCTGCAAGGTATCAACATCCGCGAATTGAAGCGCGGCGTCACTGGCCTGGAAGGCAACTTCGAACTGGGTGGCGACACCTGGAACTGGGACACCTACTACACGCACAGCGAACAGGACATCGATTCGATCACCCCCGGCAACCGCATCAATGCACGCTACAACGCAGCGGTCGATGCTGTGATCAGTCCCGTGACCGGAAGAGTCGTCTGCTCCAACGGCGATCCTACGTGCATCCCTTACAACGCAATGGGCTTGGGCGTGAACTCCTCCGCGGCGATCAACTACGTGACCGGCACCGGTCGCTCGAACACCCTGCTCAAGCAGGACGTCGTGGCGGCCAGCATGAGCGGGGAGCCGTTCAACACCTGGGCCGGCCCGTTATCGATCGCATTCGGTGCCGAACACCGCCGCGAATCGGTGTCGGGCAACGCTAGCGCGCTGGACGAAGCCAATTCGTTCTTCGCCGGCAACTACCATGCGACCTCGGGCAAGTACGACGTGACGGAAGGTTTCGTGGAAACCGTCATTCCGCTGCTCAAGAACGTGCCGTTCGCCGAGACGCTGGATTTCAACGGTGCCGTTCGCTACACCGACTACAGCACCTCTGGCCAGGTGACCACGTGGAAGGCCGGTACGACCTGGCAGCCCATCGAAGACATCCGTTTCCGCTTCACCCGTTCGCGTGACATTCGTGCACCGAACCTCGGTGAGCTGTTCAACGCAGGTCAGTCCGGCACCGGCAACAACGTCGATCCGTTCCTGAACCAGAGCTACTTCATGCTCTCGCGCACCAGCGGCAACATCAACCTCAAGCCTGAAGAAGCGGACACCACCGGTATCGGCTTCGTGCTGGCGCCGCGCTTCATGCCTGGATTCACGATGTCCGTGGACTACTACAAGATCGAAGTCGAAGGGGCGATCGCATCCGCCAGCACCACCAACATCCTCAACCAGTGCTTCGCCGGCAACCAGCTGTTCTGCTCGTTCATCTCGCGTGGCACGGATGGCAAGGTCAGCCTGATCGCGATCCAGCCAGCGAACATCCTGGGACAGGAAGCGTCCGGCGTCGACGTCGATGCCAGCTACAACATTCCACTGCCGGTCGGTGAACTGCGGCTGCGAGCCCTCGCTTCCTTCGTGGACACGCTGGAAACACAGGACCTGGTGCTTGGAACGGTCGACGGTCGTGGCGTGAACTCTGCGGACGGCGGCATCGGCCTCGGCACGGCCCTGTCGTCGCCGAAGTCTCGCTACCTGACCTCGGCGACCTACAGCCTCGATCCAGTGGCGGTGACGTTGACCATGCGCGGTGTCGGTTCGGGTGTCTACAACAACGCCTTCATCGTCTGCGACACCAACTGCCCGGTACAGACTGCGGCGGAAGCGGCGGCGCATCCGACGATCAACAGCAACAGCATCGACTCGGTGAAGTACTTCGACCTGTCGCTGAACTACAAGGTGGGTGCGCTGGGCGAGGTGTACTTCGTCGTCGAAAACGCGTTGAACGAAGATCCTCCGGTGGTCGCAGGCGGCCGTGGCGCCGGCTTCTACCAGGGCCAGTCGAGCTCGCAGAACTACGATCGCATCGGGCGGAATTACCGCACGGGCCTGCGCTTCAAGTTCTAACGGCAGGTCACGGGGGCGGACTGCAAGGTCCGTCCCCGGGCATGCCTCGAAGGTCGAGAGTGCCGTGTCGATGAAGAGGTTTTCAGGATTGAAACGGGGCGCTGGCGAACCGGTCTAAGGCGCCTCGCCCGCCCTGCGGAGCAAGTACTCCGCTGAAGGCGGAATACTGAGAGAACGTTCTATTTTTACTGGAAAAAACACAAAGTTCATACAGCTGCATAGCAGTACATTCACATTACGGAATGGTCCGGGCTTCGAGCCAGCAGTCTGTCAGATAAAGTCTGTAGTGCGGGGGAGATCGTTAGTGACTATGCCCATCAGTGATTCGGCTCATCCGCAAACCGCCACCCGGCAGTTTGCTCGTCAGTGTTCAAGTGTTCTGCGCCTTACTGTCCTTGCTTTGATGACGTCGGTCGTCGTCGGCTGCTCCGGCACCAAGGAGCCGGAAAATCCCGGTACGCCGCCGCGCATGCGTATCGTCACCACCGAACAGTATCTCAACACGGTGGCCAATGTCTTCGGTTCGGGCGTCGCGCTCGACATGAAATTTCCGCCGCTGCGACGGACCAACGGCCTGCTTTCGAACGGCGCCGCGTTGACCGGCGTCACCGACAGTAAGATGGAATTGTTCCAGCGGGCAGCCCAGACGGTCGCCGCGCAGGTGGTCGATCCCGATCATCGCAATTACCTGATCCCCTGTACGCCCGCGTCGGAGACGAAGGCCGATGCAGCTTGCGCTGCCCAGTTCTTCGCCCAGACCGGTCGGCTCCTGCACCGGCGCAAGCTGAGCGATGCCGAAGTCGCCACGTATGCCAAGGCGGCCGGCACTGCAGCCGACGAACTCAAGGATTTCTACGCGGGAATCGAGCTGACGCTCGAAGCGATGCTCATCAGTCCCGAGGTGCTGTTCGTGGTTGAGACCAGCGAACGCGATCCGGATCACGACGGCAAGCAGCGCCTCGATGGCTATTCGCTGGCGTCGCGCCTGAGCTTCTTCCTCTGGAACGCCGGCCCGGACGACATGCTGTTGTCGGCGGCGGAGAGCGGCGACCTGCACACTCGCAAGGGCCTGCGCAAAGTCGTCGACACCATGCTGGAGAGTCCGCGTCTCGAAGCGGGCACGCGCGCCTTCTTCGACGACATGTTCGGCTTCGACGATTTCGATGCGCTGTCCAAGGATCCGACCGTGTATCCGTTCTTCACGGGCGCAACGACCGCCGATGCACGCGAACAGACCTTGCGTACTGTCGTCGACCACCTGATCACGAAGAAGCTGGATTACCGCGATCTGTTCACGACGCGTTCGACATTCATGTCACCGGCGCTCGCGCCGCTCTACCAGATCCCGGCATCGAAGGGCTGGACCGCGTACGAGTTCCCGCCTGACAGTCCGCGACAGGGCCTGCTGACGCAAGTCAGTTTCCTCGCGGTTCATGCGCATCCTGGCCGCAGCTCTCCGACTCGCCGCGGCAAAGCTTTGCGTGAACTGCTTCTGTGCCAGGTGGTGCCGCCACCGCCGCCCAATGTCGACTTCGGCAAGCTCAACAATCCCGATGCGAGTTACAAGACGCAGCGTGAGCGTGTGAATGCCCATCTCGAAGATCCGGTGTGCGCGGGTTGCCACAAGATCACCGATCCCATGGGCCTGGCGTTGGAGAGCTTCGACGGCGCGGGACGCTTCCGTCACGAAGAGAACGGCGCGGTCATCGATACCACCGGCGATCTCGATGGCAAGAAGTTCGACAACGTCGCCGGTCTGGGCCAGGCGCTGCACGACAATCCCGGCTTGCCCAGTTGCCTGGTCAACAGGGTCTACAGCTACGGCTCGGGCGGGGCAACCGGTTCGGCGGATCGTCCGTACCTGCAGTACCTGACGACGAGCTTCTCCGAGGAAGGCTACAAGCTTCCCGAACTGCTGCGGACCATCGCATTGTCCGATGCCTTCTCGCGGGTCAAGCCGCTGAAGAAGGGCGCGCCGTCGGCGCCTGCCGAGAAGAAGTTGCCGGAGCCGGCGCCGGAGAAGGTTGTCTCCCTGGAGTCGCCGCACGCGGGCTAGAACGATCGGACCTGAATTAGTTACATCTCGAGTTGAAGTGGCTGGTGCACCATCGCCGGTGCTGGAGTCGAACATGAGCAAGCTGAGCCTGAGCAGACGTCACGTCCTTCGTGGCATGTTGAATGGCAGTGCGGTGACCATCGCGCTGCCGTTCCTGAATTGTTTCCTCAACAGCAACGGCACGGCCCTGGCGTCGGGAGCGCCGATGCCGGTGCGCTTCGGCACCTGGGGCTGGGGCCTCGGCATGACGTCGAGCATTTTCACGCCTAAGAAGTACGGCGCGGATTTCGACCTGCCGGAAGAGATCGCGGCGCTCGCGCCCATCCGCCAGCACATCAACCTGATCACCAACACCACGGCGTTCCGGGACAACTACCAGAACCTGTGCCATTACACTGGCTGGGTGATCGCCCGCACCGGCGCGGCGCCGAAGGACACCAAGGACATTCCAGGTGAGACCATCGACGTCACCATCGCCAACCAGATCGGCGGCGGCACACGCTTCAAGTCGTTGACCGCAACGGCCACCGGCGACGTGCGCAATACCTACAGCTACGAGAACAGCAATACGCCCAATTCACCCGAATGGTCGCCGCTGCAGTTCTACACCCGCCTGTTCGGCCCGGATTTCCCCGATCCGAATGCGGCGACCTTCAAGCCCGATCCGCGCGTGATGGTACGTCGCAGCGTGTTGTCCGGCGTGATGGACCAGACCAACAGCCTGATGAAACAGGTCGGCGTCGAAGACCGCGCGCGCCTGGATCAATACTTCACCGGCCTGCGCCACCTGGAACAGCAGTTCCAGCAGCGCCTGGAGAAGCCGCAGCCGATCGCGGCCTGCGTTCGTCCGACCGAGATCAAGCAGGATCCGATGATGGGCCAGGACCAGGAATCGTTGCTGCTGCGTCATCGCATGATGACCGAATTGATCGTGATGGCGCTGGCCTGCGACCAGACCCGCGTGTTCAACATGGCTTACACGAATGCGAATTCCTCGACCATCAAGCCGGGCTACGAGAAGCCGCATCACACCACCACGCACGAAGAGCCGGTCGACACCAAGCTCGGCTACCAGCCGACGGCATCGTGGTTCACCCGGCATGCGATGGATGGCTGGGTGGATTTCGTCAGCGCCTTCAACAAGGTGAAGGAGGGCGACGGCACGTTGCTCGACAACGTCCTCATCATGGGCACCACGGATCACGGCTATGCGCGCACGCACAGTCTCGATCAGATTCCGGTGTTCACTGCGGGTCGCGCGGGTGGTCGTGTCAAGACCGGACTGCATATCGACGGCAAGGGTACTGCCGGCACTCGCGTCGGTTACACGGCGCTGAAGATCATGGGCGTCAACAAGCCTTCGTGGGGCGTGAACAGCAACAACACGTCGCAGGAGGTTGGCGAGATCGTGGCCTGAAGCAGGTTGCGTCGGACGGGGGTTTTGCTTCAATAATTATAGAGATCACGCAATGCAACGACTGCATGACAGGGTTCGGATTCTGGTGGGCATGACGTTGCTCATGGCGGCAGGCGCTGCGATTCAAGCAGCGCCGACTGAGCCATATTGGCAAGCGAAGACGGCGAAAGATCGCGAGATCCCCATCGCCGTGCCGCTGCCTCCCGGCATCAAAGTGATGGATACCGAGTTGGAAGGCCCGGTGTTCGCCACTGCCGAAGGCATGACGCTCTACACGTGGCCCTTGCAGGGACTGCGTAACGGCAACCTCGGCGATCGTCGCAAGAGCGGCGTCGCCACCTGCGACGACACTGTCTACCAGGAAACGTCCGGACTGATGAGTCCGTATCCGCCCGGTTTCCTGCTGCCGGATCTAGACAAGCGTAAGAGCTGCGACACGCTGTGGCCGCCGGTGCTCGCGCCCGATGACGCGAAGCCCGTGGGCAAGTGGACCATCGCGAAGCGCAAGAACGGCCAGAGCCAATGGGCCTACGACGGTTATCCTGTCTACACCTCCAACCGCGATCATCAGCCGGGCGATGTGCTCGGAGGCACCAATGCTGTGAGTGGCGGCGCTGTGGGCGCTGTGCGTTATCCGATCGGCCCCCCGACGGATATACCCCCGGAACTCGACCTGGTGCCGTTCCGCACCGGCCGCATGCTCACCAACAACAAGGGTTTTTCGGTCTACAGCTCGGATGCCGATGCGCCGGGCAAGTCGAACTGCACCGGCCAATGCCTGGAAGACTGGAGCCCGGTGCTTGCGCCGTTGACGGCGAAGGCGCGCGGCGAATGGAGCATCGTCGAGCGTTCGCCTGGTATCAAGCAGTGGGCGTTCCGCGCCATGCCGCTTTATACATTCCAAGGTGAGAAGCGTACTCGCAGCGTGACGGGAAGCGACGTGCCGGGCTGGCACAACGTGTTCACCCAGCGTGCGTTGTCGCCACCGTCGGAATTTACCGTGCAGGACTCGCGCATCGGCCAGGTGCTTGCAGATTCCAAGGGCAAGACGATCTATCTCTACGCCTGCAACGACGACGCATTGGACCAGCAGAGCTGCGATCACCCGGATGCGCCGCAGGTGTACAGGCTGGCGATCTGTGGCAACTTCGATCCCAAGACCTGCCAGGAGACGTTTCCTTACGTGAAAGCAACGGCGGGCGCGAGTGCCGAGAGCCGCCTGTGGACGGTGATGACGATCGATCCGAACACCGGACTGCGCGCCGAAGCGGGACAGCCTGGAGCGATGCAGGTATGGGCTTATCGCGAACGGCCCGTGTACACGTACGGCCAGGATCGCAAGCCCGGCGACGCCGATGGCGATTCGTACGGCGAATTCAACGGCCAGCGCAATGGCTTCAAGGCGTTCTGGCTGCGTGACGACTACCGCAACAATGTCATCGGCAGAACCCCCAAGGATCGTGGTGGCGGCTAGAGCCCGGCAATGGCAACTCTCGACGACAGTTCCACCCGATATCAGTTCGAGGATGTTATGAATCAGACCACTTCGGAATTGCGCTGCGGATCTAAACTCGCCCTGGCGATTGCTGTGACTTTGCTCGCAGCGGGCAGTGCCGGCGCTGCTCCCTTGCAGGAGGGCGGCAGTCCGTTGAAGAACGGCGCCATCGGCTACGCGCTCACGCACAAGTTCTGGTCCGTCTACGAGACGCCGAACAAGACCGAGTGCCCGCAGGGCATGAACGACGGTCCGCGCGAGCAGTTCAAGAAGCTGTACTCGGATGGCAAGAAGCGCACGATCATGGAAGCGCAGCTCAAGCGCGAGGGCGCGCAATGGCATCCGACCACGGAGCCGGAGCAGTTCCAGTTCTTCGAAGCCAAGAGCGACGTGTCGTACGGATTGAATCTCGATGGCAAGGCGGGCGCCGAGGACTTCGCCGGTCCCGATGGCGAGAAGGGCATCGACAACCAGCTGTACCGGGTGATCGGCTGCATCGGCCATTACCGCACCATGGGCACGATCAACCATTTCGAAAACGAATTCATGCGTTCGTATGACGACGCCCGCATCGTGATCGAACTCACCGGCGTGGACGACCTCGTCAACGACGGCGACGTGACCGTTACGACTTATCGCGGCAGCGACGGCCTGCTCCAGGATGCTACGGGTGAAGGCTTCATTCCCGGCGGCACCGAGCGCATTGATATGCGTTGGGGCAAGGAATACATCACGCAGCTCAAAGGCAAGATCGTCGATGGCGTGTTGACCACGCAACCCATCGATCGGATCATGCTGCCCTGGGGCGTGACGTTCAACACCAGCGGCTATCATATTTTCCGCGGCTTCCAGCTCAAGCTGAAGCTGACGCCGCAGGGGGCCGAGGGCTTGATGGCCGGCTATGTGGACATCGAGAATTTCACTCACCACCTGAACACTTCGTGGTCGACGCATCATCACAGCTACGGCCAGCTGTCTTCGCCATCGCAGTACCGCGCCATGCATCGGTTGGCGGATGGTTATCCCGATCCGCAGACGGGGAAGAACACGGCGATTTCCTCGGCGGTGACCGTGAAGTTCACGCAGGTGTATGTCGAGCATCCGGCTCGGGAATTGACGGCGAAGAAGTAGGTTGCTTCGCGTAGGGGGCTTCCGGCTTCGCCGGGAGACCCTCACCCGCGCTAACTACGTTAGCGCGACCTCTCCCGAAACCGGGAGAGGGAAAGAGCCGGAGTTGCTCTTTCTTAATTTTGATCTCTCCAAACTCTCCAACCCTCTCCCGGTCCCGGGAGAGGTCGCGCGTAGGAACGTGGCGCGGGTGAGGGTCTCGCAACGAAGCGCGTTCCCAGGCGAGACGCATAGCACGATTCATTACGCCTCGCTCCCAACCTTGAAACGTTTATGCGCAAACACTCCTCCCGTGCGCAGATTTCGCGAAGAATGCGCGCACACGCGTAGTTACACTCATCTCACAATAAGCAGACGACGACGCTGCAATTCGGGGGGAGACGCATGCTGGATTCCAAGCAAGACCGTGGCGTGTTGCCGCTGACACTGAGAATTCCGGAGCCCGCGGCGCGGCCCGGTGAGCCTGCCAACTTCAGCAAACTGAGATTGTCTGACGCAGGCGCCGTGCGCCGTCCCGAGGTCGATACGTCTCCTGAATCGATGCACGATCTCGCCTACGCGTTGATCAGGGTCCTGAACGACAACGGCGAAGCCGTCGGTCCATGGACCCCGGAGCTGTCGGCGGCAACGCTCAAAGCCGGCCTGCGCTCGATGATGCGCACACGCGCATTCGACGATCGCATGTACCGCGCACAGCGCCAGGGCAAGACTTCCTTCTATGTGAAGTGCACCGGAGAAGAAGCGGTCACCGCCGCTCAAGCCGTGGCGCTGGAAATGACCGACATGTGTTTCCCCAGCTATCGGCAGCAGGGCCTGCTGATCGCGCGCGGCTATCCCATTCTCAAGATGATGGGACAGGTCTACTCCAACACGCTCGATCCGTTGCTGGGCCGACAGATGCCCGTGATGTATTCGAGTCGCGAGTTCGGCTTCTTCTCCGTATCCGGTAACCTCGGCACTCAGTCCATCCAGGCGGTGGGCTGGGCGATGGCCTCGTCATTGAGCGGCGACACTCGCATTGCTGCAAGCTGGATCGGCGATGGCACGACAGCGGAAGGCGATTTCCATTACGCACTGACGTTCGCGTCCGTCTATCACGCGCCCGTCATCCTGAACGTGGTCAACAACCAGTGGGCCATTTCATCGTTCCAGGGTATTGCCGGCGGCGATGAAGCTCCATTCGCCGCGCGAGCCATTGGTTATGGACTGCCGGCGTTGCGCGTGGACGGCAACGATTTTCTCGCGGTCTATGCGGCCACTCGTTGGGCGGCCGACCGTGCGCGCGCCAATCTCGGTGCGACAGTGATCGAACTGTTCACGTATCGAGCGGAAGGTCATTCCACGAGCGACGACCCCAGTCGCTACCGCGCGGCGGACGAGGGCAGCAGTTGGCCGCTGGGCGATCCGATCGCACGTCTCAAGCAGCATCTCATCGTGCGCGGCGACTGGTCGGAGGAGCAGCATGCGGCGCTCCAGGACGAAGTGACGAAAGAGATTCGCGCCTTGCAGCGCGAGGCCGAAGCCTGCGGCGTGCACGGATCCAACACGACTCATAGTCCCAAAACAATGTTCGAAGGCGTATTCAAGCTTCCCGATCCGCGGTTGAACAAGCAACGCCAGGAAGCGGGGTTCTGACATGCCTACCATGAACATGATCCAGGCCTTGAATTCGGCCATGTCCGTGATGATGGCGCGCGATCCGAGCGTCGTCGTCTTCGGTGAGGACGTCGGTTATTTCGGCGGCGTATTCCGCGCCACCGAAGGATTGCAGAAGACCTACGGGAAGAATCGCTGCTTCGACACGCCGATTTCCGAAGGCGGCATCGTCGGCGCGGCAATCGGCATGGGCGCTTACGGCATGCGGCCGGTGGTGGAAATCCAGTTCGCCGACTACATCTATCCCGCGTTCGACCAGATCACATCGGAAGCCGCGCGCATACGTTACCGCTCCGCCGGCGATTTCGGCGTGCCCATCACCATCCGATCGCCATATGGCGGTGGCATCTTCGGCGGCCAGACGCACAGCCAGAGCCCGGAGAGCCTGTTCACGCATGTGGTCGGATTGAAAGTCGTCATTCCTTCGACGCCCTATGACGCGAAGGGGCTGTTGATCAGCTGCATCGAAGACGACGACCCGGTCATCTTTCTCGAACCCAAGCGCATCTACACCGGTCCATTCGAGGGCAGGCAGGAAGGCGCTGTGAAAGCCTGGTCCTCGCACCCGGCGAGCGAAGTTCCGGAAGGTCACTATCGCGTACCGTTAGGGCAGGCTGCCGTCGTACGCGAAGGTGCGGATGTCACTGTGCTTGCTTACGGCACCATGGTGCACGTCGCGCTCGCGGCGACCCAGGACTGCGGTCTCGATGCGGAAGTGATCGACCTGCGCAGCCTGATTCCGCTGGACATAGACACCATCGTGAAGTCGGTGAGCAAGACCGGCCGATGCGTCATCGTGCACGAGGCCACGCGCACTTCGGGCTTCGGCGCCGAGCTTGCCGCCCTGGTGCAGCAACATTGTTTCTACGAACTGGAAGCGCCGATCGAGCGCGTCACCGGATGGGACCTGCCTTATCCGCACGCATTCGAATGGGAATACTTCCCCGGCCCCGCCCGCGTGGCGGAGGCAATGCGCCAGACGATGGGGAGCTGATCATGGGTCAATATAGTTTCAAACTTCCCGATGTCGGCGAAGGCACTGCCGAGGCTGAGATCGCCGCGTGGCGCGTCAATGTCGGCGACCGCGTCGAAGAAGACCAGCCGCTGGTCGACATGATGACCGAGAAAGCCACGGTGGAGTTGACGTCGCCGGTGGCCGGCATCGTGCAGAGCCTGGCGGGCAAGGCAGGGGAGATGGCCGCAGTCGGCTCCGTGCTCGTCGTTCTCGAAACGCAGAGCAGTGGTGAGGTGGCTGCAGTCAAAGCCGCTCCTGTTGCCGCATCAACGACGAAAGAACCATCTCCTGCACCGGCAAGCATCGCGCCCGCGCTGCCATCGCAACCCGTAGCCGCCGCTGCGCTTCAGCATCTCGCCGCCGCGACTGCTCGACCGGCTCGCGCAGTTGCATCTCCAGCCGTGCGCCGCAGGGCCGAAGAGCTTGGCGTCAAGCTGCAGCTGGTTCATGGGACCGGACCGACGGGAAGAATCACCCACGCCGATCTCGATACGCATCTCGCTGGTGGCTCAGTGACGATGGTTGCGACGGCCGATTCGGCTTATGCGCAGCGCTCAGGCATCGAAGAAATCCCAGTCATCGGGCTACGCCGCCAGATCGCCGAGCGCATGCAACTGGCCAAGCGACAGATCCCGCATTTCTCCTACGTCGAGGAAGTCGATGTCACGGAGCTGGAAAGTCTTCGCGCCCACCTGAATGCCACCAAGGCACCGGCGCAGCCTAAGCTGACGCTGTTGCCGTTCCTCATACGCGCACTGGTGCGTGTCCTGCCGGAATTTCCGCAGATCAACGCCACCTATGACGATGAAGCGAACGTCGTAAAACGTAGCGCGCCAGTGCACATCGGCATGGCGGCGCAGACGTCCCGGGGCTTGATGGTTGCGGTCATTCGTCACGCCGAAACGCGCGATCTGTGGAACTGCGCCACCGAGATCAGCCGGCTCGCGGAAGCAGCGAAGAGCGGCAAGGCGACGCGCGAAGAACTCACCGGTTCGACCATAACCGTAACCAGCCTCGGTCCTCTCGGCGGCGTCGTCACCACGCCGGTGATCAATCGCCCTGAAGTTGCCATCGTCGGGCCGAACAAGATCATGGAGCGGGCCGTGGTGCGCGATGGCCAGGTGGTGGTGCGCAAGATGATGAACCTGTCGTCGTCGTTCGATCATCGTGTCGTCGATGGCGCCGATGCCGCTGAGTTCATCCAGCGTGTTCGTGCAGTACTCGAACACCCTGCAACGTTGTTCATTCGATAGAGCACTGTCGCATGACCCGCACTCTAAGAACCAAGGTACTGGTGATCGGCGGCGGCCCCGGTGGCTACGTAACCGCGATTCGCGCCGGTCAACTGGGTTTGGACGTGACTGTCGTGGAAGCGGACCGGTTGGGCGGCACTTGCCTGATCCGCGGCTGCATTCCATCGAAAGCGCTGATCCATGCCGCCGCGAAATTCGACACCATCCGGGAAGCTGTCGGCGCCGGCAAGCTCGGCATTTCACTGGCCTGCGAGCCGCAACTCAATCTCGGTGAGACGCTGCGCTGGAAGGAGGGCATCGTCGATCGCCTGAGCGACGGCGTGGCGGGCCTGCTGCGACGGGCGAAGGTGCAGGTCATTTCCGGTTGGGCGAGATTCTCCGACGGTAAGTCCTGCGTTGTCGAGACAACCGCAGGTCCCGTGACCATCACCGCCGAACATGTCGTGCTCGCCGCCGGTTCCGAGCCCGTCGAACTGCCGAATCTTCCTTTCGGGGGTCCCATCGTTTCGTCGACCGGCGCATTGTCGTTCGAACAGTTGCCGCGCCGGCTGGCGGTCGTGGGGGCAGGCTACATCGGCCTGGAGCTGGGTTCGGCCTTCCGCAAGCTCGGTGTCGAAGTGACGGTGGTCGAAGCCCAGGATCGCATTCTCCCGTTGTACGACAAGCAACTCGTCAGGCCGGTTGCGCGATGGCTCGAACGTGCCGGCGTGATCGTGCACCTCGGCGCGAAAGTCAAAAGCTTCGAGTCGGGCACCCTCGCCGCCGAAGGCAAGGACGGCAAGCTCGTCGAGGTCAACGCCGATGCAGTGCTCGTCACTGTCGGTCGCCGGCCGCGGACTCAAGGCTGGGGACTTGAAACGATGGGCGTGGACATGGATGGTCGCTTCGTACGCGTCGACGACCGATGCCGGACCTCGATGAAGAATGTCTGGGCCATCGGCGACCTGGTCGGCGAGCCCATGCTCGAACACAAAGCTGCCGCGCAAGGCGAGATGGTGGCGGAGATCATCGCCGGCCATCGCCGACGCTTCGATCCCTTCGCGATTCCCGCGGTCTGCTTCACCGAGCCGGAGATCGTGAGTGTCGGCATGTCGCAGGCGGACGCCGAAGCGGCGGGGGTGGAGATCATCGCCTCGCAATTTCCGTTCGCCGCCAATGGCCGCGCGCTTTCCATGGAAGCGGGCGATAGCGGCGGTTTCGTTCGCGTGCTGGCGCGAAAAACAGATCAACGCATCGTCGGCATCCAGGCGGTGGGGGCACACATCTCCGAGCTGTCGGGCGAATTCGCGGTGGCGATGGAGATGGGCGCGACGCTTGCGGACATCGCCGGGGTCATTCATGCGCATCCGACCTTGTCCGAGGCGTTCTTCGAAGCATCGCTGGGCGGCCTGGGTCATGCGATCCATATATAGCCCGGCGCCGAACCCAAGCAGTACGACTTGAGGACATCACGAACATCTTCCGCCGGCGGTGCGCGCCACGCCGCCAAGGTGAAGGCAACCATGTCGAATGGGGAAGCGGCGCCCGATGGCGGGCTCGACAAGATCGACCAGAAGATCCTGGCGGTATTGCAGGAGGACGCTTCGCGTTCGGCGGCCGAGATCGCCGAAGCGGTGGGCTTGTCGCAGTCGCCCTGCTGGCGGCGTATCCAGCGCTTGAAAGACGATGGCTATATCTCCCGTATCGTGGCGTTGCTGGATCGCCAGAAGGTCGGGCTGCGCGCGCAGATCTTCGTGCAGGTACGGGTGGTGAAGCACGACCAGGTCAGCCTGACGGAATTCTCCCAGGCCATCCGCCAGTTCCCCGAGGTTATGGAATGCCACGTCATCCTCGGCGTGTTCGACTTCCTGTTGCGGGTGGTCACCAAGGACATGGAAGCGTACGAGCGGTTCTATTTCGAGCGCCTGTCCCGCGTGCCGAATATCCGCGAGGTTAATTCGTGCGTGGCGGCTTCCCAGATCAAGTCAACGACGGCCTTTCCGCTGAAGTTCTGACATGGATCATTCATCCATCGCCTGAAAATCACCGATGACTTGTTCCGGGGAGATGACGTTCCCCTGCACTGTGGTGTACAAGGTATACAAGGATCTTCCGATCCGACGATAGGCCATTCATGGCGGCATCCGGCAAGCGACTCGATAGTCGTGACCGCTATGACGAACACAAGGAGGAGACGCGGGCTTGGGCTCGGTCATCTGAAGGTTCCCAGGCTGCGAAAATGCAGCCTCTTCGACGCTCTTTTGCGCAACGGTGCGACAGCGGCGAAGCGGACGATAATTAATAGTCGGGGGAAAATTGATGGATGGCCTAGACAAGATCGATCTGAAGATCCTGCGCCACATGCAGGAAGATGCATCCCACTCCGCAGCGGAAATCGCCGATTCGGTCGGCCTGTCGCAGTCGCCCTGCTGGCGACGGATCCAGCGGCTGAAGGAAGAAGGTTATATTTCCAAGATCGTGGCGGTGCTGGACCGTCGCAAACTCAACCTGCTCACCCAGTTGTTCGTGCAAGTGAAAGTGGTGCGCAACGACCACGACAGCCTGTCGCTGTTCACCGAGGCCATCCGCAGTTTCCCGGAAGTTCTCGAATGCCACGTGATCCTGGGCGCTTACGATTTCCTGTTGCGCGTCGTGGTGCGTGACATGGAAGCGTACGAGAAATTCTATTTCGGCAAGCTGTCCAGCGTGCCGAACATCCGCGAGGTCAATTCTTTCGTGGCCGCCTGGGAAGTCAAGTCGACGACTTCGCTGCCGCTGCGATCCTGAGCGGAGTCCATTCCGAATGCGGGTGCGCGCGATACGCGCACTCTTTCTCCAGCGGCGTTTCGCGTGCATTCATCATGCGCAATAGCCGGCGGATGCGGGCATTTCAGACAAAATCCTGCCGGGGGCCAGGAGTAGGCTGGATCTCGAAGTGAAGATCGTAGCGACGCCGCAGCGGCGCGAGACGACCAAAAAAAGATCGGTAGAGGGGGCAAGATGAGCGACAAAATTTCGCGGCGCACGGTACTCATGCGTGGCCTGCAGCTTCCCGTGGGAGGCGTTTTCCTGTTTGGCTTGAGCGGTTGCGGTGCCGGTAAAGACGGCACGACTGCCTCCGGCAAGGTGTGCGCCGATCCGGCTACGTTGAGCGATGCGGAGATGAGCACGCGCACCAGTCTCGGTTACACCGAGAAGTCGCCGAATCCGCAGCAGGTCTGCGCGGGCTGTACGTTCTTTCACGCTGGCGCGGCGAGCGGCGACTGCGGTACCTGCGACATGGTTTCCGGCGGGCCGGTGAACCCGCAGGGTCATTGCAATTCATGGAACGCCAAGGCTGCGTGAGATGATGGCAATGAAGATTCTCGCAGCGCTCGGCAGCGTAGTCCTGGCGGCGATGCCGCTTGCCTGCATGGCTTCCGCGGATGACGCGGCAGCGGTGGAACGCGGTCGTTATCTCGCGGCAGCCGGCAATTGCGTGAGCTGTCATACGACCGAAGAGGGACAGCCGTTCGCCGGCGGGCTCCCGTTCGCGACGCCGTTCGGCACGCTGTATTCGACCAACATCACGCCCGATGAAGAGACGGGCATAGGCAAATGGTCGAAGGAAGATTTCGTCCGCGCCGTTCGCGAAGGCGTGCGGCCGGACGGAGCTCATCTATATCCCGCGTTTCCTTACACTGCCTATACCAAGCTCAGCGACGACGATGTCGGCGCGCTGTTCGCCTACCTCAAGACAGTGCCTGCGGTGGACAACGCAGCCACCGAGAACGAGTTGAAATTTCCTTTCAACCAGCGCTGGACACTGGGTATATGGAAGGCGCTTTATTTCGACGATGCGCGTTTCATGCCGGATAAATCCAAGCCGGCGCCATGGAATCGCGGCGCTTATCTCGTGCAGGGATTGGGGCACTGTTCGTCATGTCATTCGCCGCGCAATTTCATGGGCGCGGAGAGCTCGAGCATGGCGATGACCGGCGGCGAATATACGGACAAGGTCGCGAGCGGCGAGTTGCGTACCTGGTCGGCGCCCAACCTGACATCGGCGCCGAACGGACTGAAGTCCTGGCCGCTCGAGGATCTCTCGTCCTACTTCCACACCGGCCGCAACGGTTTCACGGAAGTGTTCGGTCCGATGAACGAGGTGATCATGAACAGCACGCGTCACCTGAGCGAAGCCGACACGCGCGCCATGGCAACTTACCTCAAGAGCCTGCCCGCGAATCCGGGCGACATCGCGGCCCCTGCTAGCGAGGAAACGCTGCAAGCGGGTGAGACGCTGTACAACGTTCACTGCGGCACCTGTCACCTGCCATCGGGCTTGGGCAGCCTGCACGAAGATTCGGGCGCGCGACTCGCGGGTAGTCCGCTGGTGCAAGCGAGCAATCCCGCCTCGCTGATCAATAACATTCTCTACAGCCCGCAGCTTCCCAATCCGCCGCTGCCCAAGCGTTGGAAGAAGATGCCGGCGTTCGCCGATGATCTCGCCGACGAGGAGATTGCCGACATCGCCAGCTACGTGCGCCATGCCTGGGGCAATACGGGCGGAGCAGTCACACCGGATCAAGTCGCCAAGCAGCGCTGAGTAATCGGCGCAACGTGGCGCTCGAGAGGATTCGATGAACAAACTGATCTGGCTCCTGGTCGCCGTCGTCGGCGGCTTTGCTATCGGCGGCCTCGCGCTCCACCGTGGCGAATCGATCAACGCCATGTGGATCGTGGTCGCCGCCGGTTGCGTCTACGCGATCGGCTATCGTCTCTACAGCGCGTGGATTGCAACCAAGGTGCTGGTGCTCGACAGCACTCGTGCGACGCCGGCCGTGCGACTCAATAACGGTCGCGACTTCGTCCCGACCAATCGCTGGATCGTTTTCGGCCATCACTTCGCGGCCATCGCAGGCCCGGGGCCGCTGATCGGTCCAACGCTCGCTGCGCAGTTCGGTTATCTACCCGGCACGCTGTGGATTCTCGTCGGTGCAGTCCTGGGCGGTTGCGTGCAGGACATGACGGTGCTGTTCCTATCGACGCGGCGTAACGGACGCAGTCTCGGCCAGATGGCGCGCGATGAACTTGGGCCGGTAGGCGGCTATGCCGCAATGCTGGGCACGCTGGTGATCATGGTCATCCTGATCGCGGTGCTCGGCCTGGTCGTCGTGAATGCCATGAAACACAGCCCCTGGGGCACCTCGACGGTGTTCGCGACCATTCCCATCGCTGTGCTGGTGGGGCTGTACATGCGCAACATCCGTCCCGGCCGCGTGCTCGAAGCCTCGGTGATTGGCGTCGCCTTGCTGCTGGCCGCCGTGGTCGGCGGTGGCGCGGTGGATGCTCACGAAGGACTGCGGGTGATCTTCGACCTGGATAGCGTCACCCTGGCCTGGTTCGTCATCGGTTATGGATTCATCGCCGCCGTACTGCCGGTGTGGTTGCTGCTCGCGCCGCGCGATTATCTTTCAACCTTTCTCAAACTCGGCACCGTGACCTTGCTCGCCATCGCGGTCATCGTGATGCGACCCGATATCAAGATGCCTGCGCTCACGCAGTTCATCGACGGCAGCGGTCCCATCTTCGGTGGCGGGCTGTTTCCGTTCGTCTTCATCACTATTGCGTGCGGCGCCATCTCGGGCTTCCATGCACTGGTGTCGAGCGGCACCACGCCCAAGCTCATCACCGACGAAGGCGATGTTCGCCTGATCGGCTACGGCAGCATGATGTTGGAATCGGGTGTGGCCATCATGGCGATGATCGCCGCGACCTTGCTCGAACCCGGCGTGTTCTTTGCGATCAACAGTTCGCCGGGCATCGTCGGCGCGACGGCGGAAGCCGCCGTGACAACCATTTCGAGCTGGGGATTTCCCGTCACCGCCGACCAGATGCATGCACTGGCGACGCAGATGGGCGAGACGACTTTGTTCGCGCGCACCGGCGGTGCACCGTCGTTGGCAGTGGGCATGGCCAGCGTGTTCTCTTCGGCCTTCGGCCAGGGAATGATGGCGCTGTGGTATCACTTCGCCATCATGTTCGAAGCCGTGTTCATCCTGACCACGCTCGATGCCGGTACGCGGGTGGGGCGCTTCATGCTGCAGGATGCGCTGTCGCATATCTGGCCGAAGATGGGCCAGACCTCGTGGTATCCGTCGGTGTTGATATCGAGTGCATTGATCGTCGCGGGCTGGGGTTACTTCCTGTACATCGGCGTCATCGATCCCAACGGCGGCATCAATATTCTCTGGCCGCTGTTCGGCATCTCCAATCAATTGCTCGCCGGCATCGCGTTGAGCATCTGCACCGGCATTCTCGTGAAGCAGGGCAAGGTTCGTCATGCGTGGGTCACCGGTGTGCCTCTGGCATGGCTGACCATCGTCACCACGGCCGCGACCTGGGAGAAAGTCGTCTCCGACGATGTGCGTATAGGCTTTCTGGCCGCGGCCGATCAGACTGCCACCCAGTTGGCTGCAGGCCTGTTGCCTGCCGCACAGGCTGCAGTTGCCCCGCAGCTCATCTTCAATCAGCGTCTCGACGCATGGCTCGCGGTCGGCTTGACGGCGATCCTGTGGATCGTGATTTTCGATTCGGCGCGTGTCTGCCTGCGCGTGCTGCGTAACCTGCCGGTGCCACCGAATTCGGAAGCGCCGGCTGAAGTGGTGGCCATGAAGGCATGAAGCCTGAAGTGCGGAAATTCTGGGACTTCGTGCGTGAGCTGACGACTGACGATGCTTATGATATGTACCTGGCTCGACATCGAGCCACGCATCCGGATGTTCCGGCGTTGAGTCGGCGTGACTTCTACATCGCCGAACAACAACGTAAGTGGAGCGGCATCCAACGCTGCTGCTGAAATCCCGCCCGGAGAACGAATGACACGCAGACTATCGGTTCTCCTCTTTGTACTTGCGCCACTGTTGGTTCACGCAGCGGCGCCTGCGAACGAAATCAATGCGTGCTCGCTGCTCACGTCAGCGGAAATCTCCAAGGCCATCGGCTTGGGCGTGGATGCGGGCCGTCGCCAGGACGAGGGCAGTCAACCCAATGGTTCGTACTCTTCGTCGTGCATCTGGATGATCGCGGCGGGCAAGGAACAGCCGGCGAATCAAAGCCCGAGGCAACGGCATCGATTCGTCATCCTGACGGCCATGCAATGGCCCGCGGGTAAAGATCTTGCGCGAACCTTCCTGGAGACATTCCGCAGTGCTGCTGCAAATGGCGTGATTGCCTCGAAGCCGGTATCGAGGAAATTCGGCGATGAAGCGCTGTGGTGGGGCGATGGCCTTGCCGTTCGCAAAGGCGATGTGAGTTTCGGCGTGTCGGTGTTCATGCCGAGCCCCGGTGTTGCGCGGACCAGTGCGATGGAAGAGAAGCTGGCGCCGCATATCTTGCGACGACTCAATGAACGCGTTGCGAGGGATGCGGTGTGAGCGGCGTGGCGGCATCGCCACCCGTGAAACGCAGGCGTCGCCAACGCAGTATAAGTGCGAGTCCACGCGGTTTGATTGAAAACGGTTGCCTCTTTCGCGCATCGCGTCCGCTGCGGACGGGATCGACCGCCGTCGTCCGCCTGGATCGTAGCCCGATCGCTCAATTGCCGCTCGCCGCATAGTTGAGCTAAGGAAACGTCCCGCCACCACTGGAAGCAAGGCAATGACTCGACGTAAACGGATACTGGTCGCCATCCTGGCCTTGATGACCCTTGCACTGGCGTCGTTTGCTATCGCCATCAGTCACGACTCCGCTTGTGGCCCACCGGGTGAACTCCCTGCTGAAGCGCAGCGGATGAAAGCAATCGTCGCGCGTTGCTACGGTTCGCCCGATATCCTCAGTTTCGAAGATGTTGCCAAGCCCGTGCCGGCCGAAGACGAGTTGCTGGTGAAGGTGCATGCGGCAGCCGTGAATCCGCTCGATTGGCACTCGATGCGAGGCACGCCGTACATCATCCGACTCGGTGGTGGCTTCGGCGTCCCCAATGACACGCGAATGGGCGTCGACTTCGCCGGAACGGTGGTGGCGGTGGGCAAGCAGGTCACGCGCTTCAAGCCCGGCGATGAAGTCTTCGGCGGCAAGAGCGGGTCGCTGGCCGAATACCTGGTCGTTCGCGAAAGTCGGTCGGTAGTGCTCAAACCGACCAACATGACATTCGAACAGGCGGCCGCCGTCCCTGTCGCCGCCATCACGGCGCTGCAGGGATTGCGAGACCACGGGTTGCTCAAGCCCGGCCAGAAAGTATTGATCAACGGCGCATCCGGTGGCGTGGGTACCTTTGCTGTGCAGATCGCCAAATCGCTCGGCGCTGAAGTCACAGGTGTCTGCAGCACCAGGAATGCGGAACTGGTGAAATCGATTGGCGCGGACCGCGTGATCGATTACACGCGCGAGGATTTCACTTCAGGCGACGAGCGTTACGACCTGATCCTCGACAACGTCGGCAACCATTCGCTCTCGGAATATCGACGCGTGCTGCAGCCACACGGCAGGCTCGTCATCGTCGGCGCAACCATGGACGATCCGTGGCTCGGGCCGTTGATGCAGCCAATCAAAGCGCTGCTGTCGTCGCCTTTCGTAAGCCAGGAGATGGGAATGTTCATCGCTGAACTGAATCCCGCGGATTTGAAGATTCTGGGCGACATGTTGGCGGCAGGGAAGGTGAAGCCGGCGATCGACAGGCGCTTTGCGTTGAGTGAGGCGGCGGAAGCGATCGCGTATCTGGAGGAGGGGCGGGCGCGGGGGAAGGTGGTCGTGAATGTGGATTAGGCCCGGTGTGTAAAGCCGCCCTTCTTTTAACTTCTTCCCCCGGTCGCCGGGGAGGGCCGAGAAGGGAAGATCCTGACGCTCCCTCCTTATTCCTCCCCCGGCGACCGGGGGAGGAAATATAAGAAACCCGCTGCACTTGTGCAGGGTTATGACACCGATTATTGTCGGGACTGACCTTGCACCCTCACAATCGATTTCCGAAACCTCAAGTTCCTATAAATCATGCAGTTGCCATCAACGAGCTAGATTCGGATGCAGCAGGACGGGGCGCAAGTGACCGGCCGCAGGCCGCTTCCCTGGAGCTGAGGACAACGTTTGTCGGTCGAACCCAGTACTGAACCCGGAGAGCCAGGCAACATCATGGACGCTCTCGATCCAGCGATACCGGTCGCGAACAATCCGTTCGACCTCATCGCCGATCCGTTCGCGGATTCTCTCGACGACGAATTTTTCTTTCCCGCCGAACAGCATGTCCACGCCCTGGATTTCATGGGACAAGCCCTGTGGAGCCGCGCGCGCTTGGCGGTGGTTACGGCAGAGAGCGGCTGCGGCAAGAGTCTTCTCATCCGCCGATTGGTGCGCGATCTCGATGAGCGTGTCGTCCTGGCCTCCGTCGCGCGACAGCACAGCCATCCACGTGAATTTCTACTCGACATCCTGCGGCAGTTCGGTTTTTCGCTCGAAGACGAGGACAAGACGGATCGTCGCCGCCTGATCGAACGCTTCCTGCGGCACCAGGCATCGATGGGACGCATCTGTCTGCTCATCGTCGAGAACATGCAGGCCGCGCATCCGCTGGTACTGGAAGAGCTGCGGCTGCTGGCCACCATCGAAGCCGAAGGCACGCGTGTACTGAAAGTACTGATGCTCGGCGGCAGCTCTCTCAATCGCGTATTGGACTCGCCGCGCATGGCCGAGTCGCTCATGTCGGTAGCGCCGCGTTTCGCGCTGACATCGCTTACCGAAGACCAGACCGCAGCCTATGTCGCACATCGCCTGCGTGCTGCCGGCTCAGCCAATCCGGATGTGCTGATGCCTCACACGCTCATGCAACAGATCCACGTTTGCACCAGCGGCGTTCCGGCCCGGATCAATCGACTGTGTTCACGCGCGCTTGCTTGTGCCGGTGAAGAAGGTTTGCAGACAGTGACGGTGAAGGCGCTCGATCAGGCGATCCATGAACTGGACCTGCAGGGCCACGCGCTACCGGCGATGATGCAGGAAGGTGGTGTTTCCGCGGCGTCCGCATGGAACCCGGATTCAAGACTGTTGATCGCGCTGCAGGGATTGCCCGATCGCGAAGTGCCGCTGCAAGGCGGGCGCATTCTCATCGGACGCGGCGAGGAAGCGGATGTCCGGATCGATTCGGTGTTCGTCAGTCGTTACCACGCATTGATCGTGCGCGATGGCGGCCACGACCTGATGCTGGACCTGGGCAGCACCAACGGCCTGCTGGTCAATTCGCGCCGGGTGCTGCGGCGGGCGCTCCAGCATCGCGACATGATCCAGGTCGGCCCGGCGAAGGTCACCTACCTGAATACCAAGGCTGAGGCGGTCACCATGCCCGACCCCGGCGAGACGATCAGCTTTGCGCGGCCGGGGTTTCCGGTCGCGGCGGGCGGCGATGCCGAGGGCAGTTCGGTGCTGGCTTTCGGTCGCCCGGATAACACCGCGAATCGCTGATCCGCGACGTTGCGGCCGCAGTGCGAGGTTCATAGTCCCGCCGCAAACTTGCCGCTGGATTGACCTGTCAGTACAGTGTCGCCCTCCCGATATCGCAAACCTTCTAAATGATGTCCTGTCGGCCCACGGGCCGCGACCCACGGGACGGATGGCTGCGCGAGTCGAGCAACAAGAGAAAGACAGTCAAAGTGGAGCGGTGGCGCGTACATAAATTCGGCGGCTCGAGCGTTGCCGATGCAGCCTGCATGCGGCGAGTAGCCGACATCCTGGAAAACGATCCGCATCCACGGTTGGGTGTGGTCCTGTCGGCCTGTCGTGGCGTCACCGATTCGTTACTGAACCTGGTGATTGCGGCCGAACGCCAGGAAGACGTCGTCCAGACGCGCATCGACGAACTGCGCGAACGCCATTGGGTGATCGCGGAAACGCTGCTGGATGTGAGCGAGAGCGCTCCCTACATGGCGACCCTGGATGGCGATTGCCGCGATATTTCCGGCATTCTCCAGACTGTGCGGCTGATTCGCTCGGCGTCGCAGACTGTGCGCGATCTCATCGCTGGCTACGGCGAAATCTGGTCGACGCGACTGTTCTCCATGTATCTGCGTAAGCGCGGCCGCCGGCCTGGCACCGTGTCGTGGATCGATGCGCGGGAAATCGTCTCGGTGGAATGGGGGCCGCTCGGGCCCGCGGTTCGCTGGGAAGAATCCCAGAAGAATACGGCCCGCGTGATTCCGGAAGAACCCGCGGCCACACTCATCATCACCGGCTTCGTCGCGCGCGATCCGCAGGGCCTGCAGACGACGCTCGGCCGTAACGGCAGCGATTTTTCCGGCTCCATTTTCGGCGCGCTGCTCGACGCCGAGGAAATCCACATCTGGACCGATGTCGACGGCGTGCTCAGCGCGGATCCGCGACTGGTGCCCGATGCCAAGGTCATCGACTCGCTGTCCTACAACGAGGCGATGGAGCTGGCGTACTTCGGCGCCAAGGTCATCCATCCGCAGACCATGGCGCCGGCGGTGCGCAAGAACATCCCGATCTGGATTCGCAACACGTTTGCGCCGGAGAAGGCGGGCACGCTGATCTGCGAAAAGCCCACCTCGCAAATGCTGGTCAAGGGCATCACCTGCATCGACCGCGTCGCGCTGGTGAACCTCGAAGGCGCCGGCATGATCGGAGTACCCGGCACCGCGCATCGCCTGTTCGGCGCGCTGCGCGATCATGGTATTTCAGTGATTCTGATTTCGCAGGGAAGCTCGGAGCATTCCATCTGTTTCGCGATTCCCGAAGTCGAAGCAGTGCGCGCCGAGGCTGTCGTGCGACAGGCTTTCGATACCGAGTTGCGACAGGGCCAGATTCACAGCGTCGAAGTCACTCCTGCTTGCAGCATCCTCGCCGTGGTCGGCGATGGCATGGCCGGGTCGCATGGTGTCGCCGCGAAAGTGTTCGTTGCGTTGGGTTCGGCGGCCGTCAGCGTGAAAGCAATCGCGCAGGGCGCGTCCGAGAGAAATATCTCGGTGGTCATCGACGGCAAGCAGGCGTCACGCGCGCTGCGTTCCGTACATGCCGGTTTCTATCTGTCGCCGCACACCATTTCCATCGGCCTCATTGGCCCGGGTGTGGTCGGTGGCGTGCTGCTCGACCAGATGGCTTCGCAAAGCGCGCGCCTGGCGAGTGAAATGAAGATCGACCTACGCGTGCGTGGTGTGCTCACCTCGAAGCACATGCATCTCGCGGATACTTCGGTGCCGCTGGCTGGCTGGCGCAAGACCATGGAGTCGAAGAACGAACCCGTGGATCTAGCGAAGTTCGCAGCGCATGTACACGCCGATCATCTTCCCCACGCCGTCATCATCGATTGCTCGGCCAGCGCCGAGATCGCTGCGCGTTACCCGGAGTGGCTGGCGGAAGGCATTCACATCGTCACGCCCAACAAGAAGGCGAACAGCGCCGACCTGAACTTCTTCGCACGGCTGCACGAAGCCCGGCGACAGGGCGGGGCGCATTACCTGTATGAAGCCACCGTCGGCGCAGGCCTGCCCATCGTGCAGACGTTGCGAGACCTGCGCGATACCGGCGATGAGATCCAACGCATCGAAGGCATCCTGTCCGGCACGCTGGCTTACCTGTTCAATGTCTGGGATGGCTCCGAGCCGTTCTCCGCCATCGTGCGGGCGGCGAAGGCGAAGGGTTATACCGAACCCGATCCACGGGACGATCTGTCGGGCATCGACTTCGCACGCAAGCTCATCATCCTCGGTCGCGAGATGGGGCTGCGCCTGGAATTGGGCGATGTGCGACTGGAAGGGCTGGTGCCGCCGGAGCTGACCGCCTGCCCGCCGGAAGAGTTTCTCGATCGCCTTCCCGAGTTCGACGCAGCGATGGCGGCGCGACTCAAAGGTGCGCGCAGCCGCGATCGGGTATTGCGCTATGTCGGTTCGCTCGATGCCGCTACCGGCCGTGCTTCCGTCGGTCTGGTCGAACTGGAGCGGTCACATACTTTTGCCAACATCAACCTCACCGATAACGTCGTGCGCTTCACCACGCGGCGTTACAACCAGAACCCGCTCGTCGTCCAGGGACCGGGCGCGGGGCCTGAAGTGACGGCCGCGGGCGTGTTCGCCGACCTGTTGCGCGTGTGTGCTTATCTCGGTGCGAAGCTATGAGCGGTCGACAGTCTGCTACTGCGTTCGCGCCTGCGAGCATCGGTAATGTCGCGGTCGGTTTCGATGTGCTGGGCCACAGCTTCCAGGCAATCGGCGACAGAGTCACTGCAACGCGTATCGCCGAACCCGGCGTGCGAATCAGCGGCATCAGCGGCGTCGCCGTCGATCTGCCGCTGGAGCCTGAGAAGAACACTGCCGGCATGGCAGTGCTCAGCATGGTGCGCGACCTGAAACTGGATTTCGGCATCGAGCTCGCCATCGAAAAAGGCATTCCGCTGGGCTCGGGTCTCGGAGGCTCGGCTGCATCCGCGGTCGCAGGTGTAGTCGCGGCCAACGCGCTGTTGCCGGTCTCGCTGTCTCAGCTCGAACTGCTGAAGTTCGCGATGAAAGGCGAGGCGGTGGCGAGCGGCTCGGTGCACGTCGACAACATCGCGCCGTCGCTGTTCGGTGGACTGGTTCTGACGGTGGGCATCGACAATCCCAACGTGAAGCAGATTCCGGTGCCGCCGACGGTGCGCTGTGTGCTGGTCCATCCGCACATGATGCTGTCCACCAAGGCGGCTCGCGAGATCCTGAATCGCTCCATCGACCTGTCGAACGTGATCTGGCAGTCGGCCAACCTGGCGGGATTTCTCACGGGGTGTTTCACAGGCGACCTGCAGCTCATCCGCGAATCGCTCGAAGACGTCATCATCGAGCCGCAGCGTAAAGTGCTGATTCCCGGGTTCCAGGCCGTCAAGGATGGCGCGATGAATAATCGCGCGCTGGGTTGTTCGATCTCCGGCGCCGGCCCGACGATTTTTGCGTGGTGCGAACAGCAGGATGCCGAGCGCATTCGCGATGCCATGGTGGCGGGCTTCGCCGCGTCCAACATGCCCTGCGATGCCTGGATCTCGACGCTCGAATCCAGCGGCGCGCGGATCGTGAATTGAGTTCGTCGATGTATTACACGAGTACCCGCAACCCCGCACACCGCGTCACGCTGAGCCAGGCGATAGCGCACGGAATCGCGCCGGACGGTGGCCTGTATGTGCCGGAGTCATTCCCGCATGTGACGCCGCACGACTTCGATGCGAATGCCTCGTTGGCGCAACTGGCCCAGCAGCTCATCGCACCGTTCGCTGCCGGCGATCCGCTCGCGGATCAGCTCGAGGAAATCACGCGCGAAGCATTCAACTTTCCGGCGCCCCTGGTTCCGTTGCCGGATGCACCGGCGCCTGTGTCGGTGCTCGAACTCTTTCACGGCCCGACGGCGGCGTTCAAAGATTTCGGTGCGCGTTTTCTCGCCGAGTGCATGACGCGCATTCCGCGCCAGTCGACGAAACGCCTCACGATCCTGGTCGCGACATCCGGCGATACCGGTGGCGCAGTGGCTGCGGCATTTCACGGCAAGCCTTCGATCGATGTCGCCGTGCTCTATCCGGCCGGCCTGGTTTCAGAGCGCCAGGCGCAGCAGCTTGCGTGCTGGGGCGACAACATACGCACGTTCCGCGTCAGCGGCACCTTCGACGATTGCCAGCGCATGGTGAAGGAAGCATTCGCCGATCCCGCGCTGGCGCAGACTCACGAACTCACTTCCGCAAACAGCATCAACGTGGGCCGCCTGCTGCCCCAGATGGTCTACTACGCGAAGGCCAGTCTCGAACTGTGGCGCGAAACGGGCAGGCGGCCGAATTTCATCATTCCTGCCGGCAATCTCGGCAATGCGCTGGCGGCCATATGGGCGCGGCACATCGGGCTGCCACTCGGCGAAATCGTGCTGGCGACCAATGCCAACCAGACCATCTGCGAGTATCTGCGGACCGGTGAATGGCAGCCGCGGCCGAGCGTTGCGACGTTGGCATCTGCCATGGATGTCGGCAACCCGAGCAACATGGAACGATTGCGTGCGCTGCATCCCGACTTCGAGGAATTGCAGGGGCAGTTGGGCGCGTCGAGCGTCGATGACATCGAGATCCGTGCGACCATCCGCCGCGATGCCCATGAGCTCGGCCAGGTATGGTGTCCGCACACGGCCACTGCCGCGAAAGTATTTCGCCGGCTGTTGTCGCGTGGCGCTCGCGGTCACTGGATCATCGTGTCGACGGCGCATCCCGCCAAGTTCAACGATGTCGTCGAACCGCAGATCGGCAGGGTCGTCCCGGTGCCGCCGGAACTCGCACGGCTCCTGGACCTGCCACGGCAGGAAACCGATATCGCGCCGACCCTGACTGCACTTCGTACGGGACTGCAACAACCTTGAATATGACCATCCCCGAGCAGATACCTCCCTGGGCCTGGCCGGTGGCAGCCGCGTTGCTGGTGGTTGCGGCCATGATCTGGGGGTACCTGCAGTTTCGCGAGTACCGGGCCCGCCGTGCCGTCGATGCGGCCATTGCCAGCATCGCCTACGAGATGATGAAGAACGTGCTTCTGCCCAACGGCAACGGCGGCCAGATCCACATTCACTACCTGTTGCTGACTCAACGGGGGCTGCTCGTGCTCGACCTGCTCGACCTGCCCGGCGCGATTTTCGGCGGCGACCAGATGATCGAGTGGACGGTGATCGGCAAGAAGCGCCGCTTCACTTTCGCGAATCCGCAGCATGCGCTCTACGATCGCATGGCTGCCGTGCGGTTGTTGACCGGCGATGTTCCCGTCGAAGGGCGCGTGTTATTCACTGTGCGCAGCGACTTTCCCAAGGGCAAGCCACGCAACGTGGTGCGCATCGATAACATCACGGCTGATTACCCGATCGTCGACCAAGCTCGCGGCAACATCACCGCAGCGTTCGGCGATGTGTGGGCCAAGGTGAAGAAGAATTCGGAGCCGAATCCGCTCGCGAGTTGAGGACCGCTCGCGCGAGCGGATGAAGATATTTCTCGCGGAGCACGCAGAGCACGCTGAGAAGAAAAGATGAAATGGCCAGAGTCGGATCCGATCTGGGTCCGACCCTATTGCCTTCTGCTCCGCGTGCTCCGCGAGAATTTTCTTATTTCCCTAAGTTACCCCGCGCTTTCGCGTGCGCCGCCACGACATGCGCCACGCACGCCGTCACCTTCTTCCCCGTCGCGATATCCAGGAACTCATTCGGCCCATGCGCATTCGAATGCGGGCCCAGCACGCCAGTCACCAAAAACTGCGTAGCGGGAAATTTCTCCGCGAGCATGGCCATGAACGGAATGCTGCCGCCCGTGCCCATGTACATCGCGTCGGCGCCGAAGTATTGCTTCGATGCCGATTGCACTGCTGCTTCCAGCCAGGGAGCGGAAGAGGGCGCATTCCAACCGCCCATGCTCGTCTCGATCTCGAACTGCACTCGCGCGCCATAGGGCGGCGATTTTTCGAGCACGGCTTTCACCGCGCGCGCAGCTACCTCGGGATCGACCTGCGGCGGCAAGCGGAACGACAACACCAGTGCAGTCATAGGGCGCAGAACATTGCCTGCATTCTGCGGCGCTGGAATGCCGTCGACGCCGGTAACCGACAGCGTCGGTCGCCAGGTACTGTTGAGCAGCAGTTCGGTGGGATCGCCCGACATCGGCTGCATGCCCGGCAGGAATGGAATCTTCTTGAAGACGATGTCGCCGAGCGTCTTCGCTGCGGCGGCTGCCTGGCCCAGGCGATCTTTGGGAATCTCGGTGTAAAGCGCATCGACCAGGAGTCGTCCGGTCTGTGAATCCTCGATGCGATCGAGCAGTTGCCGCATCACCCGGAAGCTCGACGGCGCAATGCCGCTGGCCATGCCGGAATGCACGCCTTCACTCAGTACCTCGACACGCAACGTGCCGTTGAGATTGCCGCGCAGTGACGTGGTACACCAGAACTGATCGTAGTTGCTGCACTCGGCATCCAGGCAGACGACCAATGAAGGCTTGCCGATACGCGCGGCCAGGTGTTCGATATAGGCAGGCAGATCCGGGCTGCCGCTTTCTTCGCCGCTTTCGATGAGGATGACGCAGCGTGCATGCGGCACGCGTTGTTCTTCGAGCGCGAGCAGCGCCAGCAGCGAACCGAACACGGCATAGCCATCGTCAGCGCCGCCGCGCCCATACAATCGACCGTCGCGAAGCACCGGCGTCCATGGCGCCAAGCCTTCGGCCCAGCCGGTGAATTCCGGTTGCTTGTCCATGTGGCCGTACATCAGCACGCAATCCGCAGCGGCGTTTTTCGCCGCTGTGTCCGTGCCGTAAGACTGTGCCGGCACTTCGATGAACAGCAACGGCGAACGTCCGTCCAGGCGCGCCAGTTCGACTTTCATACCGGGCAGTGCATGCTCTGCGCACCATTTGCGCAGCAGCTCGGCAGCGGCATCCATGTAACCATGCTCGGCCCACTGCGGATCGAAGTTGACCGACTTGTTAGGAATGCGAATGTAGTCGCACAACGTCGGCACGATGGATTCGTCCCAGACGCGGTCGATGGTGTTCTGCAGTTGTGTTGGATTCATGAGTCCCTCCAGGACCTGAGGTCCGGCGATAATCAATGATGCGGTTCGACAGCGGGCCAGCCGAACAGGTCCGCTGCATTCTGCGTAGTTCGTGACGCCAGTGCGTCGATAGACTCAGCGCGTGCAGCGGCGATGGTCGCGAGGATATGCGGCAGATATGCCGGTTCGTTGCGACGTGACGCTGGCTTGGGTCGCATGTCACGCGGCAGCAGGTACGGTCCGTCCGTTTCGATCAACAATCGCTCCGCTGGAATCATGCGCACCACGTCATGCAAATGCTGGCCGCGGCGCTCATCGCAGATCCATCCCGTAATCCCGACATACAAGCCAAGATCGAGATAGGCGCTTGCCTGTGCGACGCCATCGGTGAAGCAGTGTGCCACACCTCGCAGGCCGGGAAAGTCGCGCAGCACCGCGATGAAATCATCGTGCGCCTCGCGTTGATGCAGGAACACCGGCTTGCCGATCTCCTTCGCCAGTTGCAATTGCCAACGGAATGCTTCGATCTGCGCGGCGCGAGGCGACAGGTCGCGAAAATAATCGAGTCCGCATTCGCCGACTGCGACGACGACGCTGTTTCGCGCCAGCCCCGCCAGTTCCTGCTGCTGTCCGTCGTCGAGTTCGCTCGCATGATGCGGATGAACGCCGGTCGTGCAACGAAGTGTGTCGGGGTGCGAATGAGCGAGAGCGACCGCATCCCGGGAACTTGCCAGCGAGGCGCCGGTCACCAGCATGCGTGTCACACCTGCCGCAGCGGCGCGTTCCATGACAGCGGCACGATCGGCATCGTAGCTTTCATGCGTCAGGTTGATGCCGATGTCGAATAACGTGGGCGAGTCGGACATGTCGGAAACGGATCTCACGGGATACATCGAGCGGGCGCGACGCGTGCTATCGTTGCTCCGGTGCGCTTCAGGAACAGCGCGATCATAAACAAAGCCACTGTCAACAAGCGAACAGGAGTTTGTGAATGTCGGCATTACGCCTTGCTGGCTTGTGTCCGCGGCCGCTCGTCGGCATCTCGCTGTACATGTCGCTGTCATGGCTAGCACTCGCGCCGCTGGCGTTTGCCGATCCGCTGGCCGATCTGGACGATGCGCAGGCGCGTGCCGAGTACGCGTATTACACGGCAGACATCCGTGCGCTCGAATCGATCGTACAGGTCATCGAGCGTCTGGAAGTGCCGGCATCGCTCGCGACGTTGCAGGCCCATGATGCAGCGTATGGACGCTGGAAACTTGCAGAATTGTACACTGCCTCACCGAACCGCGAAGGCAAGCGCTCGGCGCGCACGCTCGCCGTCGAGTCCGCACAGGCCTGTCTCTCTCACGCGAAGAAAGCATTGTCGTTGGACGCGAAGATGGCCGAAGCGCAGGTGCTCGACTCTGTCTGTACGGCTGTGGCCCGTACGCCGCACAGTGGCGACCTGCTTTCCTCGATCCCGCTCTGCGCGCGCAGCAAGTCGTTTCGCGCCGCGCTGGAACTCGCACCGACGAATCCGCGGGTGATGTTGATGGAAGGGCAGTGCCTGTATGGCAACGGCTCGGCATCTTCTGCTGACGCCATCGATCGCTTGCGCGCCGTCGTGGCGGCATTCGATGCAGCGCCGCCTTCGCCAGCGGGACATCCGCAATGGGGCCAGGCCGAGGCGTTGCTGTTACTGGGAAAGAATTATCTGCGGCGTGGCGATGCGCACGCTGCACGCGATGTCATCGAGAAAGCCCTGGTGATCGCGCCGGATTATCGTCAAGCGCGTGAATTGCTCGACACCGCGGCGGTTCGACCGCGTTGAATCGCGATGAATTAAGAGCCGATCGGCGGGGTGTTGACCGATAGGCAGTCATGGCGAGGTGAATTACACTCGGCGCCATGACCGCCCAATTGCAGTTGTTCGAAGCGCGTGACTTCAACGCACCCTGGAACGTGCGCATCAGTCGTCGCGCCCGCAGACTGTCAGTGCGCGTATATCCCGGTGGACGCGTGGAAGTCGTGGTGCCGCCGGGTGCTTCTCCCACCGCCATCCAACGTTTCGTCGGCAATCATCGCGACTGGATCGATGAGCGTGTCGCGGATCTTTCTGCCGGCAGGCTCAACGAAGTGCGTCCGGAGGTCATCGACCTCGCGGCCATCGGTCGTCGCTTCGTGGTGAAGTATCGTCCGACGCAGGCTGCGCGCATCGCCGTGAGCGTTGCCGGAGAAGGCTTGCTCAGCGTGTCCGGCCCGCTCGACGATCATCGCCAGGTTGCCGCCGCTTTGCGCTCATGGCTGGTGAGCCTCGCACAAGTGGAGTTGCGCCTGGCGTTGACGAAAGTTGCGCAGGCCGCGGGATTTCAATTCTCCCGCATGCAGATCCGCCAACAGCGCACGCGCTGGGGCAGTTGTTCGGCCACCGGCACCATCAGCCTCAACCTGTGCCTGCTGTTCCAGACTGCGCCCGTGCTGCACTATCTGCTGATCCACGAACTGTGTCATACGCGACACATGAACCATTCGCGCCGCTTCTGGGCGCTGGTGGAATCGTTGGAGCCCGACTATCGCCGCCTCGATCGCGAATTGTTGCGAGGCTGGCAGGTAGTGCCCGGTTGGATGTTTGCGTGACCGCGCGCTGGAGAAACTCATGAGCGAAGCAGAAAAACCCGGCGACGCCAGTGCGCTCGTGGATCTTTCCGACGAGAAGGTTCACTGGGACCTGGGCGAATCGCAGAGCTACGGCGAATACCTGGGCCTGGATCGCATTCTCAGCGCACAGAAGCCCGCATCCCTCGAACACGATGAAATGTTGTTCATCATCATTCACCAGGCATCCGAGCTGTGGATGAAGCTGTGCCTGCACGAACTTCACGGCGCGTTGGATCACATACGCCGCGACGATCTTGGCCCTTCGTTCAAGATGCTGTCGCGTGTCGCACGTATCCAGGCGCAACTGACGCAGGCATGGGACGTGCTGGCGACACTCACCCCGGCGGATTACTCGGCGTTTCGTAATCAGCTGGGCCGCGCTTCGGGCTTCCAGTCGTACCAGTACCGCATGCTCGAGTTCATCATCGGCAACAAGACGGCGCAGATGATCGAAGTGCACAAGCGCGATGCGGCCGCCTACGGTTCGTTGCAGCGGACGCTGCACAGCCCGAGTCTCTACGACGAGTGCCTGCAGCTGCTCAGCCGTCGCGGCTTCGAGATTCCGGACAATTACCTGGACCGCGACTGGTCGCAGCCATACCAGCCGAGCAAGCAGGTCGCTGCTGCGTGGCTTGCCGTGTATCACAGCGTGGATGCGAACTGGGACCTGTACGAGCTGGCGGAAAAGCTGGTCGACCTGGACCAGAAATTTCAACTCTGGCGCTTCAGCCACATGAAAACGGTGGAGCGCATCATCGGCTACAAGCGCGGTACTGGCGGCACCGGCGGCGTGTCGTATCTCGCCAAGGCGCTCGAGCTGTGTTTCTTTCCGGAGCTGTGGTCGATACGAACGGCGATGTAGCTGTTACAGCCGCGGCTTCACGCGGCGGCGGTCTTCCTGTTGGCGAGTCGTGGCCGCATCGCTGTCCAGACGCGCCACGCCCGCAGCACGACGACGATCGAGAGATACAGCAGCGGCTCGCGTATGTCCGCCTTCACCTGCCACCAGTAATGCCACACGCCGAGCAGGGTGATCGGATACACCAGCCGGTGCAGGGTTTTCCAGCGCTTGCCCAGTCGTCGCATCATGCCGTGGGTGGATGTGACGGCCAGTGGAATCAACAGCAGCAGGGCGATGAAGCCGATGGTGATGAACGGCCGGCGCGTCACGTCGACGAGCACTTCCTGCCAGTCCATGCCCTGGTCGAGAATCAGCCAGGTGAGGAAGTGCAGCAGCACGTAGAAGAATCCGTACAGGCCGAGCATGCGCCTGAGCATGACCAGCCACGGTGCATCGAACCAGTCTCGAAACGGTGTAACGGCCAGCGTGATCATCAGGAACCGCAGGCCCCACTGGCCCAGCGTGTCCTGGATCTTCTCGACCGGATTCGCTCCCAGGTCGCCGCCTATGTTGAACGCGTGCAGCGTGAGCAGCAGCAACGGTAGCAGGCAAGCCAGGAACACCGCCGGCTTGATATAGCGGCGTACGACGACTGCTGAAGGCATGGGGATTTAGTAATTCCTCGCCAGGTCCATGCCCTGATACAGGCTGGCGACTTCCTTTTCGTAGCCGTTGAACATGAGCGTCGGCACGCGCGCGGCGAACACTCCGCCGCCGATGCGACGTTCGCGTGCCTGGCTCCAGCGCGGATGATCGACCTGCGGGTTCACGTTGGCATAGAACCCATATTCGTTCGGCGCCGAAATATTCCATGCCGTCGGTGGCTGCCGTTCGGTGAAACGGATTTCGACGATGGACTTGATGCCTTTGAAACCGTATTTCCACGGTGTCACCAGCCGCAGCGGCGCGCCGTTCTGATTCGGTAATGTTTTGCCATATAGACCCACCGCGAGCAGCGCGAGCGGATTCATCGCCTCGTCGATGCGCAAGCCTTCGACGTACGGCCATTCGAGGACGTCGATCTTCTGCCCGGGCATTTCGGAGGGACGCATCACGGTCTTGAACGCCACGTACTTGGCTTTCGCCGTAGGCTTGAATTGCTTGAGCACGTCACCCAGCGGCACGCCCACCCATGGAATGACCATCGACCAGGCCTCGACGCAGCGCATGCGATAGACGCGCTCTTCGAGCGCGTGCGGTTTGAGAATATCTTCCAACCAGAACTTGCCGGTGCGCTCGGCTTCGCCGCTGATGGTCACGCTCCAGGGAGTCGGTTTGAAGCGTTCGGAGTTCGACGCCGGCGCGGACTTGTCGATGCCGAACTCGTAGAAGTTGTTGTAGGTGGTGATGTCTTCGTACTTGTTCGGCGGTGGGTCGGTCACGTTGTAGGCGGGGTTTGGCTTGAACGTGAGCGGGGCTCCGCCCGATGTGGCGTCCGCAGGCCACGATGCGCCCAAGCCCGTAACGCCTGCCGCGAGCGCCGCCTGCAGCAATCTGCGGCGGTCGAGATAAACCGCTTCGTCGGTAATCTGCGATGGCTGGATGGCTGCCGAGTCGCCGGGTCGTGGTCGCCGTATGAGCATGGTTTTACCTTTGCACAAAAAAGACGCTGCGGAGACTTATCGGACCGCGGGAGGGGGAGAGAAGTTCGCCGGCATGGTCTCATGCTGAGGCAACTGGTCGGTGATGTCGAACCAGGGCGCCTTCGACCCGACGAAAATGTGCGAAGTCGGCGCACCCTTGGGATCGGAGTCCAACCCGCCGCCGGGTATCACGACAATCCCTCGTTCGAGGGATACGCGCGGCATGGCGCTTCCACAGCGGCGACAGAACGTCGCGGCGAAGTAGCGGGCTTCGGGATAGCGATAGTCGCGGAGCGAATCCGCTCCCCGCGTGAACGTGAATGCAGCGAGTGGATAGAAGAAGTTGCTTGCATGCGCAGCGCTGCGTGCTCGCCGACAGCGGGTGCAATGGCAATTCGTAATGCGCACCGGCGTGCCGACGACTGTGAACGTCACGTCTCCACACAGGCAACTGCCGGCGACGGTGTCCGCCTCGGCTTCAACGTGCGGGCGCTCGACACCGCTCATGTTGAACTCCGTCGGAAACTCCACGTGTTGCGGCAGGTCGTCGGTGATCTCGTACCAGGGTGCCTTGGAGCCGGCGAAATAATGGGCCGACGGCAGCATGCCCAGGTCGCCCTCGAGGTTACCGGCGGGACAGAACACCATGTCCATTTCCTTGGACACGATAGGCGTAACCGAGCCGCAGACACTGCAGAAATGACGATGCCCGGCGGGGGACGACTGGTAGTGGGAAATCACATCCTCGCCGCTCAGCAATCGATAGCCCGACAGCGGAGCGCCGACGAACGTCGCGAACGCTGCGCCGTGATGCTTGCGGCACATCGAACAGTGACAGTGGATCATCATGCTCAGCGGCCCGGCGATTTCGTAGCTGACGGCGCCGCATAGACAGTTGCCTTTCATGATCTTCTTCTCCTGCGTGACAACGTGGTCGGACTTTAGCAAGGCGCAGGCCGATTCGGATCCTCAATCTCTTCCCGGAGTGAATTTCAGTCAACCGACGATGCCGCGAAAATTCGGCGCACGGCGTTCCGCAAAGGCCCGCAATGCTTCCGCAGCTTCGGCAGTCCTGAGTCGCGCTGCGAACACTTCGCCTTCCCGTTCCATCACCGCCCTGATCGCTTCACTATCGCGCATCAGCCGCTTGGTGGCCTGCAATGCGCCGATCGGTCTCGCTACTACTTGCTGGGCAGCGGCCAAAGCGCGAGCGCGAACTTCGCTCGCCGGCACCGCTGCATTCGCAATGCCGAGTGTCACCGCGGTCGTACCGTCGAGCGATTCCCCTAACGCCATCATTGCGTAAGCGCGCGCATAGCCAATACGCGCTTGTAACAACCAGCTCGATGCCGCTTCCGGCACCAGTCCGAGACTGACGAAAGGAGTCGAGAGCCGCGCGTCCGCGGCGACATAGACGAGGTCACAATGCAGCAGCAAGGTGACACCGATGCCTACCGCAAGGCCTTGCACTGCTGCGATGACAGGCTTGTCCGCCCGTGCGAGCGCGTTCAGCAGCAGGTGCGATGTCATGTCCTTACGATCGAGTTTGCCGCTGGCCACGGCAGCGAAGTCGGCGAGGTCGTTGCCGGCAGTGAAGGCGTCGCCTTCGGCCGCGATCAGGATGGCGCGTACTTGTGGATCGGTCTCCGCCTTGGTCAATGCCTCGCCGAGCACGGAATACATCGCCATCGACAGCGCGTTCTTTTTCTCGGGACGGGCGAGCGTGAGGCGCAGGATGTTGTCTTCGATCGCAACACGGACGTGTTCACTCATGAGTCGCTCTCTCCTTAAAAAAATATCCTGGCGGGACGATGAAAAAAGGGGAGCCCATGCTCCCCTTTTTCCCTCACCGCAGTTTCAGCAGCCAGTCGCTCACTGGCGTGCGGATCACGCGGCCTTGGTGGCGCCCGCGAGCTGACGCAGAACGTAGTGCAGGATACCGCCGTGCTGGAAGTAGTCGCGTTCCTTCGGCGTATCGATGCGCACGCGGACTTCGAACTTGATCGGCGCGCCGGTTGCCGGCGTGGCAACGACCGTGACCATTTTCGCCGCACCGCCGTTCAGGCCGATGATCTCGAAACTCTCCTTGCCGGTGAGCCCGAGCGTGGTCGCGTTCTGTCCATCCTTGAACATCAGCGGCAGCACGCCCATGCCGATCAGGTTCGAGCGGTGGATGCGCTCGAAGCTCTCGGCGATGACGGCCTTCGCACCCAGCAGCATGGTGCCCTTGGCTGCCCAGTCGCGCGAGGAGCCGGTGCCGTATTCCTTGCCGGCGATCACGATCAGCGACGTGCCTTCCTGCTTGTAGCGCATGGCCGCATCGAAAATGCTCATCTGCTCGCCGCTCGGCACGTGCACGGTCACGCCGCCTTCGGTGCCCGGAGCAAGCTGGTTGCGCAGGCGAATGTTCGCGAAGGTACCGCGCATCATGATCTCGTGATTGCCGCGACGTGCGCCGTAGGAATTGAAATCCTTGGGCTGCACACCCAGCGACACCAGGTATTTCGCCGCCGGGCTGGTCTTGGAGATATCGCCCGCAGGAGAAATGTGGTCGGTGGTCACCGAATCGCCGAGCAGGGCCAGCACCCGCGCATTGCGTATGTCCGTCACGCTGTCGGGCTTCATGGTCATGCCGTCGAAGTACGGCGGATTCTTCACGTAGGTCGACTTCTCGTTCCACGAGTAGATGTTGCCGGTGGCGGTCTGGATGCCCTGCCAGTTGGCGTCGCCTTCGAACACGCTGGCGTAGCCCTTGCGGAACATGGCGGAAGTCACGCAGCGGCCGATGACTTCATGGATCTCGTTGGCGGCGGGCCAGATGTCCTTGAGATAAACCGGCGTGCCGTCGGCATCGCAGCCGAGCGCTTCGGTGGTCAGGTCCAGGTCGAGCGTGCCGGCGATGGCGTAAGCCACGACCAGCGGCGGGGAGGCCAGGAAGTTCATTTTCACTTCCGGATGCACGCGGCCTTCGAAGTTGCGATTGCCCGAGAGCACCGAGCATGCCGACAGGTCGGCGCTGCGCACGGCGTCGGCAATCTCAGGCTTCAGCGGCCCGGAATTGCCGATGCAAGTGGTGCAGCCGTAACCGACGGTGAAGAAGCCGAGCGCATTCAGATCTTCATCGAGACCGGCGGCGGCGAGGTAATCCGTCACCACGCGCGAGCCTGGAGCAAGACTGGTCTTGACCCAAGGCTTCGAGGTGAGGCCGCGACGACGCGCATTGCGAGCGAGCAGGCCGGCAGCGACCAGCACAGCCGGATTGGAAGTGTTGGTGCAACTGGTGATCGCGGCGATCAGCACGGCGCCATCCTTCACGTCGAAGGTCTTGCCGTCCACCGTTGCCGAAGCAACGCCGGTGGCAGCGGGCATTTTCAGCGCGCGTTCTTCGGACATCTTCTTGTGCGTGGTGTTGTAAACCAGCTTGGCGTTGCTCAGTGCGACGCGATCCTGCGGACGCTTGGGGCCGGCGAGCGAAGGCACGATGGTGCCCATGTCCAGTTCCAGCACGTCGGAGTAATCGGCCTGCGGTGCGCCGTTCTCGCGCCAGAAACCCTGGTGCTGTGCGTAGGCTTTGACCATCGCGATGTGTTCGGGAGTGCGTCCCGTGAGTTCGAGATAGCGCAGCGTCTCGGCATCGATCGGGAAGATGCCGCAGGTGCTGCCGAACTCGGGCGCCATGTTCGCAATGGTCGCGCGATCGGCGAGCGGCAGGTTGGCAAGACCATCGCCGAAGAATTCCACGAACTTGTCGACGACGCCCTTCTTACGCAGCATCTCGGTGACGGTCAGCACGAGGTCGGTGGCAGTGGTGCCGACAGGCATGGTGCCGACCAGCTTGAAGCCGATGACGTGCGGGATGAGCATGGTGACCGGCTGGCCGAGCATGGCGGCTTCCGCCTCGATGCCGCCGACGCCCCAACCCAGCACGCCCAGGCCGTTGACCATGGTGGTGTGCGAATCGGTGCCCACCAGCGTGTCCGGATAGGCCCAGCGTTCGCCGTCTTTTTCCACGTCGAAAATGACGCGCGCGAGATGTTCGATGTTGACCTGGTGCACGATGCCGGTGTTCGGCGGCACCACCTTGAAGTTGTCGAACGCGGTCTGGCCCCAGCGCAGGAACTCGTAGCGCTCGGTGTTGCGGCCGAACTCGATCGCAGTGTTCTGCGCCAGCGACTGGGCGGTGCCGTACGCATCCACCTGCACCGAGTGATCGATCACCAGTTCGGCGGGCGACAGCGGATTGATTTCATCGGGATTGCCGCC
>JBEVKB010000059.1:0-9386 GCA_040509875.1 Steroidobacteraceae bacterium | reverse complement strand
CCGCTACGGTCGCACCCTGCGCTGATTCGTCAGACAACTTAGGCTTTCCTCTGCATGAGCCCGCGCGGGGGATGCCCGGCCACGGAGCGATGGATTGAATTCAAGACTGCGGTTCGGTGTTGCCACCGGGATCGCGGCGTAATTTGCGGACCTGCCGCGCCAGTTCGTCCAGCTGGTTGAACCGGGCCGCATTCTTGCGGAATCTGGCCGCCTCGTCGACAGGCAGCCCACCGGAATACACGCCCGGCTTGTTGATGTTACCGGTGATCAGCGATTTGCCGGTCACCACCACGTCGTCGCAGATGGTCAAGTGCCCGGCGACACCCGTCTGGCCACCCAACATGCAGCGCTGGCCGATGGTGGTGCTGCCGGAAATCCCGCTGCAGGCGGCAATCGCGGTGTTCGCGCCGATGCGCACGTTGTGGCCGATCTGGATCTGGTTGTCGAGTTTGACGCCTGGGCCGATCACGGTGTTCTCGATGGCCCCGCGATCGATGGTGGTGTTGGCGCCGATCTCCACGTCGTCGCCGATCTCGACGCTGCCCACCTGCGGCACCTTGAGCCACTGGCCGCGGTCCATGGCCAGGCCGAAGCCATCGGCGCCGACTACTACTCCCGGATGCATCAGCACGCGTTCGCCGATCTGCACGCCATGGCACAACGTCACGCCCGCAACCAGTCTCGAATCGGCACCGATGCGTGCGCCGCGCATGATCACGCAACCCGGGCCGATCACTACGCGAGGACCGATGTGCGCCCCCGCTTCTATCACTGTCATCGGACCGATCGCCGCATCCGCATGCACCACCGCTGACTCATCAACGGAGGCGGTGCGATGAACGCCGCCCGCCTGCACAGGCACCGGATGCAACAGAGCAGCGATGCGTGCATAGACAGCGTGTGGATTCTTCGTAAGCAGCGCCGCTGTCGGACACTCGCCGGCCAGCGAAGGATCGAGCACGACCACGCCCGCGCCGGTGGTGGCGAGAAACTTTCGGTAACTGGGATTGGCGATGAACGCCACGGCAGTGTTGTCCGCTGCTTCGAGCGTACCGACGTGCGACACGCGCACATCGGGATCGCCTTGCAGGGAACAGCCGAAACGAATCGCCAGTTCGCCCAGGGTCATGCCGACACTGGTTTGACCCGGGACTGCAGTCATGGCGCCGATGCGTTCACGAAATCACGCCGGCGCTCGACCGGCGCGATCGATCAGGGCTTCGCGGGCGGAGTCGCGGGCTTTGCAGGAGTCGCCGCAGGCTTGGGCGCTACGCCGCCAGTGGCTTTGAAGCGAGCCTGCAGTGCCGAAAGAATCTGCGCGGTGACGTCGATGGAGTCGTTACGGAACAGCACGCCCTCGCCCACTACCAGGTCGTAGCTCGATGCTTTCGCGTAGGTCTGCACTTCCTGCAGCAGCGAGCGTTGCAGCTTGCCCAGCTCTTCGTTACGGCGCAGGTTCAGGTCTTCCACGTATTCGTTCTGCTTGCGGGCCACATCGCGCTGGCCATCGCGCAGGTCCTTTTCGAAATTGCGCCGTTCGTTCTCGGCCATCACCGCGCCGTCGCGCTGCAGTTTCTCTTCCTTGGTTTTGAGATCCTTGGTTTGCGCCACGATTTCGCGCTGGCGCGGTGCGAATTCGTCCTGCAGCGCCTGCATGGCCGTCTTCGCCTGCGGCGCTTCTTCGAGCAGGCGCGGCACGTTGACCACACCAATCTTCAGTTCCGCGTGGGCGGCGCCCAGCGGAGCGATCAATGCGACGCCTGCCCAGATGATGAATGCCGTGCTCAACCTTGCCATGTCGGGTGAATCCTCGAGTTAACTTTGTAATGCCGGACGTGCCGTCAGCTGGCTGCCGGAACCGATCGTAATGACCTTAGAAAGCCTGTCCGATCGAGAACTGGAAACCTTCCGTCTCATCGCCCCAGTTGATGCCATCGCGGCGATCTTTGTTCAGGGGGATGGCGTAACTGAAGCGGAACACACCCAGCGGCGCCAGCCATTGTACCGCCACGCCGGTGGATTGCTTGAGCTGATCATAACTGAAGCCGTAGTCGAGTTTGGTCGCGTTCGCACGACCCACCGTCAGGTTGTCCTCGCCGACGAAGCGGATATTCTGATCGGAGAAGATGCCGCCGATGTCGAAGAACAGGCTGAAACGTGCGCTGTTGCGCCATTTTTCCGGCATGGGCAGCAGCAACTCGGTCTGCGCCACCGTCTTTATGTTACCGCCGTAAGGCCGTCCGAAGGCGTCCTTGGGGCCGAGGCGGCTTTCTTTGTAGCCGCGCACCGAGTCCGGGCCGCCGGCAAAGTACTGACGATAAGGCGGCAACGCGGTGGTGGAGCCCAACGAGTCGCCGTAGGCCAGCTCCAGGTTGAACATGATCTTGAAGCCGCGCCATACCGGGATGAACTGCAGGTAATCGTACGAGGCGGTCCAGAAATCGACATCGCTGCCCGGCAGCGTGTAGCCGAGGTTGAAGCGATGGCGCATGCCCGAGGTGGCAAAGATCGCCCGGTTGCGCGAATCGAAGCTCCAGCCGGCGCTCAGTTCGTAGGTGGTGAACTTGGACGAGTACAGCAGGTAATCGCCGGTGTTCGGGTTGCTGGCATCGCAGGAACCGTCGGTGCCGAAGTAGTACTCGAAGCACTGCACCTTCGTGTTGCCGTTGTTCTGTACCCAGTCGATGGCCTCCGGGGCGCTGCCGCCGGCAACCACTGCCAGCTCCGCCTGCTGGATCGAGCCGCCCAGGCTCAGGTACTGGTATTCGGTGATCGGATAGTCGTAGCTCAAGCCGGCGGTGAGCGTCTTGGTATCGAAATCCGAGGTCTCGGAAGTGAATTGCGTGACGTCGCGATAGCCGAGCGAAATGGTCCGGCGCACGCCGTCGATGGTGGTGTACGGATCGGTGTGCGAGAACGAATAGCTCTTCGAATAGCGCCCCGAATTGATTTCGGCCTGGATGCGCTCGCCGGTGCCCATGAAATTCGAATGGGTGAAGTTGCCGTTCAGGATCACCGACTGCGATTCGGAGTAGCCGACGCCGCCGCCGAACTGGCCCGGCAGGCCTTCCTTGATCTCGAAATCGACGTCGACCATGTCGCTGGTGCCCGCCACCGGATTGGTCTCCACCTCGACTTTCTCGATGAACGGCAGACGCGACTGGATGCGCTGCTTGGAACGCTCCACCGCCGAATTGGACAGGTACGCGCCTTCCAGCTGGCGCATTTCGCGACGGAACACCTCGTCGTTCACGCCGGTGGTGCCGTTGAAGTTGATGCGACGCACGTAGACGCGGTTCTTGGGATCGATGACGAAGGTGAGCGAAATCTCCTTGGTCTCGGGATTGGGCTGCGGCACGGGGTCGATGGTGGCGAATGCATAGCCATCCACGCCCAGGCGCAGCTTCATCGCCTCGGTGGTGGCCGTAATGTTCTTGCGCGAGTAGGTATCTCCCGGCTTCAGGAAGATCAAACGACGCAGGTCGGCTTCCGGCACCACGGTGTTGCCCGCGATCTTGATGTCCGACACCTTGAACACGTCGCCTTCCTGGACGTTCACGGTGATGAACATGTCGTCCTTCTCGGGCGCGATGGCCACCTGCGTGGAGGTGACGGCGAAGTTCGCGTAGCCGCGGTCCATGTAGTAGGACCGCAACTTTTCCAGATCGCCGGACAGCGCTTCGCGCGCGTAGCGATCGTCCTGCTTGTACCAGGACAACCAGTTCGGCGTCTTGAGCTCGAATTCTTCCTGCAGGTCTTCGTCCGGAAACGCCGTGTTGCCGGCGATGTTGATCTGGCGGATGCGCGCGCGTTTGCCTTCGACGATATCGATGGCGATCTTGACCTTGTTGCCCGGCACTTCCTCGACCTTGGCATCGACGCGCACAGCGTATTTACCGCGGGAGAAATACTGTTCGGTGAGGTATTGCTTGACCTCGTCCAGCACCGACTGGTCGAACGTCTTGCCGGTGGCGAGACCGACATTGCGCAGCGACTTCTGCAGGTCCTCGGTCTTGATGTCCTTGTTGCCCTTGATCTCGAAACTCTCGATCGAGGGCCGCTCCTGCACGGCGACCACCAGTGTGCCGCCTTCGCGCCGGATCTCGACGTCGCGGAAGAATCCGGTCGCATACATTGCGCGCAATGCTTCGGATACGCGGTGACGATCGAGCTGGTCGCCGATGTTCACGGGCAGGTAATTGTAAACGGTGCCTTCCGTAATGCGCTGCAGACCCTCGATGCGAATGTCGCCAACGGTGAAGTTGTCAGCCGAGCCGCCGGCCGCAGCCTGCGCCATGGACTGCTCCACGGGTAGCATCAGCATGCCGCCGCCAGCCGCGAGCGCAAGCGTCGCGTGAATAATTGATCTCAAACGCATCAGTTGGGTCAAGCTCTAGTTCGGGGCCGTTTTGTTCAGGGGAAGACAGCTAATTCAGATGTCTAGTTCAAATGCCTGGCGATGTCGTTATAGAAGACCAGCGTCATGAAGATCAGCATCATTGCCATCCCGATCTGCTGACTCAGCATGAGTGCACGCTCTGAGACCGGTGTGCCCTTCACCAGTTCCGCAAGCTGAAAAACGATCTGTCCGCCGTCGAGGATCGGGATCGGCAGCAGGTTGATCACCGCGAGGCTGATGCTGATCACGGCGAGCACGTTAAGGTACGCACGCCACTCCTGTCGAGCGGCATAGCCGGTGAGCTCGGCGATGCTGATCGGGCCGGACATGGCCTTGATCGAAACATCCCCTGAAAACATGCGGCCCAGCATGCGCAGAGTGAACGCTGCCTTGTTCCAGGTTTCCCGGGTCGCCGCGCCCACAGATTCGAGCGGACCGTATTTCTGCACAGTCTGGATTTCAGCAATGGTGCGGCCGCTGTCGATGATGCGGTTGGTGGGCTGCACGCCGATGCGGCCGATGTGCCGCTCCCCGACCACCTGCTCGCCAACCTTCACCGGCAGCGCAAGCAATGCTCCGTCGCGCCGGACTTCCAGGTTCACCACGCGGCCCGCTGCCGGCTCGATCTTGCGCGCCAGCTGTGAGAAATCGGCGACGGCAACCCCATCGACCTTCACGATTTCATCGCCTTTGCGCAAACCCGCCTTCTCCGCGGGGCTGTCCGGCGCGAAGGCGCCGATGTCCGCTGCCACGCGCGGACGCCAGAAATCGAAGCCCAATCCCGGGAACAACGCATCGGGCTCGGTGAGTTCGCGACTGCGATTGCCTACATCGATGCTGGCGCTGCGTTCAGGCTGATTCACTCCGCGCACGCGCAGATTGATGACTCCGTCATCGACCATGTCACGCACCAGCAGCAGCACCGTCTCATCCAGCGTAGTCACCGGCTCACCGGCAATCGCTACGATCTGGTCTTCGAACTTGAGTCCGGCGCGCGCAGCCGGCGAATCCGCGGCCACGTCGCCGATGACCGGTTTGAGTGTCGGCACGCCGGCAGTGAACAGTATCCAGTAGACGAAAATGGCGAACAGCAGATTGAATACGACGCCGGCGAGCAACACCGCGATCCGTTTCCACACCGGCTGACGATTGAAAGCGCGCGGGAGATCTTCCGGCGCGACATCGCCTTCGCGCTCATCGAGCAGCTTCACGTAGCCGCCCAGCGGCAGCACCGACACCATGTATTCGACGGGATCCTTGCCGAGCGTGCGCTTCCACAGCGCCGGACCGAAACCGATCGAGAAACGCAGCACGCGGATGCCGAGCTTGCGCGCCACCCAGAAGTGACCGAACTCGTGCACCGTCACCAGCACGCCGATAGCGACGATGAACGCCGCGGCGGCGATCAGGAATTCGAGCGGGGAATCGGGGGCCATTATGCATATGCTCCGGCAGCGAGCGACACGGCGACCTGCGCCTGTCGCCTTGCCCATTGATCAGCGGAAAGTACGTCCTGCAACGAATCGACGCTATGTACGCTGTGCTCCGCCAGCACGGCGCCGATGATTCCCGGGATCTCCAGGAACGACAGCTTGCGGGCCAGGAACGCATCCACTGCGACTTCGTTTGCGGCGTTCAGCACGGCGGGCGCCGTGCCGCCGGCTTCCGCAGCGTCGCGCGCCAACTGCAGGCAGGGAAACCGTTCCAGGTCGGGCGGCTCGAAATCCAAACGACCGAGCCGCACGATGTCGAGCGATTCTACACCCGAGGCGATGCGATCGGGCCAGCCCAGTGCATGGGCGATGGGCGTGCGCATGTCTGGATTGCTCAGCTGGGCGAGCATCGAGCCATCGCAGTATTCGACCAGCGAGTGCACGATGCTCTGCGGATGCACCACCACATCGACCTGCGAGGCAGGCAGATCGAACAGCAGGCACGCTTCGATCAGCTCCAGGCCCTTGTTCATGAGGGTGGCCGAATCGACCGAGATCTTGCGTCCCATCACCCAGCGGGGATGAGCGCATGCCTGGTCGGGAGTGACATCGCGAAGCGCCTCACGTGCAACCCGGAGAAACGGGCCACCGGAAGCAGTGAGCACGACTCGTCTCACTCCATTATCGCGTCCCTGGTTCGACCCCAGGCTGCCTGAGCGCATGCCGTGACCGTTCATGCATTGGAAGATGGCGTTGTGCTCGCTGTCGACGGGAATCAGCGTTGCGCCGCCGCTGCGTGCCGCCTGCATGAACAGCGAGCCCGACATGACCAGCGCTTCCTTGTTGGCGAGCAGGATGCGTTTACCGGCGTGTGCCGCAGCGAGTGTCGATTGCAGGCCAGCCGCACCGACGATTGCAGCCATCACCGTGTCCACTTGCGCATGTCGCGCAATCTGCTCGAGTGCTTCTGCACCCCACAGAATCTCGGTATCGACTGCGGCCGCACGCAGGTCGGCCTTCAAAGCAACTGCATCGGATTCGGCGGCCACCACCGCAAACGCCGGGCGATGAGTAATGCATTGCTCGCACAACCGCGCCACGTTGCGGTGAGCGGTCAACGCGAAAACACGGAAGCGATCGGGATGCCGCGACAGGACATCGAGCGTGCTGACGCCGATGCTGCCCGTCGATCCCATCACCGCGACGTTCATGATCTTGAGCGCGGACGCAGCGGTCATGAGTTCAACGCCACAGTCCGAGTCGTTCCAGGCCCAGCAGAAAAATCGGCGCGGCGGCGGTGATACTGTCGATGCGATCGAGCACGCCGCCGTGACCTGGCAGCAGCGAGCCGCTGTCCTTCACGCCTGCGTGGCGCTTGAACATGCTCTCGGTGAGATCGCCGACCACCGAAGCCACGAACACGACCGCGCACAAGCCGATGAAGGGTGCGGGACTGAGGTTGAACCAGTAAACGCCGATGACGGCGAGCACCATCGCGCCGGCCAGGCCTCCGCCCACGCCTTCCCAGGTTTTCCCCGGGCTCACGCGCGGCGCGAGTTTATGGCTGCCGAACTGCCGCCCCGCGAAGTAGGCGCCCACATCGGCAGCGACCACCAGAAGCAGAACGAATAACAGCAACTGCGGGCTCATGGCATGCAGCCTTACCAGCGCAAGCCATGCAGGCAGCAACACCATGACACCGGCAAGCGCGGTGCTGCCGGCATTCACCACGGTCGGCATGAATACGATCCACACCAGCGCCAGCAGCCACCAGCAGGCCGCGCCCACCGGTACGTTATCGAAACGCGCCGATTCCGGACCGATCCACCAGAGCGCGCCGATGCCGCACGCGATGAGCAGAAGAAAAACCAGCCGCTTGGATGTATCCACGAGTCCAACGAACGCCGACCATTCCCATGCGCCCGCGAGAATCAGCGCCGCGATCACTGCGGTGATCGCCTGCTGCGGCAACGTGAAAATACCCAGCAGCACCACTGCACCCAGAATCAACGCAGTGATGACGCGTTGTCGCAGCATCAGCGCGATTCCGTCTGGCCCGGCGCCAATCCAAAGCGTCGCTGCCGTGTGCTGAAGTGCTCGATAGCCGCGGCCAGATCCTTGGCGTCGAAGTCCGGCCACAACGTGTCGCAGAAATACAGTTCGGTATAGGCAAGATTCCACAGCAGGAAATTGCTGATGCGCTGGTCGCCGCCGGTGCGGATCAACAGGTCGGGATCGGGCACGCCATCCAGCGCCATCGCCTTCCCCACCGCCGCTTCATCGATTTCGTCTGCATTCATTTCACCGGCTGCGCAGCGACGCGCAAGTTCGCGTGCGGCCACGGCGATGTCCCAACGTCCGCCATAAGCGATCGCGATGATCAATGTCATGCGCGTGTTGTTGGCGGTGAGGATGGCGGCCTTGTCGATACGATCGCGCAAGGCAGTGGAGAGCTGGTCGAGATTACCGATGAAGCGCAGGCGGATGCCGTTGCTGTCGAGTTCGTCCACTTCGCTGTCCAGCGCTTCCAGGAAGCGGTTCATCAGCATCGAGACTTCCTCGCGCGGCCGCTTCCAGTTCTCGCTGGAAAAGGCGAACAAGGTGAGTACTTCGATGTTGCGCCGGGCGCATTCGTCGACGATGCGCCTGACCGATTTGACACCCATGCCGTGACCGGCAGTGCGCGGCAGTGCGCGTCGCGCGGCCCACCGGCCATTGCCGTCCATGATGACGGCGATGTGCTTTGGCCCTATGACAGACATGACGGCAGACATGATGGCGACAGGCGCGAGTGTTCGGGATAGACCCGGTCGGTTCGGCGCATCCCGGATACTCCCAGAAGACGGATCGCAAGCGGCGGCATAGCCATGGCGATGCTTCAGATCTGCATCAATTCCTTTTCCTTCTCCGTCAGCACCACTTCGATCTCGGCGACGTACTTGTCGGTGAGCTTCTGCACTTCTTCCTGGGCGCGGCGCTCGTCGTCCTGCGACAGCAGCTTTTCCTTCGCCATGTCTTTCAGTTCGTTCATCACGTCGCGGCGCACGTTACGCACTGCCACGCGGCCGTTCTCCGCCTCGTGCCGTACGACCTTGGTCAGGTCGCGGCGACGCTCTTCGGTCAGCGCCGGCATGGGCACGCGAATGACGGTGCCCGCGGAATTGGGCATCAGGCCGAGATCGGATTTCATGATGGCCTTTTCGATCACCGATACCATCTGCTTTTCCCATGGCGTCACCGTCAGGGTCCGCGAATCTTCCAGCGCAACGTTCGCGACCTGGTTCAACGGCACTTCGTTGCCGTAGTAGTCGACGCGGATATGATCGAGCAGGCTGGGATGGGCGCGACCGGTACGCAGGCGCTTCAATTCGTTGCGCAGGGCCAGGACGCATTTCTGCATGCGATCCACGGCATCTTTCTTGATGTCTTCAAGCATGGGTCTCTCCGCTGGCCGCGACAGGCGGCCGAAGAAAATGAATTGGGGTCAGGTGCCGCTGTTGGTGACCAGCGTGCCGACGTCTTCGCCCCGCACGATGCGCAGCAACTCACCGGGC
>JBEVKB010000058.1:0-35051 GCA_040509875.1 Steroidobacteraceae bacterium | reverse complement strand
CCTCCGCAATGTCACTGACAGAGGCTGATGGTTTCAGGCCGGCACTGCGCAGAATAAAGTCCGTCACCTGCTGCATCGGCTTCCTCAATCTCTCCACGTCCGTGATGATGTAGCCCGCCGTGATGTCATTGCTCATCTTGTGATTGAGCAGTCGCTTGAGTGCATACGCCGGGATGTCGAGCGATTCCGCGACCGTGATGAATGTCCGGCGAAGATCATGCGGCGTGAACGTCACGCCACTATCGGCGACAATTCGTTCGAGTTGCTTTCGCGGGTCGACCAGGTAGCCCTCGGCCCCGTAGCTGGCGAATACCTGGACGGCTTCCGGCTCGGCCTTACGTCGGGCGGCAAGCAACTCGATCAGGTAATCCGATAGCGGGAGGGTATGGTCAAGATGATTCTTGGTGTCGCGGACAGTCAGCGTCTTGTTGTCCAAGTCCACGTCGGCCCATGGAAGCCGCAGACCTTCGTTGCGTCTCAGGCCGGTAAACAGAGTCACGAGTAACCAGTCGGCAATAGCGCAAGCCTCGCGCTTCTCCGGATCCGCCTTGAGCAGAAGGACGCGATTGATCCAGGGCTTGAGCTGAGTCGGTTTGATGTACGACGTTCGGCGCGCTACTCGATTCCACGCGCGCGTCTGCGACAGACGGCGGACCGGATTGTCGGGGAGGAGGGGAGTCCCGTCCGGGGCCTCATATTGAAACTGGGCGACGTTGATAATGGCGCGTAAGACCCGCATCGCGCCGTCCGCGTACGCAGGGCCGTGATCCTCGCTTAACCGTTTGTGCCGTCGGGCGACAAGATCCTTGGAGATCTGCACGAGCGGCTTAGTCTTCCACTCTTTGAAGGCCAGTTCGATATAGCGCTCGTAGCTGTAGAGCGTTTGCGCACGAAGTGCTCGACGGGTCCGCTTAAAGGCTTCGAAAGCGTCGTCCAGGGTGACGGTATTGCGCTGTTCGGTTTTGCGCTCGGCCCGGATGTCGACTCCCGTTGCTACGCGACCCCGCGCGCCCTCTGCAAGGCGTCGAGCGTTCTCGGGTGTGAGAGCCGGGTGGATGCCCAGGCGATGGCGGGCCGGTTTCCCGCCGATGCGGCCATAGAAGTAGTAGGTCTTCGATCCCGTGGCAGTGACCACGAGCTGCAGGCCGCGAACCTTCGTGTCAGCGTAGTAGTCGCGCCCCGCCGCTGCGGGCGGCAGCGCCTCGATTTCTGCCTTGGTGAAGTTGAGCTTCCGTGTCGATGTCGGCATGGCTCCGGCTCCGTTCCTAAAACCAAAATAGGGGATCACTAACAGATCAATTGGTTCTGCGGTGCTACGCCGGTGCTACGTTTTGGAGGAACTTCGAGCAACGACCCCGCATCGCCATGAATGCGAATATCGCCTAAAACATCTTTAGAAGTAAAGACTTACGAATGCCGGTGAACGCAGATGAATTTTCGTGAATTCGGCCAGTTTGTGGCTCTTAATCAATTGGTCGTAGGTTCGATCCCTACACGGCCCACCACTTTCTCCTTCTCTAAAAGCTTGAATTCTCTAACGATTAAGCTAGCGCCCGTCGAATGCGCCGCTCGGTGTATTTCTGACACTCCTGACTTAGTCCACAGTTAGTCCACAAAAGTCAGGTTTTTCGCGGGCAACCTGTTCGCTGACTAAACCGCCATCTAATTTGGCTCGTGCGTCTTTGGAGGCCTCCGCGGATCTGAATCCACACTGCCCTGGACATTACAAACGAGGGTTCTTTTATAGCACCACCGTCGACAGTCGCAGTGTGCGCGATCGTTATTGACTGCCAGTGATGAACCCGCGCCTGTGTCCACGGAATTCCTCGGATGCGAAGGGGCTGGCGCCTGGAGTTGGCAGAATGTCGGTCAGATCGCGAGCGGGGGAGCCGCAGGAGACGTCCAGCTTGCGGACCTCAATGGCGACAAGAAGGCCGACTATATCGTCGTTGATCCCGCAAGCGGAGCCACGCAGGCGTGGCTGAATGGCGGGCCGATCCTGCCGGTGGACAATATATCTGGCTGCCGCAAGGCACGATTGCCAGTGGCGCCGGTCTGGCGAACAAGCGGGTCGCGTTCGCCGATATCAACGCGGATGGTCGCGCTGATTACCTAGCCATCTACCCTGACGCAAGTGTGGACGCTTGGCTGAATGGGGGGCCGGGTTCCGCCGGCCGGGATTGGTTCTGGTCCTCGCAAGGACGGATCGCCGGATCGTATGGACCGAGCTTCGAGACGAGCGCTTTCGGAGATATCAATGGCGATGGTCGCGCCGATTATCTCGTGGTGGATCTCACTGTGTTCATGTACGCGTACTTGATGAACGGAGGTGACACGGGAGTCATCGCAGCGCACTGATCAATTGCAACGCTCACTGCGCCGGAAACATTGGTGCCAGAAGCCCTCTACACAGTGGGTCGGCGTTTCCAAGGCTATTCCCATCCGAGCGGTTGCTTGGTATTCGACGTTCGACCTGGGCGTCGGTGTGACGCAGAATCGGATTGAGGTCCGTGCGATGGGTCAACAGCATCACGGACGACGTGGACCTGAGCAAATCCTCGACACGGGCACCGTCGGCGACCCACGGTCGATCTTCGAACGTAACTTAACGCTCTCGCTCGGTAAGAAAGAGGATGAGCATGTTTTCGAAGCTAATGACAGCTGCTTCTTCATCGTTCTTCGCTGCCATGATGTCCGGGGCCTCGAACAAACCAACTGTCACTCCCTGGGCCATGACGTGGCCCTGCATTGCTTTGAGGAGCGCATGGCGATTGAAGCCTCGTAACTCGAGCGCCACATCCAATGCGAAGATCTGGAAATGATAATGATGCGCCGGATCGCCTACGAGCTGGCGCGGACCGTAGTAGCCTGTCGTGCTCTTCGACGTCGATCCCTGTCGTGCGGGATCGTCGCGCTATGTGTTCACCCTCGGGGCTGCCGAGTTACGAGGGTTCGGTATCTTGTTATATGCTACGATATCTCGTGGTGCTGACGTCTGCCAGATTGTGTAACGGTAGGAGACCGGGGATAAGCATGGTTCAATCGCTGATAGCAACGACGACAGTGCCGGCAGCGGCGCGCACCCTGGCTGTGTTCGAGGTATTCGCTCGCGAGAAGCGGGAATTGCTGAAGTCGGAACTCGCCCGGTTGCTCGACCTGCCCGAGAGCAGTTGCTCGGATCTGCTCAACACACTGCATGAACTGGGCTACGTCAGTCGTACCGTGAGCACCAAGCGTTTCTATCCCAGCGGCCGGTTGGTAGAGCTGGCCAAGGCCATTTCCGAGCACGATGAGATTCTTGCTATCGCGTCGGAGGCGACCGCGCTGCTGAGTACTCAATCGCGCGAAACCTGCTTCTTCGGCGAGATCGATGAAACGGATGTCAGGATCGTTGCCGTCAGCGAAGGCAATCACCGCCTGCGCTACGTGGTGCTGCCGGGCGATCGCGTCAGCATTCACGCGACCGCCATCGGCAAAGCGTTGCTGGGAGGATTGGACGATGTCGAGCGTGCGCGGGTGCTGCGACTCAAGCCGTTGCGCGCTCTGACGGAGGCGACGAAAGTCACTCCGGAACAGGTCGAGAAAGAAGTGAAGGCGCATCAGAAGCTCGGTTGGTACCAGGCGGTGGGCGAGGGCAGGCAAGGGGTCAGTTCGTTCGCGGTGCATGGTCGAGTCGGTCCGCGTCTCGTGGGATTGTGCATGGTGGGGCCGTCGGATCGGTTGTCCTCCAACAAGGCCGAATATGTGCGGCTGTTGAAAGAAGCGGAAAAGATGGTGTTCGAGGCGCCTTCCTCCAGCGGAGGTGCCCAGGCAGGCTCGTCCGCTGCGGGCGCGAAGCGGGCAGCGGGCGCCAAGTCGAAAGCCAGGTAACGCCGCAGGGAGAAAAGTCCCCGCCCTGCCTTTCGCGGCATTTCGCAATAGCCTACGATAAGGCGAGTACCCACTCCCAGTCGTAGGCGCGTCGCACGGCGTGCTGCCGTCGCATGAACTTCACCCAAACGCTCGCGGCATTTGCTGCCTCGCTCCGATTCGAGGAGATACCGGCTAACGCTCTCCACGCAGGCAAGCGCCTCGTCCAGGACACGCTGGGTTGCGTGGTGGCGGGTTACGACATGCCGTCGAGCCGGATCGTCCGCGAAGTGAAGGCCGCCAGCGGCGGCGCGCCAGAGGCGACGGTGCTGGTTACCGGAACGCTCGTACCGGTAGCGACCGCGACATACGTGAATGCCCACGCCGGTAACGCGATCGACGCAGACGACACTCTGCACTACAAGGCGCACATCGCTGCGGCCCTGGTGCCACCGGCATTGGCGATGGCTGAAAGGCAAGGCAGTAGCGCCCGCGATTTCCTGGCCGCCGTCATCGCCGGCTACGAGGTCGCGGGCCGGATTGCGATGTCCCTGCAGTCGCTGGTCATGACGGCGGAAGGAAACTTTCAGTTTGCCGCGGTGAGCGGATACAGCTGCGTTGCCTTTGCCGCAACCGTTGCCGCCGGAAGGTTGCTCGGTCTCGATGCTTCGCAGATGTTGAATGCGTTCGGCATCACGGCTGCGACGGCGCCTTTACCGGCGTCGTCGCAGTTTGGCCTGGTGCTGCCCCGACCTATGACCAAGTATGCGATGTACGGCACCACCGCCGAAGCGGGAGTGGTTGCGGCCCTGCTGGCGCAACGGGGATTCACGTCGGAACACAGCGTGTTCGACGGCGACAAGGGATTCTGGCGTGTGGTCGGTTCGGCCGGCTGCAACTGGTCGATGCTGGCGGATAGGTTGCGCGAACGTTGGCTCGTCGAGCAAGTGATCTACAAGGTCTATCCGGGCTGCCGCTTCCTGAATGCGGCTGTGGATATGTTCTACGCTTTGCGCAGCGAGCACGGGTTCAACGTTGCCGACATCGACAGCATCGACGTTGGCGTTCACGGCGCGGCGCTGGCAAAACACATGGACGATCCCAATGTCGTCACCATGGTGGATGCGTGTTTCAGCGCCCCTTACCTGCTCGCAGCGGCTGCTTATGCCGGTCCACCCGGACCCAATTGGCACACGCAACAGATGCGCGACGATGCTCGGTTGCGGGCATTCATGCAGAAGGTATCGGTCACGCTCGAACCCACGTCGGCGGCGATTGCAGCCGAAGATCTGCAGGCATTGGGGCACAACGCGCGCATGCCGAGCAGTATTCGCATCGTGACGAAGCGCGGAACATTCAGTGCACGCACCGAGTATTCGCGCGGTGACTCCTACACCGCCGCGTCGGCTTGCAGCGATGCCGATCTCGAGCGGAAGTTCCGGGACTTCTGCGAGCCCATCCTGTCGCGAAGCAGTATCGACGCGGCTTTGGCCGCTGTTTCCGCACTGGATGCTGCTGCCGGCGTGGCCACGCTGGTGAACAGTCTCGTGGTTCCTTCATAGACGTACTCCACATCGATCACGGTATTTCGTTGAGTCATCCGATAAATCGTGGTAGTGTCGGTCCACGGATAGCGATGCGTTTCCCAATCATCTACCCAGTGCAGACCGGCTTCCCTATGGCCACGATTGAATTCCTTGCCGCGACCCGCAGGAACTGCGGATGAGCGTCGTGATCGTCGGCGGCGGTCATGGCGGCGCGAGCGTTGCTATGGAATTACGGCGCAATGGCTACAGCGAGCCCATCACCATCGTAGGCGATGAAGCCGTCCTGCCTTATCAGCGGCCACCGCTGTCGAAAGCCTGGTTGAAAGGCGAGGTGGACGAGAGCGGGCTCACCTTGCGGCCGCTGCAGTGGTATGTCGCTAACAATGTCACTTTGCGCCTGGGAACGCGGGTGCAGTCGATCGATCGCGACCGTCGATGCGTGACGCTGGCCGACGGCGCCACATTGCAGTTTTCCTCACTGGTCATTGCGACCGGCGCCCGTGCCCGGTGCCTGACGATGCCCGGCGCCAATCTCGACGGCATCCTGATGCTGCGTACCATGCTGGACGCGGATCGCTTGAAGCAAAGCATGCGTGCCGGCGCGAACATCGTCATCGTGGGCGGTGGTTACGTGGGACTCGAAACAGCTGCCTCGGCTCGCGCTCTGGGAGCGAACGTGACTGTCGTGGAACGCGAAGCTCGCGTGTTGGCGCGAGTCGCTTGCATGCCTCTATCCAAATTCTTCACCGAAGTGCATGTGTCGCATGCCGTGACGTTCGAATTGAATGCCTCGGTGGTGCGCTTCGTCGGCGACACTCACGTGCGCGGCATAGAGTTGGCCGATGGACGCATTCTCAGCTGCGATGCTGCTGTCGTAGGCGTCGGTGCGATACCCAACGATGAACTCGCGCAGGCGTGTGGCATCGCATGTGCCGACGGCATCGTCGTCGATGCACATGCGCGCACATCCGACCCTCATGTGTTTGCGATCGGCGATGTCACGCGACGCCCGCTGGAGCGATACGACCGGCAAGTTCGATTGGAGAGCGTACCGAATGCGCTCGAACAGGCGAAACACGCAGCGGCCGCCATCTGCGGTACCGCCGTGCCGCCAGCGGAGGTTCCCTGGTTCTGGTCGGATCAGTACGACCTCAAACTGCAGATCGCGGGCCTCGCATTCGACTGCCAGGAGATCGTGGTGCGTGGTGACATGGCGACGCGCAAGTTCTCGCTGTTCCATCTCAAGGGTGACGTGGTGGAAGCGGTCGAGGCCGTCAACGCCCCCGTCGATTTCATGTTCGGTAAAGGGCTGATCGCGCGACGCCTGCCCATCGTCAAAGAAAAACTCGCGGACGCGGCCGTGCCTATCCGCGAAACGCTAGCCTGAAGGAACCTCATGCCCAAGATCACCTACGTCAGCCATGATGGCGTCAGACGCACCATCGATCTCAAGGAAGGTCTCTCCGTCATGGAAGGCGCGATCCACAACAGCGTGCCGGGTATCGACGCGGAATGCGGTGGCGCATGCGCCTGTGCGACCTGCCACGTGCTGGTCGATCGGGAATGGACCGATAAAGTGGGCCCGCCGAGCGACATGGAGCGCAACATGCTGCAATTCGCGAGCGAAGTCGGTCCCACGTCGCGCTTGAGCTGCCAGATCCGCGCCACCAAGGAACTCGACGGATTGGTGGTGCACACGCCGACCAGCCAGCAATCCGCTTTCTGATCCAGCGCTGCCAATGTCTTGATTGCGTGCCGACAGTTCGCCTGCGGTGAACTGCGGTTTCATATTCATGCAGCCCCAAGCCGGCGGCTGCGTTCGAGGAGTGTTTCGATATGAGCGAGTCGACCGATTGGCCGAAGCAGGGCGGTCTGCCGCCCAAAGGCAGTCTTGCATGGGTGGTGGGTGTCGGCGCCATTCAGGGAACCGGTGGCGCGCTGGCGCGACGACTCGCTGCCGGGGGAATGCGCGTGGTGGTCACCGGGCGAACTGCGGAGAAAGTGGAAGCGATCGCACAGGACATCAGAAGTCGCGGCGGTGATGCTATCGCTGCGCCGGCCGATGCAGGCTCCGACGAAGGCTTGCAGCCGGCTCTGGATGTGGTGAAGCGCGAAGGTGGATTGACCGTGGCGATCTACAACGCCGGCGGCAGCCAGTGGCGGCCGAGTCCCATCGACATGGATACGAAGTTCTTCGAAGACGTGTGGCGCACCAACTGCCTCGGCAGTTTCATCGTGGCCCGCGAGGCGACCAGACTGATGCTCGAGCGCGATGGCGGCGTGTTGCTGTTCACGGGCTCCATCTCCGGCGTCATCGCGCGGCCGAAGCTGACGGCTTACGCTTCGGCGAAGTTCGGCCAGCGCGCTATCGCACAGGCATTTGCGCGTGAGTACGGTCCGAAAAATATCCATGTGGCGAACATCATCGTGCATGGTCCCATCGATGGCGACCGCCTCAACACGGCGTTTCCTCTGGCGAAGGAGAAGCGTCCGGTGGATGGCATGGTGAACATCGACACCATCGCGGAAACGTTCTGGCACGTGCTCACCCAGCCGCGTCATGGCTGGACGCACGAGATCGACCTGCGTCCTTACTGCGAGCCATTCTGATGACGACCGCGATCGACTATGTGGCCAGGGCGGGATTGTCCGGCCGTGCGTTCGTAGTTCTCGGCGTGGGCGCCGGCATCGGCAGCGCCATCTGCGATGCGTTGACGCAGTCTGGCGCCAGGCTGCTATGTGTCGACATCAACAAGGAAGCGGCGGAGAAGGCAGCTGCGAAATTCGGCGCGGCTGCGTTCGTCGCCAACGTTACCGATCGAACCTCAATGGAGGCGGTGTTCGCCGCTGCCGATGCTCAGTTCGGCAAAGCGTTTGCAGGTGTCGTCAGCGTTGTCGGCGTGCCGCTGCCCGGCGCATTGACGGCGCTCGACGATGAGAAGCTGCAGCGTCAACTCGACTTGACGCTACGTCCAGCAGTGCTGATTGCGCAGATCGCGGGACCCCGGCTCGCGGCACGCGGAGGCGGTTCCGTCGTCTATGTCGGCTCGCTGGCCGCCGAAGTGAGTACGTTGAACATCGCGATGTACGGTGTCGGCAAGGCGGCGGTAAACAAACTGGCCGCATCGGCGGCGCACGAATTCGGTCCGCAAGGCGTGCGTTTCAACGTGGTGTCGCCGGGGAGAATTCTTGCTTCGGGCGTCGTGCCAATTTCGCCCGAGGTCCTCGAGCGCATCGAGCGCGCGATCCCATTGCGTCGTGCCGGTGCCCCCGACGATATCGCGGGCGCGGTGCAGTTTTTATTGTCGGACCTGTCCAGCTATATCACTGGCGCGGTGTTGCCCGTCGATGGCGGTATCGGTCGCATCTCCGCACTTCCGGAAAGCGCGCCTCGATAGGCGCGTCGTTTTCGGCAACGTCAGCGGACAGCGCCGCTGTCGAACATCGCAGCGATCGCTTCGCCGCCCATTCCCAGTTCGCCCAGAATTTCCCGCGTATGTTCTCCAGGCTGAGGCGTTGAGCGAAGTGCGCCGCGAACGTTCGAACGGGAAAACTGCACCGGTGCGCCGAATGTAGACAGGATCTCTCCATACTTCGCATCTTCGACGGCAACGACCAGTCCGCTGCGACGGGCGTCTGCATTGTCTCGCAGGCTGGGCCACGCACCTTCATTGCAGCGTTCTACCCAAACTCCCGCCGATTCAAGAAGCCGGACGGCTTCGTCGTTGGTCAGCGCAATGAGGGCAGCGGCGATCTTCTCCGCGATTTCGTCCGTCCATTGCGCGCGCGCAGTCGGTGCTTCCACGATCTTGAGTGCTGTCGCCAGATTGCTCGCCATGTCGTCGCTGCGTGCGGCGATGGCAATCCAACCATCACTGGTGCGATAGAGTTGTTCCGCCGGATGAAAGCCGGTGCGTCGCGAATTGAGCAGTGGCGCGCCGGTGAGCTTTCCGTCAGGCAGCCGGACCAGTTCGGCCATCAGGAACAAGGCGCTTCCCAGCAGGCTGTTTTCAGCGGCAACCGGAGCGCCGGTGCGAAGGCGCGCATGGAGCGACATCAACACGGCGATGGCTCCGAAGGCGCCGGTTGCAAAGTCCACGAACGCTGTGCGATACCAGAGCGGCGGATTTCCCCGTCCTCCGGCGCGGGCTTCGTGTCCGCACAGTGCCTGCATGACCATGTCCCAGCCGGCATCGTTTGCTTTCGGTCCGACGGAGCCATAGCCGCTGGTGGCCAGCGTAACGATATCGGGTCGCACGCGTCGCAGGCTTTGCGGATCGATACCGAGGCGCCCGTCCACGCCCATCCGGAAATTGTGAGTGGCTACATCGGCGGATGCGCACAGCTTGCGCACGAGTTCGAGTCCCTCGGGCGCTTTCATGTCGATGATGATGCTGCGCTTGCCGCGGTTCGACACATAGGTGTTGCGCATGCCGGTGAGGGCCGCGAGGCTGTTGGGCGGTTCGACGCGGATGACGTCGGCGCCCAGATCCGAAAGGAGTTTCGATGCGTATGGCCCGGCGATGAAGTTGCCGAAGTCGATGACGCGGATGCCGCTGAGTGTGCCGTTGGTTTCTACGGGCACAATGCCAGTCGTGCGTTTGCCGGTCGCGGCATCTCCCATGACGAATCGCAGCGGCGTGTTGACGGTAGTTGCGCCATCTTTGCTCTCGCTCAAGAAACCGCCGGCGAGAATGTGCGCCTCCGACCAGGCTTCGCCGGGTAGCAACACCGGTTCCGCCGCCAGCCCGGCGGCATTCAGCGCAGCGACCAGTTCGTCTCGCTTACGCCCGCGAATGGCGGGCTCGATGATGTCGCGGTCCCCGAAATAACTTTTCGGTCCGCGCGCCAGGGTAGGAATGCCGCGTTCATTGGGATCGACGGCGATCTGGATGCCCAGCACTGCGTACAGCTTCGCCAGCGCGTTGGGCACGCCGAGGACGAAGTGCAGGTAATCGCCGTCCGCACATTCGAAAATGAGGTGCTGCACGTCTTTCGGCGGCAGCTTGTCGAAGAGGGCGTCGGCGCGTTGCGCTTCCATCCAGACCTGCGACCAGAACAGCGACAGCCCCTGTTGCAGGCTCGCGAATACGATCTGGCCCTTGCCGCTGCGCTCGCGCTCTATCGCCGCTGCCCACAGTCCGATCAGGCCCGTGAGCGCTGCTCCGTAGCTCGGCATTGCCACAGCGAGCTGCACCGGTTGTCCTGTCAACTGTTCGTTGACGACGCCGGTGCGTGCCTGCACCAGCAGGTCGACCGCCGGTCCGGTGCGCGCGCCCGGTGCATAAGCTCCGAGTTCCACAACCACCAGCCGCGGATACTTTTCGCTGAGTGCCTTTGCGTCGAACTGCCACTGCAACCCGGGATAATCCTCACCGCCGATCAAGCAGACATCGGTTGCCGCGAGGTGAGTGTCACGTTCGGCGAGCACGGCCTGCTGAGTGTCCGCTTTCAGGCTCTCGTACGCAGGATAGACGGCCGCGAACGGATCGCCATCTGTGGGCGGGATGCGGATCACGCGTGCGCCGCTGTCGGTGAGCATTTTCACCATCGTGGCCGATGCCAGGCCCACAGAGAGATCCACTACCAGCAATGATGCGATCGACATGTTCACTCGGATTGCGTAAGGGGAGAGCGACGGCTGCTATCCGGCGCTGCTTGCGGCGGCAGGCTGCGAACCCGTGAAGCTTTCCTTCAGCAGGTTGGTCCACGCGTCGCCGACGGCGATCCGTCCAGTGATCGACGCGGGGTACAAGGCGGGCTGCAGCCCAGTGGGTGTGCCTCCCGCTGCGACGTTCCTCGCGTTCTCGACCAGCAGCCGGCGCATTTTTACGATGGCGATGTCGGAGTGCACCAGGTTCTGCTTGGGCTGGTCCGCGATCGGGCCCATCGAGGAGGCAACGCCGAAATCTTCCGGAATGAAGCGGTGCATGCCGGAGAAGCTGCGTTTTTCGCGCATGGCGACGCGGTCCTGGCGGAAGTAGTTCTCCTTGTTGGGGCGGTCGGGGAGATCATGAAACTCCCGGCCCAGTCCCCAGTAGTCCATGCCCCGATCGTCGATGCCGTAGAAGGCTCGCAGGCGTTCGCGTTCCTCGCCCACGCCGATAGCGCGTACCGCGTCCCAGAAGATCATCACGAAGTGCGTGCGGTCGTTGGTGATGGGCACCGAGATCAGCAGCACTTTCTGCGATGCATTGACGTACACCGAGGTCGGCAGCGCGAAGGCCGTGATGCGCGCAAGCGTTTCGACCTGGCCGGCTGCATCCGGAACCTGGCGCAGCGCTGCGTAACAGAAGCCATAGTCGGTATTCGCGACTTCTATCATTGGAGCGAGATCGCCCAGAATCTCGGCGCTGGCGACGTCCTGGTGCAGGATGCCGACGTGCGACGAATCCAGCACGCCTTCGATGGTGCGCGTGTAGTTCGACGACGCGACCGCGATCTCGGCGAAGCGGTTGGTTTCCGGCACATCGAAGAAAGGATGATGTGGAAACGGCGGTTCCAGTTCGGCCGGCCCGACGTAGGCCCACACCAGGCCGCCGGCCTCGCGTACGGAATACGCCTGCTGCCGGCGCAGATCCTTGATCTTCGGATCCTTGACGGTGGGAATGTCCAGCACGCGTCCGTTCACATCGTATTTCCAACCGTGATAGATGCAGCGGATGCCGCCATCGGCCACGCGACCCAGGCATAGCGATGCGGAACGATGACAGCAGCGTTCGTCGAGCAGGCCGATCCTGCCAGTGGTGTCCCTGAACGCGACGTAGTCGCGTGACATCAATGTAATGCGGCGCGGATCGCCGTCGGGTTCGGGAAGATCGCTGGACAGGCAGATGGGCCACCAGTAGCGACTGAACGTCGCATGCATGGGGGTGCCGGGTTCGACGCTGGTAAGCGTTTCATGTGGCGTGGCGGGCGACATATCGAAGACCTCTGATGTCTCAAGGGCGGGCGCTGATGCTGGCGCGACTGTCACGAGATTCTGTATGGTGGCACGAATATTCGTGGTCTGACCGATGCCGATGTTAGCGTCGTTCCGGTGCCGCTGCCAGAGTTTGCGCAACCATCGAGCCATTACGTGCGTAAAATCGGGTTGACTTGATACCGACATATCGAAGTATTATGCGGCATATCGGGGACAACGCCAGGGCACAGCTGGTGACTCCCTCAAGCCACGCGGCGCGCCGCGCCGGATTCGATTTACGAAAGTCAGGGGGATTCATGTCCGATTCGTATTCTCTTCGGTCCGCTATCCGTTCACGCGGCCTCTCTACGGCGTGCGGCGTTGTCTTGTTGCCAGGCCTGTGGAGCAGCGCGAGCTTCGCGCAAACTGCCGAGCCGGCGGTAGCCGGCGGCCTCGAACAGGTCATCGTCACAGCGCAGCGACGCGAGCAGAATCTCCAGGAAGTGCCCATTGCGGTGACTGCCGTTACCGGTGCGATGGCCGAAGCTCGCGGCATCCGCACTACCGACGATCTGAACATGGCGGTTCCCGGACTGAACGTTTCGCGCAGCATCTCCACCGGCCTGCTCTATCTGCGCGGTGTCGGTAACAACAGCACCAATCCCGGCCAGGAAGCCAACGTCGGCTTCTATGTCGACGGCGTGTACTACGCGACCGTCGTGTCGGACGTGTCCTCGTTCGCCAGCAACGTCGATCACATCGAAGTGTTGAAAGGACCGCAGGGCACGCTGTTCGGTCGCAACACCACCGGCGGCCTGCTCCAGGTAGTCACGAAGGATCCATCGCAGACCTTTGGCGGCAAAGTGAACGTGGGCTACGGCAACTACGAAACGACTTCGGCCAGCGCCTATTTGACGGGCGGCGTGTCCGAGAACGTGGCCGCCGACCTGAGCGTCAACTATTCGGACCAGGGCGAAGGCTGGGGACGCGACATCTATCGCAACACGGACGTGAATTTCCGCGACGACCTGAACGTGCGTTCCAAGTGGGTGTACCAGCCGTCCGAGGATTGGAAGGTCACGGCGGCGGCTGATTACAACCACATCAAGTCGGACCTGGGTTCGACACGCCAGATGCTCGCCGGCCTGCCTCGAACGCCGGCGGCGCTGGGCTCGATCGTTTTCAACGGCAACATCTACGATGCGCAGACCAATGCGCCGGTCGAGGACGATATCGAAGGCGGCGGCCTGGCGCTGCGTGTCGAACACGATACGGGCGGCGTGCGCCTAGTGAACATTGCGGCAGCGCGCCGCATGAATCGCCTGACGTTGCTGGACCTGGACAGCACGCCGGGCGAGCGCTCGCGGGCGTCGTACGACGAGCAGGAAGCGAAGACGTTCAGCGAAGAGTTCCAGGTCATGTCGTCCGCCGACAGCAACATCCAATGGATCGCCGGCCTGTATTACTTCAACGCCAACGACGGCGTGCATCCGTTGACCATCTATAACGCGGCCCTCGGCGCCGCGTTGTACCAGCAGATCGATGTCTCGCTGCGTACCGAAAGCTATTCCGGATTTGCACAGGCGTCGCTGCCGCTCAGCGACAAGATGAGCCTGACTCTCGGCGCACGCTATACGGTGGACGACAAGGAAGTAGACGCCACTGTACGCACGGCGCTCGCGCTGGTCTCCACTGTCGACACGGACAAATCGTGGAGCGAGCCGACGTTCCGCGCGGCGCTGGATTACCAGCTCACGGACAGTGTGCTTGCCTATGTCAGCGTCAACACCGGTTTCAAGAGCGGCCTCTATAACGCCACCACGCCGACGCAGCCGCCGGTGAATCCGGAAAAGATCATTTCCTACGAGACCGGCATCAAGTCCGAACTGTTCGATCGCAACCTGCGCTTGAACTTCGCCGGCTTCTACTACGACTACACCGACCTGCAGTTGACGCGTTTCACCGGCACCAGCACCCAGTTGCAGAATGCCGCCGACGCCAAGGTGTACGGCTTCGAAATCGAATCCGAAGCCAGTGTCGGCGAGGGCTGGACCATCCTGGCGGGCGCCTCCGTGCTCAGCAGCGAATACGAGAAATTCCAGGGCGCGGTCTCGTTCACCACCAATCCGGTGACGGGCCTGGGCCAGCAGGTCATTCTCGATGTCAGCGGCAACGACCTGCAGCGCACGCCGGCGTTCACCTTCAACGCCGCCGTCGACTATCGCCATCCGATCGCGGCGGGCGAGATCGGCTTCAACGTCGGTTACTATTACAACGACGGCTACTTCTTCGAACCCGACAACCAGCTCGAACAGCCAAGCTACGGCCTGGTCAACGCGGAAGCCTCCTGGACCGCGCCGAACGAGCATTACAAGGTCAAGCTGTGGGCGCGCAACCTGCTCGACGAGGAATATTTCAATCTGATGGGCACATCCAACGGCGGACCACCGATCGGCGCGCCGGGTGCTCCGCGTACTTATGGCATGGCTCTGAGCTACGACTTCTGATGCGACGCCACTCGTGAATCAAAATTACAGAGCGATCGGCGACGGCGGCGCGAGCGGAGCACATCCGGCCGGCGCCGTCGCTGAATTGAAAGCGGGCATCCCGCTGTTGTTGACTGCGATGGCCGGCGCTGCCGTCGGCATGATCGGGTTGTCGGTCTACAGTCTGCCGTTCCTTGCGGGGCCACTCGCTGCGGAGTTCGGCTGGCAACGTACCGATGTGACGCTCGCCGCGAGTTTTCTAGTCGGAGGACTGGCGCTCACGGGACCGATCGCAGGAAGGCTGTGCGATCGCTTCGGCGTACGCTCGGTCATCTTGCCGTCCATCGTGCTGTACGCGCTCGGGTTGCTGGCGCTCAGCCGCCTCAGCGGCCCGATCTGGACGTTGTATCTCGGCTATTTCCTGCTGGCCGTCGGCGGTAGCGGCACGACCTACGCGGCTTACGGAAGAATCGTCAGTTCGTGGTTCGACAAGTCGCGGGGACTGGCGCTGGGTTTGATGATGTCCGGTCCGGGCGTGTCGGCGGCGGTCATTCCATTTCTGCTGCCGAGCGTGGTCGCGGAGTTCGGTTGGCGCGGCGGTTATGTCGCGATGGGGCTGATCGCGCTGGCAGTCATCCTGCCGGCGGCCATCTTTCTACGTGAGCAACCCAAGACCGCAGCTGCTTCATCCGTCGTCAGCGAAGGCATGTCGCTGCGTGAGGCGTTGGGCACTCGCCAGTTCTGGGCCATTCTCGCCGGCGTGGTGCTGGTGTCATCGGCCATCATCGGTACGCATGTCAATCTTCCCGACCTGCTCGGGCGCAAAGGCGCCGACGACACGCTGATTCGCTCGGCGGCGTCTATCTACGGAGCGTCGATGATTGCCGGCCGCATCATCGTCGGGCTCACGCTCGATCGCATCCATGGCAGCGTAGTGGGCGGAGTGCTGTTTGTATTTACGGCGGCGGCCCTGCTGCTGTTCGACTTCGCGGAAGGCTGGAGCGCGACTCTCATTGCGGCTGCGGCGCTCGGTGTGGCATCCGGCGCGGAGGGCGATTTGTGCGCGTATCTCGCGGGTCGTTACTTCGGGCTGAAGTCCTTCTCGGAAATTTTCGGCTGGATCTATTCCGCGCTCGCGCTGGGATTGGCTTCGGGTGCGGCGGTGGCAGGCATGTTGTTGAAGCGCACCGGTTCGTTCGATGCGTGGTTGCTGGCGGCTGCGGGTGGATCGATCGTCGCAGCGGTGCTGTTTGCGACGCTCGGGCGCTATCGTCGAACCGTCGCGCCCTGACTCTTCCTCTTGCCTCTCTAACGCAGCACCGACAGACCACCATCGGATATCAACGACAGCCCCGATACGAACGCGGAACGATCCGAACACAGCCACAACACCGCTTCGGCCTGGTCTTCCGCTGTTCCCAGGCGTCGCAACGGAATACGCTGCGCCATATCCTGAATTTTCAGGTTCGATCCCTTCGCCGCCGGCGCGAGCATCGGCGTATCCGTCGCTCCGGGCAGCAATGCGTTGACGCGAATATTCTTCGGCCCGAAGTCCACAGCCGCCGCACGCGTCAGCCCCACCACAGCATGCTTGGATGTCGAGTAGGAATTCGTCAACGGCGCAGCGAAGTTGCCGAGCCCGGACGAGGTGTTGACGATGGCGCCGCCGCCGGCCTTGAGCAACTCGGGAATCTCGTACTTCATGCACAACCACACGGCCTTGAGATTCAGGCCGAGCACCATGTCCCATTCCTCTTCGGTGCAGTCCACCGCGTTCGTCGAGCCGCCGCGGTGGCCGGCATTGTTGAACGCACAGTCCAGGCGACCGAAGCGAGTCACGGCGTGGGCCACCATGTTGCGGATGTCGTCGTGCTTGAGCATGTCGGCGCGAAAGAACTCCGCTTCGCCGCCTTTATCCGCAATCATTTGCACTGTTTCACGGCCGCCTTCCTCGGCGATGTCCGCAACTAATACATGTGCGCCTTCGCGTGCGAACGCTATTGCTGTTGCACGACCGATGCCGGAGGCGCCACCTGTGACCAGCGCGACTTTGTTTTCGAATTGCATGAGTGTTCTCGACGAGCTGGGTTGAATATCAAGCGGCGGGCTTGGCCATGACGGCTTGGCCGGCTTCGCGGCACACGGCGCTCAGTCCGCCGTCGACGATCAGCAATTGTCCGGTGATGAAAGCGGAAGCTTCGCTGGCGAGGAACAGCGCCGGCCCGATCATGTCTTCGGCAGACGGCCAGCGACCGAGTGGCATGAGAGCGGCGATCGCGCGGTACTTCGCCGGATCGTCGGTGACGGCCTTGACGCGTTCGGTCGCCGTAGGGCCGGGCAGCAGTCCGTTGACCCGCACGCCGCTCGGTCCCCATTCGGCCGCGACCGTACGAGTGAGATGATTGAGCGCCGCCTTCGATGCGCCGTAGGCGCTCGAGTTGGGATTGCCGTTCATGCCAAGCGTGCTGGACACGATGATGACGCTGCCCGAGCCGCGTTTGAGCATGTGTGGACCGGCTGCCTGCAGCAGCGAAATCGTTCCTTCGACGTTGACCGCCTGTAGCGCACGCCAGCCGGCGAGCGGGACATCGATCAGCGGCGCAATGATGCTGCTGGCCGCGGCGTTGCTGACGAGAATATCGATGTGCCGATAGTTGTCGAGCGCTCGCTGCATCAGGGACTTCACGCTGGCGGGGTCGCTCATGTCGGTCGCGACGGCAATCGCCGAGCCGCCTGCGGCTTCGATACGCGTGCGTACCTCGTCGAGCTGTGTCTGGTTGCGTGAGGCCAGCACGATGTTCGCGCCGGCCTGGCTCATTCCGAGTGCCAGTGCAGCGCCGATGCCGCGCCCCGAGCCGGTGATGAGGGCGGTTTTGCCTTTGAGACTCAGATCCACGGGTACACCTTGCCGATTGTGTGAAGAGCGCGCGACGTTGCGAGTCCGCTCAATTGGTCTGAGCGGCTCGCGGCACTACGCGAACGTTCAGGCTCTGCAATCCACGAAAGCCGAGCATCGTGCCCCAGTCCAGTTCCTCGTCCAGAATCTCAAGGCCGTCGAAGCGCTCCACCAGCGCCGGGAAATATTCGGTGAGCTGCATTTTCGCGAGCAGGTGGCCGATGCAGTGATGCAGGCCGGGCCCGAAGGTGGCGTTGTTCTGTTGCGGCCGCTGGAAGTCCGCGTGCAGCGGATCGGCGAACACCTTGGGATCGCGGTTCGCGCTCGCCACCATCAGGTAGACGATCTGGCCCTTCTCGAAATGATGGCCGCGCCAGTCGAAGTCGGCTGCGACCACGCGTCCCTGGGTCGTCGACATGCCGGCGACGCGCTGAATCTCCATGATGGCGTTCAGGCGCTCTTCGGGACTGACGTTGCGCAGCTCGCTCCACAACGCCGGACTGCGCGCGAGCGTCAATGTTCCCAGGCCGATCGTATTGCCGGTGGTGTCGTGGCCGGCGATCAACGACATGATGCAGCTGGCGACGATCTCCTCGTCGGTGAGCTTCTCGCCATTCACTTCGGCGGACAGCAGCGAAGAGATGAAATCGTTGCCGGCAACGCCGCGGCGTTTTTCGATTTCAGCCATGAAGGCTGCGCGCATTTCGTGGAAGGCCTTCTCGGTTTCATCGAGGATGGCAGGCGTGGTGCCGCCGCCGCCGGCGCCGGACAACGTGGCCCAAGCCCAGTGCCGCATGCGTGGAATGTAGTCGTCCGTCAGGCCCATCAGGCGCACGATCACGCGGGAAGGAATGCGCCTGGCCACGATCTCGACGAAATCGCCGCCGCCTTGTGCAGCCAGATCGTTGAGTGCGTCTGCGATGACCTCGCGCGCATAGGGGCGATAATGTTCGGCGACATGGCGATTGAATGCCTTCATCAGCAGCTGTCGCAGCCGGGATTGTTCGGGCGGATCTAGATTGAGCAGCATGCGGCTGAAGGTCTGCATCACGTAGGGGATGCGCCGCTCGCGTTCGGCGGGATCGGGCATGAAGGAGAAGATGCGCGGCAGGCGATTCGCCGATAGCGGCAGTTCGCCGCGAAACGCCTCGATCACCTCGGCGTGGCCGGTGACGATCCAGGCATTCTGCTTGGCGCTCCATGCAATCGGCGCGGCTTCGCGCAGGCTGTCGAGTTGCACCAGCAGTTGGTTGCCGAGTTGTTTGGCGCGACTGAAATCGATCTGGGCGGCCGGGTCGGTCATGCAATCCCCCATTTCATTGTTTTCGAAATACCGTTGATAGTCACGGTATATCGTTTACAGGTCAACCCCTAAAACAACAGCACCGGCTTCACCGTCACGCCCGCGGCAGCGTCTGCCGCTGCCGCGTTGATTTGTTCGAACGGATACGTGCGAATCAGCTGGTCGATCGGAAACTGTCCGGCGCGATACCAGTCGAGCAGCTGCGGAATGATGCGGTGAGGATCGGCATCGCCGAAGATCTCGCCGCGCAGCGTCTTGCCCTGGAGCAGCGCCACGACGTCGATGGAAGCGACACGTTGCGGACTGCCTCCCAGCAAGACCAGGGTGCCACGACGCTTCAGCGCCTTGATCGCAGGTTCGATCACCGGCGCGAAGCCTGTTGTATCGATGCAGAAGTCGACGCCGCCCAGTTCGGCAAGGCGAGCCGCGAGGTCGCTGTTGCTGGTGTTGATGACCGCAGTGGCGCCGAGTTCGCGCGCCAACGCCAATCGCGATTCATGGCGATCGATGACGACGAGATTCCTGCAGCCGAGAATGCGGGCGGTGAACAGCGCGGCGAAACCAAGTGCGCCCGTGCCCAGCACCGCGAATGTAGACTCCGGTCGGAGCCGCTCGAGCCCCATCACGGCCGCGGCGCCTGTCATGAATCCACAGCCCAGGCCGCATGTCATTTCGAGCGGGATGTCGTCGCGTACTTTGACAGCGTTGCGCGGCGTGGCGATGACGTGTGTGGCGAACGACGATTGGCCGAGATAGCGTCCGGCGATCGCTGTGCCATCCGAATCGGTGAAGTAGGGCGTTCCATCGGGCCGCGTGCGACCGTAGTTCAGCGCCGGATAATTGTCGCAGTAGGCTGGATGGCTCGACCGGCAACTGCCGCAGGCTCCGCAACTTTCGAAGGTCAGCACGACATGATCGCCTGCGGATAGCGCATGCACGTCGACGCCAGCTTTCACGACGATGCCTGCACCCTCGTGCCCGAGCACGAACGGCAACGCGATCGGAAATTGCTGGTGAACGATGGCGAGGTCGGTGTGACAGATGCCGGTGCCGATCAGTTTCACCAGGACTTCGCCGGGTTGGATGTCGGCCAGTTCCATCGGCTCGATGCTGAATGGCGCGTCTTTCGCGCGTGTGATGGCCGCTCGTACTTTCAAAGCAGGTCTCTCCAGCACGAGGTGCTCGGGAATGAGGACGTCACAGCGCTGCGAAGACGCTTTTCGATTGCAGGAAAGCATCGAGACCTTCCAGGCCGTTCTCGCGCCCCCAGCCCGACTGCTTGTAGCCGCCGAAGGGCATGGACCGGTCGGCGATCAGCTGGCAATTCAGCCATACCGTGCCGGCCTTGATCTTCTTGGCCATGCGATGCGCGGTGCCGATATCGCGAGTCCAGATCGCTGCGGCCAGTCCATATTCGGTGTCGTTGGCCTGTCGCAAGACCTCGGCCGTATCCGTGAACGGCAACAGGTTCGCCACCGGACCGAAGATTTCTTCGCGCAGCATGCGTGAGCCCGCGCGCGGCGCCGTCAATATAGTCGGCTGAAAAAAGTAGCCGTCGCGATCGGGTCGCGAACCGCCCGTGATCACTTCAGCGCCGTCGCGCAAGCCTTCAGCGACCAGCGAATCGACGCGATCCAGTTGGCGCTGCGAAATCAACGGGCCGAGATTGACGCCGGCCTCGAAGCCATCGCCGACTTTCATTTGTCCGGCGATTGCAGCGAGCCGCAGCGCCAGTTCTTTCTGGATGTCCCGATGTACGAAGACGCGCGAGCCGGCAATGCATGCTTGCCCTGAATTCGTGAACACGCCGCGAGCGATGCCAGCGGCAGCCTTGTCCAGGTCGGCATCGGGGAACACGATCACCGGCGATTTACCGCCCAGCTCGAGCGAAACGCGCTTGAGATTGCCGGCCGCCGCAATCACGATCTTTCGTCCCACCGCCGTCGAGCCGGTGAAACTGATCTTATCCACATCCGCATGCGCGGCGAGGGCGGCCCCCGCGACATCGCCGCGTCCATAGATTATGTTGAACACACCCGCGGGAACGCCGGCCTCCATCACGATCTGCCCGAGCAGAGCCGCCGTGAGTGGAGTTTCCTCCGCCGGTTTCAATACCACGCTGCAGCCGGCGGCGAGGCTGGTGGCCACCTTGTTGCAAGCCATGATGAACGGTACGTTCCAAGGCACGATCAGCGCTGCGACGCCTGCGGGTTCCCGCAGCGAATAGACGTGAAATTCGCCGGGCGCCGAGATGTCCGTGGTCTCGCCGCGAATCTTGGTGCACCAGCCGGCGAAGTAGCGGAACGTCTCCGCCCCGGAGTTCACCAGGGCGGTTGCGAGCGTGATCGGCATTCCGTTGTCGCGCGTTTCCAGTTCTGCAATCTCGGCCGCGCGTTGTTCGATCAACGTGGCGATCTTGTAGAGGATCCTGGCGCGCATGGCCGGTGTGAGATTGCGCCACGCGCCGGATTCGAATGATTGGCGTGCCGCGTTCACGGCCCGATCCACGTCGACCACGTCGCTGTCGGGCGCCGAGCCTACCAGCGCGTAGGTGGAAGGATTGCGCGCATCGATCGCTTTGCCCGACGCCGCGTCGCTCCAGGCTCCGTCGATCAGGTTGCGTGCCAGGAAGGGTGGACGATCGCTCGAGGCAGGTACGGCGTTCACTCAACTTCCCCTGATGGTGCGGAATCGGCGGGCCCCAGCCTAACAGTCGCCGCGGATCGCATCAACGAGATATCATATATAGCAACGATATATCGTAGAATGGTTTCGGTCGCTGTCCAGGTTGCCGCGATTCCGTCGCCACGACGCCGGTTCATTCGACGATTGTTCGTAAAGAGCGAAGTCCGCGTCGCTACCTGTGGCAAGCGTCGATACCTCGCCGCTGAAGCGCAATCCCTCCGACAAAAGCCGATTTTCATGGCCAGAGCGCTTCGCCGGCCGCAGTTGTCGCAGCGATCATGGATTCGTCGTACAACGAAATACCGTAGACACCGACGGTATATCGTCGTAGCATCACTTCCAACGGTCCACTCGGATCGCAGTCGGGACGCGCCATCTCGCGTGCCGCGGCAAGTACGGAGTCAGCAGTGAATTCAATGTCCCAAGCGATCGTCGGCGTGGCCGGGTCGTCCCTCGCCGAGCAGAACCCGCTGCATCGCTTGGTTTCCCCGCGATCGGTAGTGATCGTGGGCGCGTCGGATCGCGCCGGCAGTCTCGGCGAGCGCACGGTCTCCAACCTGCTCGATTACTCGGACTTCCGCGGCGAAGTCTATTTCATCAATCCGAACAAGCCGTCCATCCGCGATATCAAGTGTTTTGCCAACGTGCGCGACCTGCCTGTGGCGCCGGACGTTGCCGCCTTGGTGGTGCCTGCGAAATCGGTGCTCACGACGCTGCGCGACTGTGCCGCGCGTGGTGTTCGTTACAGCCTGGTGTTCAGCTCGGGATTTGCCGAACTCGGCGCAGCCGGGCAGGCAGTGCAAGCAGAGATGGCTGAGATCGCACGTACGACAGGCATGCGCATCTATGGGCCGAACTCCCCCGGCTTCTGCAATCTGAATCGACGCTTCGGCCTGATGTTCTCGCCCTCGTACCGGATCGATCAGCTGCCCGGTCCCATCGGGCTCGCCACACAGGGCGGCGGCATCGGCCGCTGCGTCCTGCAGGCCATGGAACGCGGCATCGGTGTCGGTCTCTGGGCTTCCACCGGCAACGAAGTCGACCTCACGGTGGCGGACTTCATTCGCTACATGGCGGACGCCGACGACATCAAGGTCATTGCCACGGCGATGGAAGGCATTCGCGACGGCGCCCAGCTGATCGAAGCCGCGAAGTACGCGGCCGAACGCAACAAGCCGGTCGTCGCACTCAAGATCGGGCGTTCCGATTACGGCATGCAGGCGACGATGTCGCACACCGGGTCCATTTCCGGCAGCGCCGCGATCAACTCGGCGGTATTCCGGCAGGTGGGCATCGTCGAAGTCGATGACATCGACGAGCTGATCGACACCGCGGCGTTGTTCACTCGCCCGCGTCGCTTGCCGACCGGCCGCGAGAAGATCGCGGTATTCGGTTTCTCCGGCGGCGCATGCGCACTGGCGGCGGACGGTGTAGGCGAAGGCGGCCTCACACTGTCTACTTTCTCTGCGCAGACATTAAACACGCTGCGCACTTCCTTGCCCGACTATGCGGCCATCCAGAATCCGGTCGACGCCACCTCCGACATCATCACCAATCCCGAAGTCGGCCGCGCGACGCTCAAGGCAGTGGCGGATGATCCCGATGTGGATCTGATCCTGTACCCGTTTCCATGCGACTACATGGAAATCACCAGCACCATCGCCGACATGGTGGTGAGCGCCCAGCAGCAGACCGAAGTCCCGATCGTGCCCATCTGGCAATCCGATCGTCTCGGCGGCGGTTTTCAGAGTCTCGTCAAAGGCGGACTGATGCCGACGCGCAGCGTGAAGCAGACGGTGAAAGCGGTTCGTCGTGTCATCGACTGGGGTGCGTGGCGCACGAGTTTCGAACCGACATGGACGCCATTGCCGACCGCGGCGACGGCACGAGGCGAACTAGTTACGCACACCGAGCCTGCGGCGAAAGCCTTGCTGGCGCAATACGGAGTGAAGGTCCCGCAAGGTGGTATCGCGACGAGCGCGGATGCAGCCGTGCAGATCGCCAACAAAGTTGGCTACCCGGTGGTCGCAAAAATAGTCAGCGCCGCCATCACTCACAAATCCGATATCGGCGGCGTTGCCATCGGGCTGGCCGATGAAAGCGCGGTTCGTGCTGCTTTCGAACGAATAACGGCGAGCGTTCGCAAAGCAACTCCCGACGCTGCAGTCGACGGCATCCTGATCGAGAAGATGGCCGCCAGCGGTGGTTTCGAGGCGCTGATCGGCGTGGTTCGCGATCCGGTGTTCGGACCCATCATCACCTTCGGACTGGGCGGCATCTATGTCGAGCTGTTCAAAGATGTCGCCCGTCGCAAATTGCCGCTGACTGCAAGCACGGCGCGAGAACTTATCCAAGAGCCGCGTTGCTCGAAACTGCTGCAGGGCCTTCGCGGCAAAGGGCCGGCGGATGCTGCCGCACTCGAAGCCATGCTGCTCGCGATTTCCGATTTCGTCACGCGTCGCGCCGATGATCTCGAGGAGCTGGAACTCAACCCGGTGTGGGTGGGGCCGCAAGGGCAGGGCGTGCTCGCGCTCGATGCAGTTCTGGTGACGCGCACCGCAGGAGTCCAGTCGTGATCAAGACGGAAATCGGTTACACGCGAGTCGATCGCATCACGGTGCGCGGCCGCGATCTCGCGACTGAACTGATCGGCAAGATCGACTTCATCGACATGATGATGTTGGTCATTCTGGGCCGCGGATGCCGTGGCAATGAACGCGACATGATCAACGCCATCCTGGTCACTGTGACCGATCATGGCCTGACTCCGAGCGCGGTCGCGGCGCGACTGACCTACATGGGAGCGCCTGAAGCGCAGCAGGCTGCAGTGGCTGCGGGATTGCTTGGTGCGGGCAGCGTATTTCTCGGCGCCATGGAGAACGCGACACTGATGCTGCGTGAGTACGTGGCGCGACTCAGCCCCGACGCCGGCGATGAAGAGATCGCAAGTCTTGCAACCCAGCTCATCCAGGAACGCCGCGCGGCGAAACAGCAGCTGTACGGAATGGGCCACAACATTCACGTCGACGGCGATCCGCGCATTCCGGCGCTCCAACAGGTCTCGCAGCGTAACGGCTACTTCGGCAAGCACTGGAAATTGCTGCTCGCCATCGACGCCGCCAGCACGCAGTTGTTGAAGCGCCGCCTGCCTGCAAACACCGCCGGTGCAGTGGGCGCAATGATCGCCGACATGGACCTGCCGACGCCGCTGGCGAGAGGGTTCTCGCTCGTGGGTCGCTGCGCCGGACTGATCGGCCACATCATGGAAGAACAGAGCGCGCCGATCGGCAAGGATCTGTGGGACCTGGTGCTCAGGCAGGACGAGCGCAACCAGTTGCCAGAACGATCCAAGAGCGGGAAGTAGCCTCTCATGCTGAACAAAGAGATCAACGAGCTGTTGTCCAGGGTCGGGGCGGGTACGCCGATGGGCAACCTGTTCCGCTGCTTCTGGCTGCCGGCCGTCATGTCGAACGAACTGAAAGCGGATGCGGGGCAACTGCGCCTGCGCATCCTCGGCGAAGACCTGCTGGCATTCCGGGACACCAACGGCAAGGTCGGCATCGTCGAGGCTTACTGCCCGCACCGGGGAGCTCCGCTGTTCTTCGGTCGCAACGAGCAGTGCGGACTGCGCTGTGCCTATCACGGCTGGAAATTCAACACCGACGGCGAATGCCTGGAAATCCCGAACATTTCGGATTCCGACAAGAGCGACATGAAGCAGCGGGCCAGGATCACTGCGTACCTGACACGCGAAGCGAATGGCGTCGTGTGGGTGTACATGGGCGAGCGCGCCGCCGTGCCGCCGTTTCCTCATTTCGATTACGCCAGTGCTCCCGATGGCCAGGCTTACGCCGCCCGCTGGTTGCAGCGGACCAACTGGCTGCAGGGACTGGAAGGCGAGATCGACAGCTCGCACATCAGCTGGCTGCACAAGGATTTCGACGCCGAGAGTTCGAAAATGAAATCAGCCGGCGCACAGCTGGCAACGGACGCTGCACCGCTGATGGAGATCCGTGAGACGACCACCGGCTACACCTACGGTGCGCGCCGCAACCTCGACGGCAAGTATTTCTGGCGCCAGTATCACTGGGTCGCGCCCATGTTCAGTTTCATTCCGCATGCGCCGGGGCCGTTCCAATCGTTCGGCGGCCGCGCCTGGACACCCATCGACGACAATCATGTCAACGTGTTCACGTTCGGCTATCGCGACGACCGGCCCTTCAGCGCCACGGAAAACGATACTTACGAAAGCGGCGCGCTGTTCCCGCCGCGCATGACGCCGGGAAAATATCGATTGAGCGACGGCTACATCATCGACACCTTCCTGCCCGTGGCCAGCAAGGAAAACGATTACGAAATCGATCGCGACATGCAGCGCACGGTCAACTTCACCGGCATCTGGGGCGTACACGACCAGGACCGCGCGCTGGCGGAGAATTCGCGGAAGATCGGCGGCGCCGATCCGGGAATTCTCGATCGCGGCCACGAGCACCTGGTGAGCGCCGACAAGGCAATCGTCACTGCGCGCCGTACGCTTCTCAAGATGGTGCGCGCGTTGCAGGAAGGCAATGCACCGGGCTTCACGTCGGACGCGGATGCGTTCCGCGTGCGCGCCATCAGCAAGATCTGCGATATCGCGGGCTTCGACGACTTCATCGCGGAGTACGGCAAGGAAGCCCGCGTACGCAATCCTGACAAGGCATGAGTTCGAGCGTTCACCCAGTCATGGCGGCGAACGCTGAACTGCGTGTGGGAGTCGTCGGCCTCGGCATGGCGGGTGCGCTGATGACCTCGGTCATTGCACAGCATCCGCGGGTGACGCTGGCGGGAGCGGCCGAGATCAATCCGGAACTGCGAAGCAATTTCTCACGCGATCAGAGTGCGCCGGTGTTTGCGGATCTCGCCAGCTTGGTACGACGCGCCGATATCGACGCCGTCTACATCGCGACACCGCATCAGTTCCACTGCGAACAGGCGATCCTCGCTGCCGAGCATGGCAAGCACGTCATCGTCGAGAAGCCGATGGCGCTGACTCTTGCCGATTGCGACGCCATGATCGAGGCAGCCGAGCGCAATCGCGTGGTAATGATCGTCGGCCACACACATAGCTTCGCACCTGCTGTCGGCAAGATGCGCGAATTGATCGAGAGCGATGCCATCGGGCAGGTGGCGCTGCTGGCGATGGCGAATTACACCGACTTTCTCTATCGCCCGCGTCGCCCCGAAGAACTGGACACGTCCAAAGGCGGAGGGATTCTCTTCAACCAGATTCCGCACCAGGTGGATATAGCGAGATACCTCGTGGCCTCGCCGCTCAAGAGCGTACGCGCGGTGACCTGGATACTCGATCCGCGTCGTCGCACCGAAGGCTGCTGCACAGCCTTGCTCAGCTTCGCCAACGGCAGCGCCGCCTCCATCGTGTACAGCGGCTACGACCATTTCGACAGCGACGAACTGCACGGCTGGATCGGCGAAGGCGGTTACGACAAGAAGCCGTCGCACGGTGCGACCCAGCGCAGTTGGGAAACTTTTGCCGATGCACAGGCCGAAGAACGTGAACGCGGCACTCGTTACGGTTACGGCGGCACAGTGTCGCTGGCGAAGGCCACGCCCAAGCATCAGCCGCACTTCGGCACGCTGGTGGTCACGGGCGAGCAGGGCGACTTGCGACAGTCCGCCGACGGCGTTCTTTTGTACTCGCGCGAGGGCGTGCGTGAAATTCCTTTGCCCGCCGTGACGGGGCGGCCCGGTCGCGCTGAAGTTCTCGACGAACTCTACATCTCGGTAACGCAGGGCAAGCCAGCGCCGCACGACGGACGATTCGCGCGGGGCACGGTGGAAGCATGTCTCGCAATTCTTCAATCCGCGAAGGAACACCGCGAGGTGTTCCTGTGACGCATTCTGGTTTTCGGGGCAGGGCATGAGCGAAATAGTCATCGGCATTGGCACGTCCCACAGTCCGCTGCTGGCGATGCAGCCGGAAATGTGGGTGGAGCGGGCGCGTGACGATTACAAGCGCACCAAGATCCAGCTCTGCGACGGCACCGTGTTGAGCTACGAGCAACTCGCCGCCGCCACCGGCAATCGTTATGCCGACGTAGCCGTGCTCGAACACTTCAGGAAGCAGCACCTCGCGTCGCAGGCTGCGCTCGAACGGCTCGCGGACGATCTCGCCGCGGCGAATCCCGACATCGTCATCATCATCGGCGACGACCAGGACGAGCTGTTCAACCTGACGCACATGCCGGCCATCGCGATTTTCTACGGCGACAAGCTGGTGATGCATCCGACGGGTGACGGCGTCACCGAACTGCCCGCCTGGCACCAGGCTGCGCTCAAGACTTACAGCCAGGACGCCGCGCACGTTCACGAAGGCGCCGGCGCGTATTCGAAGGCACTCATCGATCAGCTCATCGAGCGCAATGTCGACCTTGGCGCGTCATCGGAGGTGACCGATCCGACCGAGGCTGGCTTCGGCCACGCCTACGGCTTCGTCATCGAGCGCCTGTTTCGCGGCAAGCGCATCCCGGTGGTGCCGGTGCTGCTCAATACTTACTTTCCACCCAACGTGCTGCGGCCTGCGCGCTGCTACCAAGTGGGACAGGATCTGCGTGCGGCTGTCGAGGCGATTGCCGATGACAAGCGCATCGCCATCGTCGCATCCGGCGGCCTCAGCCATTTCGCGACCGATGCCGAATTCGACCGCAAGATACTGGATGCTTTGCGCGACGGCGACGGCCAGACGCTGCGAGCCATGCCGCCGCATTCTTTCCGCTCCGGATCGTCCGAAGCATTGAACTGGATCATGCTCGGCGGCGCTCTCGGCCCGTTGCGCAATCAATGGATGGAATACATCCCGGTGTACCGCACTCCAGCCGGCACCGGCATCGGCCTCGCTTTCGCGACCTGGAGATAGCATTCACATGATCATCGACGCTCACGCCCATATCCTGACGCCCGCCGCGGTGTTCGCGATCCGCACCATCCTGCAAGCCTCCAACGGCCAGCACTCCAAGGCCTGGTACATCAAGCGCTACCTGCCCGAGGAAGAACTGGTGAAAGCGGCGAAGCGCTGCATCGGCATCATGGACCAGGTGGGAACGGACGTGCAGCTCATCTCGCCGCGGCCGTTCTCGCTGATGCATTCGCATCGCGTGGTGAAAGACGTGCGCATCTGGATCGAGCTGCAGAACGACTGCATCCACAAGACGGTGCAGATGCATCCGACGCGCTTCCGCGGCATGGCCGGCCTGCCGCAGGTCGACGGCCAGCCCATCGAGATCGTGTTCGACGAGATCGACCGCTGCGTCAACGAACTCGGTTTCGTGGGCGTACTGCTGAATCCCGATCCGGCCGAAGGCGGCGGCACGTCGCCGCGGCTCAGCGATCCCTACTGGTATCCGTTGTGGGAAAAGCTCGAAGCGATGGATCTGCCGGCATTGATCCACAGCGCCGGCTGCTGCGGCCGGGAAACCTACGACGAGCATTTCGCTACCGAGGAGAGTCTTGCGATCACGTCGCTGCTGCATTCGGAAGTATTCGCGCGCTACCCGAAGTTGAAAATCATGATCAGCCATGGCGGCGGCTCCATTCCTTATCAGATCGGCCGCTGGCGCTCGCATTGGTTCATGGAGCAGGCGGCGCATCACGAGCACATTGCGAAGTACTTCACCGATTTGGAGAAGGCCGGCTGGGCCGGTACCGAGTTGCCGAAGCCGCCCGCGGACCTGACGACCTTCGATCAGCAGCTGCGCAAGCTGTGGTTCGATACCGATGTCCACAGCAAGGCGTCGATCGAACTGCTGCTGAAGACCGTGGGCACGGATCGTTGCCTGTTCGGCACCGAACGTCCGGGGAGCGGTGGCGCTATCGACCTCGCTACGGGCCGTCCCATGGACGACTTCAAGTACACCATCGACCGCATCGAGTTCCTGACCGCTGCGGATCGCGAAGCCATCTACGAGAAGAACGCGCGCATCGTATTCAGCCGGCTCGCGACGCTCGATGCGAAGCCATGAGCAATGTAGACAACACGGCTGACGCGACCATCTGCGTCCAGCGCCTGCGACGGCTCGACTGCTGCGCCGTCTCCGATGCGCTCGATCGATTGAAGCTCACCGGCGTCGTCAGCGGGCTGCCGCAGCGATCCGGCAAAGGCAGGGTCGCAGGACGAGTGATCACCATGAAGCTCGGCACGGGCGCGCCGCCACCAGGGCCGCCCCGGCACCTGGGATGCGCCGCCATCGAACTCGGCAGTGCACTCGACGTCATCGTCGTAGAACAACGCACCGGCATCGAAGCGGGCAGTTGGGGCGGCATTCTCACGCTGGGTGCGAGCCTGCGCGGCATTGCCGGTGTCATTTCCGATGGACTGGTGCGTGACATCGACGAAGCTATTGCCTACGACTTCGCCTTGTTCTCACGTGGCGTCACTGCGCTTACGGCGCGCGGTCGCGTGGTCGAGAAGGGCGTCAATGTGCCGGTCGCGATCGGTGACGTCACGGTGAATGCAGGCGACTACGTGATTGCCGACGGCAGCGCCGTCGTCTTCATTGCCGCTGCGGATGTAGCCGCTGTGCTCGACGCCGCCGAAGCCATCGTCGCGAAGGAAGCGGCGATGGCCAAGGCGCTGCTCGCCGGCGTGCCGGTGAGCCAGGTGATGGGCGGCAACTATGAAAACATGTTGAGGAGCTGACGTGACGCTCGAGATCAAGCGGGATGCCAATGTCGAACGGGCCGGGAAACTGGACACAGCGTCGCTGAGCGATGCGCTGGACAAACTGGGCGTCAACGGCCAGTGCTATCGAATCGCGCCACGCGATAGCGGCTTCCGCATGGCCGGCCGCGCCTACACGATTCTGTACGGACCTGCCGCTACGCCGCCGGGAACGGTGGGCGATTACATCGACGACGTGCCGGCCGGCAGCGTCATCGTGCTAGACAACGATGGGCGTGACAACGCGACTGTGTGGGGAGACATCCTCACCGAGATCGCGCATCGCCGCGGCATCGCCGGCACAGTGATCGATGGCATCTGCCGTGACGTCGCGATGTGCCTGAAGCTGAAATATCCGGTGTATTCGCGCGGCCATTGGATGCGCACCGGCAAGGACCGCGTGCAAGTCGAGGCCACGAATATTCCGGTCAACATCGGCGATGCCCGCGTGCAGCCGGGCGACATCCTGCGGGGCGACGCCGATGGAGTGATCGTGATCCCACGCGAGCACGAGGAAAAAGTGCTCGCGACTGCCGAGGAGATCGAAACGGCGGAGAACCGCATTCGGGAATCGGTGCGCTCCGGCGTCCGGCTCGATGAAGCGCGCAAGGCGAATCGCTACCACCAGTTGCAGACCAAGACATGAGCGCCGCGATGCCAGACACGCGACTGAATCCTGAAGAGACCATCCAGCGGCGCTTCACTCGCGTGAGCCCGGCACAGGTCGAGGCGGCACGCGCCTTCGATACTGCGACTCTGCATGAAGCAGCGGGCAAGATCGGCGTGCTGCCACAGGCGATCAAACCGGTTGCGCCGGACTTTCGCGTCTACGGTCCCGCGGTCACCGTGCATTCGCCCGGCGGTGACAATCTGTGGCTGCATCGTGCGATCTATGCTGCCGAACCCGGCGATGTGCTCGTCGTGCATGTGAGCGACCGCTACGACCACGGTTACTGGGGCGAGATCATGTCGACCGCCGCGCAGGTTCGTGGACTGGCCGGGCTCGTCATCGATGGCTGCGTACGCGATGTCCCGCTGTTGCGTGAGATTGGATTTCCCGTATTTGCGCGCGGCTTATGCATTCGTGGCACGGGCAAGGATTTCGGCGCACGCGGCTGGGTGAATCATCCAATGCTCATCGACGGCGTGGTCGTGAACGCAGGCGACCTGGTGTGCGGCGATGAAGATGGCGTGGTCGTCATCGGGCGCGAGCAAGTCCCACAGACGCTCGATTCGGCTGCCCGGCGCGCTGCGCTGGAGAGTGGAATCATCGAACGGCTCCGGGCCGGCGAGACTACGCTGAAGATCTACGGCTGGGAATAGGCAGCGCCAGGCGATGTCACTTCCAGCGGCCCTCATTGCGAATTTGCCTTCCGGCGCGCACATTTGCCGCTGCGGTGGGTATGTCGCCGACGAACCGATGCACGGCGAAACTATCAGCGGCGATGCCCAGGCATGATTGAACGGATCACTTCCCGATTCGGTGCGCGCTCCACTGGGCAGGAAGTGATCGCCGGGCATGACCTATCCGGGCGCACGGCAATCGTGACCGGTGGCGCAGGCGGCCTCGGCCTCGACACGGCGCGACTGTTGCTCGCAGCAGGCGCACGAGTGGTCATTGCATCGCGAAGTTCGCCGCCGCCCGATGCCGGTCTCCAAGGCAGCTGGCAGCACGAGCCGCTCGACCTCGCAAGCTTCGCGTCGATTCACGATTTCGCCAGGCGCTGGGGCGACACGCCGCTGCACCTGTTGATCAACAATGCGGGAGTGATGCGCGTGCCGCAGTCGGTGACGGCCGAGGGATTCGAGACGCACATGGGCGTCAATCATTTCGGCCATCACCTGCTGTCGATGCTGTTGCTGCCAAACCTGGAGCGCGCGGCGCCAGCTCGTATCGTGCAGCTTTCATCGGGCGCCCATCGCCGCTGGCCGGTGGATTTCGACGACCTCAACTTTCGTTCGCGTGCCTACGATCCGGCCGGAGCATACGGCCAGTCGAAGAGTGCAAACATCCTGTTCGCCGTGGAATTCAGCAGGCGCTTCGCCAGTCGCGGTGTGACGGCGAATGCGGTCATGCCCGGCGCCATCCTGTCGACGCAGCTCATGAGGCACATGTCGGCCGAGGAGTTCGCCAATCTCGAGGAAATGATGGCGCCGATTCGCAAGACCGCGGACGAAGGCACGGCCACCTCGATCTGGGCAGCGGTCGCGCCCGAACTCGAAGGAGTCGGTGGCCTGTATCTCGAGGATTGCGCACAGGCACCGCCGGGCTCGATCGAACGGCCGGGCGGAGTGATGCCACATGCATTGGATGAAGAGGCCGCCGCGAGACTTTGGGGTATATCACAGGCGGTCGCCTCTTCTTTCACTTCCTCCCCCGGTCGCCGGGGGAGGACCGAGGAGGGGGCGTCCGAGTCTTCCCGAGCGTCTGCAAACCTTCTCGTCCTCGACTTGGGCCTCGGCATGTCCGCCGCCCTCGTCTCCAAGTTCATGCACGAGCAAGGCGCTGGCGTCGTGCGCATCGCTCCTCCCACCGGCGATCCTTTCGACACTATCTATCCCGCGCATCGCTCGTGGCGTTCGAACGCAAGCTTCGTTGCCGCCGACCGTCTCGATGAACTCCTGGCAACGGCCGACGTGTGCCTCGTCGGCGGCGAGGATTTTCCCGGACTGGATTGGAAGTTCGATGTCCAGGCCATCGCAGCCGCGCATCCAAGACTCGTGGTTCTCGACCTTGCCGCGCATCTCAGCGACGCCACGCATGCGGTCGACCTGCTGATGCAGGCACGCACCGGCTTGAGTTTCGAGCAGTTCAGCGCACGCCCCGTGTGTTTCGCCGTTCGCTTGCCTACCTATGGCGCCGCATTGCTGGGATTGCTCGGCATCTGGGCCGCGCTCTTCGAACGAACGCGCAGCGGTGCAGGCCAGGTTGTGACGACCACCATGCAACAAGGCACAGCGTTGTTCTGGTCGCCGTTCTGGATGAAAGCCGACAACGCCGACGCCGCGTTCAACACCATCACGCCCAAAGACGTGCGACACCTGATTTTCCAGTGTGCCGACGGCGATTACGTGCAGTTCGCCATGGGTGTTCCCGGCGCCGTGCGCAAGCTGTATCAAGTGCTCGGCATCGATGCGGCGGTGGATCCTGAAGATCGCGGCAATCCGCGACCCAATGCGCCCATCGACAAATATTTCGGCGATCGCGAACTCATCGCGCCGCAGATCCGCAAGTGGCGGCGTGCAGAGTTGGTGAAGGCATTGCAAGGCGCCGGTCTCGCTGCCGAGGCGGTCCTTGAGCCCGGCGAATGCTGGGCCGATGCGCAGGTCGAACACAACGGCATCCTGCAGACAAACGCGCAAGACGTGAGGTTCGTAGGTAGTCCCGTCGGCGTGCGCCCGAGCGAATCGCATCGACCTATGCCGCCACACGCCGCGGCGGCGACCCCGCTCGCAGGAATCCGCATCCTCGATCTCGGGAATTTCGTCGCCGGTCCGTTCGCGTCGCGGCTGCTGTCGTCGCTGGGCGCGGATGTCATCAAGATAGATCCGCCCGGTGGCGCCGCCACCATTTCCGGCTATCGCACGGTGTACGCGTCGAACTGCGGCAAGCGCAGCCTGTGTGTCGACATGAAGACTCCGGCAGGTCGCGAGCTGCTGCTGCAGCTGTGTGCGACGGCTGATGTGGTTCACCACAACTTCAGGGTGGGCGTGGCTGAACGCCTGGGCGTCGACTCGATGTCGTTACGCCAAGTGAATCCTCGCCTCATCGTCGCGCAGACGACTGCGTACGGCGGCGCCGGGCCCAAAGCAGCCAACCCGGGATTCGATATGGTCATGCAGGCGCTTGCCGGTCATGAGGTTCACGCGGGCGGCGAAGGCAATCCGCCGCTGTGGTACCGATCCCCATTCGTTGACTTCGCAACCGGAGCGCTGGGTGCGATCGGCATTCTCGTCGGCTTGGTGCGCCGGCAGACGCAAGCTCGCGCCGCCGATGTCGATATAAGCCTGCTCGACACCGCGCTGTTCCTGATGTCGGAACTCATCGGCCATGCGGACGGCCGGTTCTCCGGCGTGTCCCGGCTCGATCCGGCGCAGACCGGATTTCACCCAGCGGAGAGCCTGTACCAGGCCCGAGACGGCTGGATTGCCGTTGCCGCTCGCGATGCAGACAGTGCACAGAGACTGGCCGATGCCTTGCTCCTGTGGTTGCCGCCGAGATCGCAGTGGGGCGCCGGCGAGCGCCGCCTGATTGCCGCGAGCATCCGCGATCGCAGTACGAAAGATATTTTGAGTCTCCTGCGCGCTGCCGGCGTTTGGGCCGAACGTTGCGTCGAAGACGGCTGGTCGGCGCTGGTCGACGATGAAGTTGCCCGCGACAAGGGCTTGGTCGTGGAAGTCGACGACCCTCACTATGGACGCGTCGTCGGCTGTCTGGGCTCGCTGGTCAATTTCTCCCGGTCAGAAGCTGGCGCCGCACGTAGCGCGCCACGCCTCGGCCAGCATTCGGAAGAGGTGCTGCTCGAACTGGGTTACAGCGCCGCACACATTCAACGGCTGCGCGATTGTCGCGCCATTGCCTGACCCATTGCCTGACCCATTGCATAGACGAGAAGCCAAATGACCGACGCGACCTGGGGATCACCGTTCACCGAAGAAGAGGAA
>JBEVKB010000057.1:0-75184 GCA_040509875.1 Steroidobacteraceae bacterium | reverse complement strand
GATGACGCGATAGCCCTCCTCCTTGAGCGCCTTGCAGGCCTGCGCGCCAGAATAATCGAACTCGCACGCCTGACCGATGACGATCGGCCCCGCGCCGATGATCAGAATGCTCTTGAGGTCAGTTCGTTTCGGCATTGCGATCCTGTAGCAAAATCTCGAGGCAGCCGAAGACGGCTAGCGCTCGACGGCGCGGCGTGCGATTTCCCGTGCGGAATTACGCGCGTCGAGCCGCTCGTTGATCATAGTGGTGAAGCGGTCGAACATGGACGTCACGTCGTGCGGACCCGGACCAGCTTCGGGATGTCCCTGGAAACTGAACGCGGGTGCATCGGTACGCTCGATGCCCTGCAGCGATCCGTCGAACAGCGAGCGATGCGTCACCCGCAGGTTGGGGCCGAGCGTCGACTCGTCAACGGCAAAGCCGTGATTCTGGCTGGTGATGAGCACCCGCCCGGTTTTCGTATCCAGCACCGGATGATTGGCGCCGTGATGGCCGAATTTCATTTTGACGGTGCGCGCATCGCTGGCGAGGCCGAGCAGCTGGTGGCCGAGGCAAATGCCGAACACCGGGATGTTGGTCTGCAGGAACGCGCGGATCGCTTCGATGGCATACGTACACGGTTCCGGATCGCCGGGACCGTTGGCGAGGAAGATGCCGTCCGGCGACATGGCGAGAACTTTCTCCGCCGGTGTCTGTGCGGGGACGACCGTGATGCGATGACCGCAGTCGGCGAGCAGGCGCAGGATATTGCGCTTGATGCCGTAGTCGTACGCGACCACATGCGTGCGCTGGCCGGGCCGCTGGCGCGGACCGACTTCGAGCGCCCAGTTCGTGCCCTCGTTCCACTGGTACACGCGCTTGGTGGAGACCACCTTGGCGAGGTCCATGCCTTTCAGGCCGGGGAATTTCCTCGCCGCGTGCACCGCGACCTGGGGATCGACCTGTTCGCCGGCCATGATGCAACCGGCGAGAGCGCCTTTCTCGCGCAACAGCCGCGTGAGTTTGCGAGTGTCGATGTCGGCAATCGCGACGACTTTGCCCCGCTGCAGGAAGCTCTCCAGCGATTCGGCGGCGCGCCAGCTGGAATGCAGCAGCGGCAGATCGCGAATGATGAGTCCGGCGGCGTACACCGACGACGATTCGAGATCTTCCGGGTTGGCGCCGGTGTTGCCGATGTGCGGGTATGTCAGCGTAACGATCTGGCGACAATAGGAAGGGTCCGTCAGGATTTCCTGATAGCCCGTCATGGCGGTGTTGAACACCACCTCTCCGGTCGTATTGCCACGAGCGCCGATGGATCGGCCGTGGAAAACCGTACCGTCTTCGAGCGCAAGTACAGCGGGTGTCAGCAAGGGAGGCTCCCGTTGTCAGTTAATTTCACGCAGGCATGCGGACAGCGGGAGGGGCCTTTGGCCGATCCCGCTGCACTGAAACTTATCCCGCGTGCTGAGGAGAGAAGTGTACGCGAAAGCAGCCAAACGGCAAGCCGCAAAAACGCAGCGTTGCAGATTGGCACGCTGGTCAGCGGTTCCGCGCGCGGCGCAGGCCGAACTTCGTGATCGATAATCTATCGATCACGAAGTCCCAGCACATCCTGCATCGAATACAGCCCCGCAGGTTTGCCATGCAGCCATTGCGCAGCCCGCATGGCGCCACGCGCGAACGCCATGCGATCCGATGCGCGATGAGTGAGCTCCACTCGCTCACCGACACCGGCGAACGTTACTGTGTGATCGCCCACCACATCGCCACCGCGAAATACGGAGAAGCCGATAGAGCCACGACGACGTTCGCCCGTTGCACCATGACGCGCGTATTCAGCCACTTCGTCGAGAGACACGTCGCGTCCCACAGCGACCGCACGGCCAAGGGCCAGCGCAGTGCCTGAAGGCGCATCTTTCTTGTGTCGATGGTGCGCTTCGAAAATTTCCAGGTCGTAGCTGTCGTCCAGCACACCTGCAGCGAGTTCGGCGAGCTTGAGCAACAGGTTCACGCCGAGGCTGGTGTTGGGCGCGAGGATGACTGGCATCTGCGCCGCCGTTGATTTGATCGCGGCCTGCCCTTGCGTGTCGTGACCCGTCGTGCCGATCACGAGCGCACAGCGCGCCGCTGCGCAGGCGGCGAGATTTTCAGCCGTCGCTGCAGGCAGGGTGAAATCGATCGCGACCTGCGCATCGCGAACTGCGGTGGCCGCGTCGCTCGAGATGATGACGCCGCGAGACTTGCCACCGCCGGGAGCCGCAGCATCCTGGCCGATCCACTGACTGCCTGCAGACGCACTGGCACCGGCGAGAACTGCGCCTGGCAGCTCGTCGATTGCCTGCAATAGCGCGCGTCCCATGCGACCGGTGACGCCGAGAATGGCGATGCGCAGTTCGTTCGGCATGTCGTCTTCCCGCGCTAGCTACTGATGGTGCCGAAGAATTGCTTCACGCCATCGAACCAAGATTTTTCCCGCGGGCTGTGACGCGAGCCGTCCTGCATGGTTGCTGCAAACTTGCGCAACAGTTCGCGCTGCTCTTCGGTGAGGTTCACCGGCGTTTCGATGTGGACCTTGCAAAGTAGATCGCCCGTTGGCCCGCCGCGTACCGGTTTCACACCCTTCTCTCGCAGACGGAACACACGACCGGATTGCGTTTCGTTCGGCACCTTCAGCGAAACGCTGCCTTCGAGCGTCGGCACTTCCACCGTGCCGCCGAGTGCAGCAGTAGCAAAGCTCACCGGCACTTCGCACGACAGGTTGCTGCCCTCGCGTTCGAAGATCGCGTGTTCGCGCACTCGAATCTCTACGTACAGATCGCCGGCGGGACCGCCATTGCGCCCTGCCTCGCCTTCGCCCGACAGACGAATGCGATCGCCATTGTCCACGCCCTGGGGCACTTTCACTGCAATCGTGCGCTTCTTGCGAATGCGGCCCTGCCCCAGGCAGTTGTCGCACGGCTGACTGATCACCTGTCCGCGGCCTTTGCAACGCGGGCAAGTCTGCTGAACCTGGAAGAAACCCTGCTGCATGCGGACCTGGCCGACGCCGTTGCAGGTTTCGCAGGTGACTGTCTTCGAACCGGGAGCGGCGCCGCTGCCCGTACACACTTCGCATTCGCTCAGGCTCGCGAATTCGATATCGGCCGAGTGGCCGAACACCGCCTGCTCCAGATCCAATTCGAGGTCATAGCGCAGGTCCGCGCCACGAAACACCTGGGAGCGTCCGCCGCGACGTGCTCCGCCGAAAATATCGCCGAACACATCGCCGAAAATATCGCTGAAGGCATCGGCCGCATTCTGGCCGCTACCGCCGCGGGCAGCGAGACCCTCATGGCCGTGCTGATCGTAGATCGCGCGTTTCTGTTCGTCCGTCAGGACCTCGTAGGCTTCCTTCGCTTCCTTGAACTTGCCTTCGGCCTCGGCGTCGTCGGGATTGCGGTCGGGATGGAACTTCATCGCCATCCGCCGATACGCCTTCTTGATTTCGGCTTCCGTCGCCGTGCGTGCTAGGTCGAGCACCTTGTAGTAGTCGCGCTTGGACATATCCGTCTTCGAACCGTGATTGATCTGCTGAACGATGGTACTTAGCTGACGTCAAGGTCGCCCTCTTACCGCCTCCCCCGGCGACCGGCGAGGAGATAAGAGAAAGATCCGCATCCCATATAACAAAGGGCCGCCGCAGGCACGAGTCCTGCGGCGGCGCCAGTCGACCGCGATTTCAGTTCATCGCGATGCTCATTGCAATGGGCTCCTTATGAGCCGGCGCCGTTACGCGCCTTTGTTGCGGTCCTTGACCTCTTCGAACTCGGCATCGAGTACGTCTTCCTTGCCACCGGCCGGACCGGCGCCGTTAGTGGCACCCGGCCCCTTGCCCGCATCGCCCGCTTCCGCATAAGTCTGCTGCGCGAGCGAAGCCGCCGCTTCCGACACTGCCTTCGCCTTGGTCTCGATGACGTCTTTGTCGTCGCCACCCAGCACGCGCTTGAGATCTGCAATCGACGATTCGATCTTCGCACGATCCGCAGGCGGCACTTTCTCGCCCACTTCCTTCAGCGTCTTCTCGGTGGTGTGGACCAGTGCATCGGCGCGATTGCGCGTCTCCACCAGTTCGCGGAACTTGCGGTCGTCTTCCGCATGCGATTCCGCATCCGTCACCATCCGCTTGATCTCGTCTTCCGACAGGCCGCTGGAGGCCTTGATCACGATCTTCTGTTCCTTGTTGGTGGCCTTGTCCTTCGCCGACACGTTCAGGATGCCGTTCGCGTCGATGTCGAAAGTGACTTCGATCTGCGGCATGCCACGCGGCGCCGGAGGAATGCCTTCGAGGTTGAACTGGCCGAGCGACTTGTTGTCCGCCGCCCGCTGGCGTTCACCCTGCAACACGTGAATGGTCACCGCACCCTGGTTGTCGTCCGCCGTGGAGAACGTCTGGTTCGCCTTGGTCGGAATGGTGGTGTTCTTCTCGATCAGCTTGGTCAGCACGCCACCGAGAGTCTCGATGCCGAGCGACAGCGGCGTCACGTCGAGCAACAGCACGTCCTTCACTTCACCGGAGAGCACACCCGCCTGAATTGCAGCACCGACGGCAACTGCCTCATCGGGGTTCACGTCACGGCGCGGCTCCTTGCCGAAGAAATCCTTCACGTGTTTCTGCACCAGCGGCATGCGCGTCTGGCCGCCGACCAGGATGACTTCGGCGACGTCGCCGATCGAAAGTCCTGCGTCCTTCAGCGCCGTGCGGCACGGACCGATGGTCTTGGTCACGAGGTCTTCCACCAGCGACTCGAGCTTGGCGCGCGTCAGCTTGATGTTGAGATGCTTAGGACCCGAGGCATCGGCAGTGATGTACGGCAGGTTGATTTCAGTCTGCTGGCTCGACGACAGTTCGATCTTCGCCTTCTCGCCGGCTTCCTTCAGGCGCTGCAGCGCCAGCGGATCGCGACGCACGTCGACACCGCTCTCTTTCTTAAACTCTTCACCGAGATAATCGATGATGCGCTTGTCGAAGTCCTCGCCGCCGAGGAACGTGTCGCCGTTGGTCGCGAGCACTTCGAACTGACGCTCGCCGTCGACATCCGCCACTTCGATCACGGACACGTCGAACGTGCCGCCGCCCAGGTCGTACACCGCGATCTTGCGATCGCCGCCCTGCTTGTCGAGGCCATAGGCCAATGCAGCCGCGGTGGGCTCGTTGATGATGCGCTTGACGTTGAGGCCGGCGATGCGACCGGCATCCTTGGTGGCCTGGCGCTGCGAATCGTTGAAGTACGCAGGCACCGTGATCACGGCTTCCGTGACGGGCTCACCGAGAAAGTCCTCGGCGGTCTTCTTCATCTTCTGCAGGATGCGCGCAGACACTTCCTGCGGACCCATTTTCTTGCCCTGGACTTCGACCCAGGCATCGCCGTTGTCGGCCTTGGCAATCTTGTAGGGGACCATGTCGGCATCTTTCTGCACGACGCTGTCTTCGAAGCGGCGGCCGATGAGGCGCTTCACGGCGAATACCGTGTTCTGCGGATTGGTCACGGCCTGGCGCTTGGCGGACTGGCCGACCAGCACTTCGCCGTCTTTCGTGAAGGCAACGATCGAGGGGGTCGTACGATCGCCTTCGCTGTTCTCGATCACGCGGGGTTTACCGCCTTCCATGATCGCGACACACGAATTGGTCGTGCCGAGATCGATGCCGATAACTTTACCCATGGCCACTCACTCCTCAAAGCTTGCTAAATTGAATTAGTTGATACGAATGTAAAATCGATTCAGTGTCCGATACATGCGGTTGTTGCCGCCCTCTTTCAAGGCACGTGACAAGTCGCGTTGTTACGGCTCCCGCGCAACTATTACCCGTGCGGGCCGCAACAGGCGGCCATTGAGCTGGTAACCGCGCTGGATCACTTGCAGTACGGTGTTGGGCACGTGTTCGGCGGAAGGCTGGGTGACCATCGCCTCGTGCAACTCCGGATTGAACACTTCGCCCTGCGGTTCGAGTTCGACCAGTCCGGCTTTCTCGAAGGCACGCGACAGCAGCTTGAGCGTGGCCTCGGTGCCCGACTTCAGGCCGTCGAGGGTGGCCCCAGCGCTCAGGCCCAGCTCCAGGCTGTCCTTCACGCCGATCAGATCATTGGCAAAGCGGTCGATAGCGAATTTGTGCGCCTGCTCGACATCGCGCGTCGCGCGCTTGCGGACGTTGTCCAGTTCGGCGAGCGCCCGCATGTACATGTCCTTACTGTCGGCCGCCCGCGCTTCGGCATCCTTCAGTGCCACTTCCAGAGCGTTGCTTGCCTGCTCGCTGGTGCCCTCCGGCCGGTTATCCTGATCCTGGGGACTGGCATTCTCATTCGGAACGGTCATAGCGCTTGCGAACTCCGTCATTGCGTTGATTGGCTGAGCGTGGTCGGCGTCCACGCCGCTGCGGACGTGCGGGCGGATCGGACGAATTCAAGAGCGGTGAGCGCGTCCCGCTCCCGCCGGCGGGGTGAGGTCAAACTCTCGAATTCAGGGCGGAGCCCAGCAGTTTGGCGGTGATGTCCACGATGGGGATGACCCGCTCATAGGCCATGCGCGTGGGGCCGATCACGCCCAGGACGCCGACCACCTCATGGTCCAGCGTGTAAGGCGACGTGACGATACTGCAGTTATCCAGGATGGTGTATCCCGACTCCTGGCCGATGAAAATCTGCACGCCCTCGGCACGCAGGCTCTGGTCGAGCAAGTGCAGGATGTCGCGCTGCTGGGTGAACGCATCGAACAGGCGTCGCAGTTTTTCCACGTTCGACAGTTCGGCGAAGTTCATCAGGTTGGTCTCGCCCGCCATCACGTATTCCATGCGTCCGGTCTGCGACGGCTGGGGCGCAACCACGTGCTGTACCAGGCGAATGGCGTCGAGCATCACCTCGTTCAGATTCTCGCGCGTCTCCTGCAGTTGATGCACCAGATGATCGCGCACGGCGCTCAATTCCTTGCCGCCGAACTCGAGGTTCAGATAGTTGGCGGCGCGGCGCAGTTCTTCATTGTTGTAAGGCCGCTCCAGCTGCAGGATGCGATTCTGCACTTCGCGGCCGTTGACGATCAGGATGGCCAGCACGCGATTGTCCGACAGTGGCATGAATTCGATCTGGCTGAGCGCGGCGTGGCTCTGGCGCGGCAGGGTCACCACACCGGCGAGCCGCGTGACACTCGACAGCATTTTCGAAGCGGCGGCCACCAGCGCTTTCGGATCGTCCGCGTGCTGGCCCAATCGCTGCTGGATCTCGGCGACCTTGTGGTCTTCCAGCGGCTGGTACTTGAGCAGCGTGTCGACGAAGAACCGGTAACCCTTGTCTGTCGGCACGCGACCTGCGGAAGTGTGCGGGGAATGCACGAAGCCCAGGTCCTCCAGATCGGACATCACGTTGCGGATGGTCGCCGCACTGAGCTTCATCCCTAAGTCGCGCGATAGCGTGCGCGAGCCCACGGGCTGTCCATCGCGGATGTAGCTTTCGACCAGCAGCTTGAGTAACTGCTGGGCGCGCTCGCTGAGCGGATCGTCGTTGGTATCGAGGCCCATCAGTCAACCGTAGCCGCCGTACAAAACCTTGAATGCCGCAGCGGACCGTTGCCGTTGCGGGCGATCGGGACCGCAGGAGGAATGCCTGGAGCTCAAGCCCATGTGACAGAACACATTTTCGCGAGCGGCAACCTGTTCCGACGGCACGCTAGCACGGTGTGTGACAGAGTCAAGCAACATGGCCACCGGCGACGCCTGCGGGGCGGTCATGCCAAAACACGATCCGCATGCTAAAAGACGTCCCATGTCGCCAACCGCCCCCTTCAGAACGATCGCCCTGCTCGGCAACTTCACCGATCCGCGGGTCATCGAGTCCATGCAGATGCTGGCGTCACACCTGCACGAGCGGGGCCGCAACGTCGTCGTCGATGCGGCCAGCACTGTCACCTTCGGCGAAACGCCGGTGCGACGCGAAGCCGAGGAGAGCCTCGGCAGTTCCGTCGACCTGATGGTCTCGATCGGCGGCGATGGCACACTGTTGCACGCCGCGCGCCTGACTGCGGCGCATTCAGTGCCGGTGCTGGGCGTGAATCGCGGGCGACTGGGCTTTCTCGCCGACATCGGTCCGGGCGAGATGCGCGACCGCGTCGATGAAATTCTCGAGGGTCGTTATGTGCAGGACCGGCGCGCCATGCTGCGCGCCGAGTTACAACGTGCGGGCGAACCTGACCGCTGCGGTAACGCCTTCAACGACGTGGTGCTGCAGAAGTGGCAGACCGGTCGCATGCTGGATTTCGAAACCTGGATCGACGAGCGCTACGTCAATACGCATCGTGGCGATGGCCTGGTGATCGCGACGGCCACGGGCTCGACGGCGCAGGCATTGTCCTGCGGCGGACCCATTCTCTATCCGGGCCTGGATGCACTGGTGCTCGCGCCCATCTGTCCGCATACGCTGTCCGATCGGCCTATCGTCGTCCCCGCCGCGTCCGTCATCGAGATACGACTGATCGAGCGCGTCGACACGCGCGCGCAGATCACCTGCGACGGCAGCGCTCTCGGCGAACTGAGTCCGGGCGACCGGCTGCAGGTAAAGCCCGCCAATATCGCGGTAACCTTGCTGCATCCGGCCGGCTACGACTATTACCGCATCCTGCGATCCAAGCTGCGCTGGGGTCGCGGCGAGCGTGTCGCGAGCGAAGAGAACAACGACTGACCTACGACCGATGCGCATGGAAAGATCTTGCTGAACCATATCCAGATTCGCGACTTCGCCATCATCGATGCCGTCGAGCTCGAACTGAGCGGCGGTCTCACCGTCCTCACCGGCGAGACCGGTGCGGGAAAATCCATCCTGGTCGATGCCTTGCTGCTCGCCGCAGGCGGACGCGCGGGCGCCGAAGTCGTTCGCCACGGCGCGGAGCGTGCCGAAGTCTCGGCAACGTTTTCGCTCACCAACAACGCAGCGGCGCTGGGCTGGCTCAGCGAACAATCGATCGAGCACGAAGGCGAATGCGTGCTGCGCAGAGTCGTCAGCAGTGACGGTCGCTCGCGCGCTTACGTGAACGGCCAGTCGATGCCAGTGCAGGCATTGCGCCAGTTGGGCGAAGCGCTGGTCGATGTCCACGGGCAGATGGAATATCAATCGCTCATGCGTCGCGGTCCGCAGCGCGAGCTGCTCGATCGTCATGGGGCGAACGATGCGTTGTTACAGACCGTGGGACGCCATTGGAAAACACTGGCGGCTTTGCGTGAGGAACATGAGCGAGCGACATCGTCGGCGCAGGAGCGCGAAGCCCGCCTCGAACTGCTGCGTTACCATCTCGGCGAACTCGAAGCGCTGGACCTGAAAGCCGGCGAGATCGAAGAACTCACAGCGGAGCGACTCAAGCTGTCGCAGCGGGGCAAGCTCGCGTCCGGCGCCCGAGGCATCGCGGAACTGTTGCGCGATGGAGAGGAGTTCACCGCTGAACAGGCTCTATCGAAAGCGCTGACGGTCGCACGCACCCTGCAGGAATTGGACGCGGACTTCGCGCCCATGGTGCGGGCCATCGATGAATCGTTGATTGCCATGCGTGAAGCCGTCGAAGCGGTGTCGCGCTACGAGTCGAATCTCGACGCGGACGCCGGGCGCCAGGAATGGGTCGAACAGCGACTCGCCGCGGTCGAGGCCATTGCCCGCAAACATCGCGTCGAACCCACCGCGCTGTTCGACACACATCGCGCACTGGAAGAAGAATTCGCAGCGCTGAATGCGCTCGCGGTGTCGGCAGGCAACATCGAAGCACGATTGCAGGAAGCGGACACCATCTATCGCGGCGCCAGCAACCTGTTATCGAAGTCGCGACGATCGGCAGCCGCCCAGTTGAGCGAGAGCGTCACGACCTTGATGCAGCGGCTCGGTATGCCGGGCGGCAAGTTTCAGGCGGATGTGCGGGGTCTTGCTGCCGATGCAGTCGGTCCGCACGGCGCCGATGAAGTGGAATTTCTCGTAAGCGCCAACCCGGGACAACCATTGCGGCCGCTGGCGAAAGTCGCCTCGGGCGGTGAACTGTCGCGTATCAGCCTGGCGGTCCAGGTGGCAGCGGCGCAGACCGATGCCCTGCCCTGCCTGGTGTTCGACGAAGTCGATGCGGGTGTCGGCGGTGGGGTCGCCGAAATCGTCGGCCGCCAGTTGCGCACCCTCGGCGACCGGGCGCAGGTCCTTTGCGTCACCCACCTTCCCCAGGTCGCCAGCCAGGCTCACGCTCACGTTCGCGTGGCGAAGCTGACGGACGGCAAAACGACGCGCACTTCGTTGCATACGTTGACGGCGGATGAACGCGTCGAGGAGATCGCAAGGATGTTGGGCGGTGTTTCGATTACGGATAAGGCCCGCGAACACGCAGCGGAGATGCTACGCGTGGGTGCGGAAACGCCGAAGAAGAAGGCGAAGCGGAAGTGAGTTTTACCTCTCCCGGTTTCGGGAGAGGTCGCGCTAACGTAGTCAGCGCAGGTGAGGGCCTCCCGGCGAAGCCGGAAAAACGCGAAGCAAGATCCCGACAGATCAATCCGCCACCCGACTGCGCCCCCCCTCTTTGTCCCGATACGGGCAAGACACCCTCTTACATCGCCCATACAGGATCATCGCGTGATCCTTGATCTCGAACTGCAGCTTGGCTGCCACCGCCTTCTGCCGCTCCTCGATACCTATATCCATGAACTCTTCGACCCTGCCGCAGTCAAGACAGACGATATGATCGTGATGCTGCCCCTCGTTGAGTTCGAATACCGCCGTCGTGCCTTCGAAATGGTGCCGCGTCACGAGGCCAGCGGCCTCGAACTGGGTCAGCACCCGGTAGACGGTGGCAAGGCCGATGTCTTCGTGAGATTCCAGCAGGTGCTTGTAAATGTCTTCCGCGCTCATGTGTCGCGGCTGCGTCGTGCCGAGGATTTCCAGAATCTTGATGCGCGGCAATGTGACCTTGAGGCCCGCCTTGCGCAGATCGTTCGTTTCCATGCGTGTCCTCTAGATAAACCCCGGCCGGCGCGCGGCGCTGCAGCCCGGGCCACTTTTAAGTATGATGCGCCCGCATTATCACGTACGCCGGGCGGCGCAGCCACAGCCCTTTCACCCAAGTAATCCCAAGTAAACCATGCTGAACGCGAAAGGTTTCACATCAATGCGAGGCAATGCGCCCAGAAATGGGATCAGAGTGCTGCTGCTCGTTGTAGTCGGGCTGCTGCTCGGTTGCGTACATCGCATCGATATCCAGCAGGGCAACTTCCTCGAATCCAAGGACATCGATCGCGTGGCAGTAGGAATGACTCGCGTTCAGGTGCGCGCACTGCTCGGCACGCCGATGGTGGCGGACCCGTTCACCAGCTCGCGTTGGGACTATGTCTATTACCTCAAGCGTGGTCGCTGGCACCGGGCCGAGCAGCGGCATTTCATCGTGTTCTTCGATGCCGACAAGGTGAACCGCATCGACCGTTCCGACAAGGCAGCCACCAGCGCGGCGAACATCGTACCGGTCACGACTCCAGCATCAACCTGACTTAGAACCGGCACGCCTTGCACTCGCCGCCGCCTGGCGGCGGCTTTCCTTGGGGTCGATCAGCAAAGGCCGCAGGATTTCGACGCGATCGCCGTCGTGCAATTGCGCCGACAAAGGCACTACTCGACTGAAAATGGCGCACGCGAGTTCGCCTCCAGACAACTCGGCAAACCGCTCACGCAAGCCCGACTGCTCGACAGCCTGTAAGACAGTCGCACCTGATGGCATCTGCAGTTCGACCAGCGGCTGCTGTGCAGGCAACGCGTACACGACGGCGATCCGCAGTGTGTTCGCAGTCGGAGGCGGCTCGGACGGTGGCCGCATCGCTCAAGTCGTCGAGTAAACCAGCCGCGCACGGCCGACGAAGGCGTCGACCAACTCACCGCAGCTCTTTTCGAAACTGCGTGACAACAACAGCACGGTAACCGGGTTAGCGAATTCGAAGCGCATGACCAGGGAAATCTTGGCGCCGCGCTCGCCTAGAGGCTCGAACGTCCAGGTGCCTTCGAGCATCTTGAACGGACCTTCCACCAGGTGCAGGTCCATGCGGTGAGGTGCGTCCAGCACGTTACGCGTAGTGAACGTTTCGTGGACGCCGGCGCGATCCATCTCGAGCCTGCCCACGACCGTCGTCTCGGTGCGCTCCGTCACCTGGGCGCGCGCAACCCATGGGACGAACTCCGGGTAACGCTCGATGTCTGCGACGAGCGCGAACATCTGTGCCGGCGTATAAGGCACCAGCGCGCTGCGCTTTACTTCACGCATACATTTTTCAACGGCATCCGGGCAGTGTAACAGTCGCAGGCTTGCTATCCGTCGCCGGGCCGCAACGATTCACGGCGATCGGGCGTCCGCTGCCCGCATTTTTCCACAACCTTGCCGTGTGCCGTTACAATCCGCGCCCTCCATGACCAAGAAACTCCGGACCGACGACAATCCGCTGATCGCGGAAAATCGCAAGGCGCGCTACGACTTCTCCATCGAGGAGTCGTACGAGGCAGGCATGTCGCTGCTCGGCTGGGAAGTGAAGAGCCTGCGTGCCGGTCGTGCGCAGATCAAAGAAGCCTACTGCTTCATCAAGGACGGCGAGGCCTATCTCTACGGCGCGCACATGTCGCCGCTGAACACCGCGTCGACCCACGTCATTCCCGAGCCGACGCGCACTCGCAAGCTGCTGCTCAACAAGTCGGAGCTGAGTCGGCTGATCGGCGCGGTCGAACGTCGCGGCTACACGCTGATTCCGCTCGAGCTGTACTGGAAGAACAACCGGGTCAAGCTGCGTATCGGCCTGGCCAAAGGCAAGAAGGACCACGACAAGCGTGAGACCTCCAAGGATCGAGACTGGGCGCGCGAGAAATCACGCTTGATGAAGAGTTCGCGACGCTGAGCGGACTTTGAGGGTGGCGTCGCGCCTTTTTCGCACCACCCCTTGTTATTCCCCGCCCTACCCCTACACTACCTGCGTCCCCGGGGGCGATCGGCTTCGACGTGGGTGGCGAAACTACAGGTGCCTGTCGAGCTGTAAGGTGCTCGTAAAACTTCTTACAAACTTTTAGTTGCAAACGACGACAACTACGCTCTGGCGGCTTAATCCCGCCTAACCTCCGCCTGGTATGTGCTTGTGCATCCAGAATCGGGGGACGCGCTCACAAGCTCGCGTGTTCGGTGTGCTCCAGGCCGACTCGCTAAAACGCTCTGAAGCTGGCTTCGTGTTTTTCCTGCCCGTTGGGTAGCACGCGGCGAGATACAAAAACGTGGCTATGCATGTAGATCTTGTAGCGTAGTGCCTGCGGACGCGGGTTCGATTAACGAGCTAAGGATAGCGAAATGGTTGCCTTTACCCGTAAGGGTAAAGTGATAACGGGGCTCATTCGGTGAACCCTCAAGTCGTCAACGGACGACCTGGCAACGCCGAGGGGTGGAGAGAGGCCAACTCTTTCTGCCCTGTAGAGACTCATAGACTGGCTGAAGTCCGCGGACCGAGCCGGCACTAGGATCTGGTTCATCTCGACACCGATGGGTGCGGGAAGCATCGGATAAGACGCCCCGCTCCTCGCGACATCGAACGATCGATGACGCAAGGATGAAGGCATAGTCCAGGCCGTCTCGAAAGAGATGGAACAACTGTCCCGCCGCCTCCACCAATGCCCTTCTGACTTAGCCAGTCAGAAGGGCGCCTTTCTTTAGAACACAAGGCGTAGCTATCGCCAGCTATGGGCACATACAGGGAAGTCGCCTCGCTCTCACCCGTCGACGCCGCGTATATCGCGGGACTCATCGATGGTGAGGGTACGATTACGCTGAGCCGCCGGCACGCCGTTGACCGCCGCCAACTGGTCGTCAGCGCGAACGCAGAGGAGGACGCAAGGTAGATAGCGCACTCAGACCGGAAACTTCGCGTGAGAAGCTGACCTGCTGCTACTTGTAAACCTTGACGTCGGTCGGCGCCTTGGGAACCTTCTCTTTGTCGTCGGCGAGCAGAATGGGCCGGATGGCTGCAGTCCACACCTTGTAGCCCTCGCTGCTCAGGTGCAGCAGGTCTTCGCCGAAGTACTTGCGCACCGGTTGGCCGTCGGCGCCGAGCAATCCCTTACCTGCATCGATGAAGGTCAGGCGCGGGTCTTTCGCGCAAAGCGCCGCAAGCAGGCCATTCGTCGTGGCAGTGGCGGGCAACAGATACGAACGCGAGATGCTGGGCTTGACGCCGATGATATAGATGCGCGCTTCAGGCAGTTCAGCCTTAATCTTGGTGACGATGGACTTGATCTCCGACTGGATGCGCTCCGGCGCAATCTTCTCGGCGAGATCGTTCTCCCCTTCATAGATGACCACGGCGCGCGGCTTGTAAGGCAGCACGATGCGGTCGAGATAGTAGTTGAGCTCGGCAGCGGTGCTGCCACCGAATCCTCGCTGCACGATGGGCAGGGGCGCCAGATCGGTCTTGATCGTGCTCCACAGGCGAATGGTCGAGCTGCCCGCGACCACGATGCCATTGGGCTCGGGCATGGGCTGCCCTTCCATGCTCACGATCTGGTTCTCGAAACGTGTCAGCGAAGTCTCGGCGCTGACATTGCCGGCCCATAGGGCTACGCATAGCGCCAGCGAAGGCGCCAGTATCCCGATTATTTTTTTCAATATTGCCTCACCATGGGCCTTACGATTGGCCGAGCAGGACGCGTCGGCCCATACGATAGCGGCGCACGGCCAGTTCGAACAGGACCGGCCCCGCAATTCCGAGCACCAGGCCCATGATGACGTGATCGTGCACGTTGAAATCGCCGAGACGATGGAGCGCGATTCGGGTGCCGGCGGTAAAGAACACGTGATAGAGATAGATGGTGAAAGAAAAGCCGCCGACCCATCCCAGCCAGCGCACGCTGGGCATGAGGTACATGAGCGTCAGGCAGCCTGACAAGCCGATGAGCGTCGCCCAGACGGTCTGCTGCTCCGGCAGCAGCGCTGTATCGATGAAACAGACGGCTGCGTAGGCGCTGAACGAGAGCAGGAACGCCGCCAGCACTACCCAACGCACACTGACGCTCTGCAGATAGTCGCGGAAGCGGTTGGCCCCGATACCCGCAAAAAAGAACGGCGCAAGAAAGAGCGCGCGAGAAATGCTCAGAAAGTCCGTCGTGGGCAGCAGGAAGTGCGCCGCCAGAATGCCGGTAAATACAGCCAGGAAAGCTCGCGGAGTCCGCATCAACTTGAAGTGCTCGATCGCCGCCGTCATGGCGAAAATAACGATGATGGCCTGCAGGAACCAGAAATGGCAGTACGGAAACACGTAGATCGTCCACATGTCGGCGAACGGCATTTTGAAATTCGCGCCGGCAGTGCTCTGCTGTGTAATGAAGAATGCAGTCGCCACGACGAGCAGCGGCACCAGCAATCGCGAAAGCTTTTTGCCCAGGAACTCACGCGCATCCGTCATTGGACGGTAGGCATAGACGAAGCCGGAAAGGAAGGCGAACAGCGGCATGCGCAGGTGCATGAACAGCTTGGTGAAGATCACATAGGGCGAATCTGCCGGTAAATTCAGCCCCTGCGTGCTGGTCGCGCCGATCACATGAAAGGCCACGAGCAACAGGCACGCGGTCCCACGCAATGTCTGCACGCGCATCGATTCGGTGACCGCCGGCTTGACTGCAACAAAGTCGACCGTCGTACTCATCGATTGACTCCATTCATTCTTTCAACCGACCTATCAGCATGTCACCCACTTCACTCGCACGCACGAGCACCGTCAACCGTCTCAACGGACAGACAGCGTCGTTCGCGAAGAACGATCACCCGCACTTTGCGGTTCCTTATTTTTTTGTTTATGCAGCAACTGCTGTAGCTGCGCAGCGACGTGTAGGAGGATTGCTTTCGCTGGAAACTATCTCAAGCGTTCAGCGGGCGGATCGTGGCGGATTCACGGCAATAAAGACGGAAGGATCATCGCAGTTTCGCGAGTGACCAAAACTCAGCAGGAGTTCATTACATAACGACGAGTCGGAGAAATGCCGGCAAGCGCCGGCTTTTGCTGCAAGGTCGTGGCGGCCACGCACGACGACAGCCCGCCAATGATCGATGGCGGTGACATGTCAACGGAGAACCTCCTATCGCCCCGCTCGCCGGCAGCGATAAGAGGCAAGACAGCGAGATTTACTTCTTCAACGCCCGTGCGAACGCATCCGCCATCATCCCATTTCCCTGCGGTGCTGACTGTTCACGTGGCTGTTGCCGCTGCTGTTGCGGACGCTGCGCCTGCGGTCGTCGATCGTTGCTGCGATCCATCGGCCGCGACGCGTTCTCGCTTGGGCGTCCGCGCGGCGCAGCTTCGTCGAGCTTCATAGTGAGCGCGACGCGCTTACGCTGCACGTCGACTTCGAGCACGCGCACTTTGACGACGTCGCCCGCTTTGACGACTTCGCGAGGATCCTTGACGAACTTCTGCGACAACATCGAGATGTGCACCAGGCCATCCTGGTGCACGCCGATATCGACGAACGCGCCGAAGTTGGTCACGTTGGTGACCACGCCTTCGAGCACCATTCCCGGCTGCAGGTCCTTCAGTTCCTCCACGCCGTCCTTGAACGTCGCTGTCTTGAACTCGGGGCGCGGATCGCGACCCGGCTTTTCCAGTTCGAGCAGGATGTCGCGAACCGTCGGCAAGCCGAACTGCTCGTTGGTGTAGCGAGCAGCATCGAGCTTCTTGAGCGTCGCGCTGTCGCCGAGGATCTCTTTCACCGGCTTCTTCAGCTCGGCGAGAATCTTCTCCACCACTGGATAGGCTTCCGGATGCACGGCGGAAGCATCGAGCGGATTATCGCCCCCGACCACGCGCAGGAATCCCGCAGCCTGTTCGTAAGTCTTAGGCCCAAGCCGCGGCACGCTCTTCAGCGATTGCCGATTGGCGAACGCGCCGTTCTGGTTGCGATGCGCGACGATGTTTTCCGCAAGCGTCGTGGTGAGGCCGGACACTCGGGCCAGCAGCGCCGGAGAAGCCATGTTGACGTCGACACCCACCGCGTTCACGCAATCTTCCACCACCGCGTCGAGCGACTTCGCCAGGCGCGACTGGCTGACATCGTGCTGGTACTGGCCCACGCCGATGGACTTGGGATCGATCTTCACCAACTCCGCCAGCGGATCCTGCAAACGCCGTGCGATGGACACCGCGCCACGCAGCGTCACATCTAGGTCGGGAAGTTCATGCGACGCCAGCGCCGACGCGGAGTAAACCGATGCGCCCGCCTCCGATACCACGACCTTGGTCATGTGCAGATCGGGATGCCGCTTGATCAATTCCGCGGCCAGCCGATCGGTTTCGCGCGAAGCGGTGCCGTTACCGATGCCGATGAGTTCCACGGCGTGCTTCTTAGCCAGCTTGCCGAGTTCATGCAGCGTGCCTTCGAGATCGCTTTTCGGTGGGAACGGATAAACGGTCGCGGTCTCCAGCACTTTGCCGGTTCGATCGACGACGGCGACTTTGACGCCGGTGCGAATGCCGGGGTCGAGGCCCATCGTGATGCGCGCACCCGCAGGCGCCGCCAGCAACAGATCGTTGAGGTTGTGGCCGAACACGCGGATCGCTTCTTCCTCGGCGCGCTCGCGCAAGGCAGTGAACAACTCGGCTTCCAGCTGCCAGGCAATCTTCACCTGCCAGGTCCAACGCACGGTTTCCTTGAGCCATGCATCTCCGGGCCGGCCCTGGTCTGCAACGCGGTAACGCGCGGCAATCTTGAGTTCGCACGAGTTCGGGCCTGCGACCGAAGCTGTCTCGGTCATCTCCAATTCTTCCGGCAGCTTCAACGTCAGCCGCAGGAATTCTTCGCTGCGACCGCGAAACAGCGCGAGCGCACGATGCGACGGCACCGAATTCAGCGCTTCCTTGTAATCGAAATAATCCCGGAATTTCGCGCCGGGCACTTCCTTGCCGGCAACCAGCGCGGAGACGACAACGCCGTTCTCCTGCAGATGCGTGCGCAGCGTGCCCAGCAGTTCGGCGTCTTCGGCAAACTTCTCGGTGAGAATCTGGCGCGCGCCGTCGAGAGCCGCCTTGACATCGGGAACGCCGGGGTTGTCGCCTTGCTCGGTGACGAACGGTTCTTTCAGATACTTCGCCGCTTCGGTCGCGGGCGTCAGGGTCGGATCGGCGAGCAGTCCTTCGGCAAGCGGTTCGAGGCCCGCTTCGCGCGCGATCATTGCCTTGGTGCGCCGCTTGGGCTTGAAAGGCAGGTACAAGTCTTCCAGGCGCTGCTTGCTTTCCGCCGCTTCGATGTCCGCCTGCAACTTAGGGGTCATCTTGTTCTGCTCGTTGATACTCTTGAGGATGGCCGTGCGGCGCTCTTCCAACTCGCGCAGATAGACCAGGCGCTCGCTGAGATCGCGCAACTGTGCGTCGTCCAGGCCTCCTGTCGCTTCTTTGCGATAGCGGGCAATGAAGGGAACGGTAGCGCCTTCGTCGATCAATGCGACGGTCGCAATGACCTGCGCGGGCTTGACAGAGAGTTCGGCGGCAATGCGCGATTCGATCGTCAACATGGACTTGCGGCTTCTACGGTCGTGGACGGAGGCGAACTATGCAGAAAGCGCCCTGCTTCAACAAGACTTGCCAGAACACGGATTCCCGGAGTGCGATTGCCGGCGCGCGTCATCGCTGGCGCAATACGAAATGCCGTGACGCAGGTCGTACGCCACGATACCCGGCAATATCTGTAACTTTCCGCGTCCTGCCGTGTTCTCGTGAGAAAGGATGATCGAGCCTTCGTGCCACCTCACAGCGCCACACCACCGGATGAATTCGCAAGCTTCATGCAGGCTTACCAGGATATGGTCTTCTCAACCATCGTGCGGCTGACGGGCAACGATGCCCAGGCCGAAGACCTGGCGCAGGAAGTGTTCCTCAAGGCCTATGAGAACTTCGAGCAGCTGCGCGTGAGTTCGACCACGGGAGGCTGGCTCAAGACAGTGGCCACGCATCGCACGATCAATTACCTGTCGCGCTATCGAAATCGCTGGCGACTGTTCTGCGAATTGCGCGACGCCGACGACGAGGATTACGAACCGCCCGTCGATGTCGCCACCGCGGATGCGTTGCTGGCGGCGCTGGATACTGAACGACGCACGGCGTTGATCGAGCAAGCGTTGCGCGAGTTGCCGGAAGCGCAGCGCGTGCCGCTGGTGCTCTATCACTTTTCCGCCATGCCTTACGAGGAGATCGCCCGGCAACTGCGCATCTCTCTTGCCAAAGTGAAAATAGATATTCATCGCGCACGCATTGCCTTGGGCCGCTCGCTGGGTCGCAGTGGCATCGCATCGAGCATCGAGTAACGCCATGAGCAACGACCCGCTGGAACGATTCATCGACCGGGCATTGCATGACCTGCCCTTGCGGCGCGCACCTCCGGCGCTGCTGTCACGTGTGCTGGCTGTCACTACGCAACGCGCAACCTCCGCATGGTGGCGCAGAACGTTCGACAGTTGGCCGGCCGCTGCGCAAGGCGCCTTCGTCGTCATCGCTGCCAGCTTCGCAACGCTTGCTGTCTACGCATTGCATCGGATGCCGCTGCAACTCGATTTACACCGGCACTTCGGCGCTTCGTCGATCGGCGCCGTGCTCAAGGCGTTGGCGACGTTGCACTCATCGATAGTCGGCAGCCTGCCGCTCGCGTGGGTGTACGGCGTCGTTGCGATCGTGGCCATCGTCTATATCGCCGGGCTCGGTATCGGCGCAATCGCTTACCGCACGCTGTATGCGAGCCGCTGACGTTCACCACTGCATGGATCCCCTCATGACCACTGCCACCGCACGAATGTTCCTGCTCGCCGCCGTGGCGAGTGCGTTGTCGTTTGGCTTGCACGCCGCCGCACCTGAACCTGCCGCCCCTGCTCCGATCGAGCAACCGGCAGCGGCATCGCCCGAAGACCAACCCCTCGAATTAGAAACGCCGCGTCGATCCGAGACGCCGGTGGAATCCGGCTCGTCCCCGGGACAACGCGGCTCCTTCAACAACGTGGTACTGCATTTCGGCGATGATGCTCATCTGCCTGCAGGCCGGCGCGCCGGCGGAGTCATTGCCATCGGAGGCTCCGCGAGCAGCGATGGAGAAGTCAGCGAGAGCGTCGTCTCCATCGTCGGCAACACGCGGGTCAACGGCCCGGCCAACGAAGCGGTCGCCGTGTTCGGCAATACCTATGTCAATGGCCATGTGCAGGACACGGCAGTGGCCGTCTTCGGCGACGTGGAACTCGGGTCTCGAGCGGACGTCCAGGGCGACGTCATTGCCATCGGTGGCTCCGTGATTCGCGATCCGGCGGCAGTCGTGCATGGCGCCGTCCAGGAAATTTCCTTTCCGCTGCCGATGGGCCATTTCGACTGGCTGCGTACTTGGCTCAAACACTGCCTGCTGCTGGGTCGACCGCTCGCGCTCGAACCCGGACTGGGCTGGGCCTGGAGCCTGGCGTTCGGATTCCTGGCTCTATATGTCTGTATCGCGCTCATTTACCCCAGCGCCGTCGAGAAGTGTGTCGCCACGTTGGAGACGCGACCGGGTCATTCACTGCTCGCGGCGCTGTTGAGCATGTTCCTGTCGCCCGTGCTGATGGTGATGCTGGCCATCACTGTCATCGGCGTCGCGCTGATTCCGTTCGTGTGGATAGCGTTGTTCTGCGCCGGCATCTTCGGCAAGGTCGTCGTTCTAGCCGTGCTCGGCCGCCGTCTCACCCGCTTCATCAGCGCCGGGCCGTTGGCTCACATCGCTTTCCCGGTCTTCCTCGGCGGGCTGATCCTGATCGGCCTGTACCTGGTGCCGGTGCTCGGGTTCATTCTTTACAAGCTCACCGAACTCATCGGTGTCGGCGTGGTGATGTATGTACTGATCCTCGCGTTCAAGGCCCATCGCGAACAGAGCGCGCCACCTTTCGCCGCTGCGGGCGGTCCGACGATGATGAGTACCGCAGTGTCGGCGGAAGGCGGGACGCCGACCATAGACGCAAAACCCTACGAATACACATATAAGTACACGTACACGGATGCAGATGCTGTCCCTTCTGCAGCAAGCCCCAGCGCCGTGCAGGAGTTGCCGAGGGCAGGCTTTTGGATCCGCATGGGTGCGCTGTTCGTGGATGGTCTACTCATCGCCATTGCGCTGGGCGCTTTGCACGATTCCGGCGATACCTGGCTGCTGGTGCTGGCGGCCTACGGCGCCATCATGTGGAAGCTCAAAGGCACGACCATCGGCGGCATTCTCTGCAATCTGCAGGTAGTGCGCAGCGATGGCCGCGAGATCGACTGGCCCACAGCCGGCATCCGCGCCTTGAGCTGCTTTCTATCTCTCGGTGCCGTAGGCCTGGGATTCCTGTGGATCGTATTCGACGACAATCGCCAGGCGTGGCACGACAAGATTGCGGGCACGCTGGTGGTCCGGGTGCCTAAGGGTGTATCGCTGACCTGAAGACCCGGAACTCCCTTTCACATCTCCTCCCCCGGTCGCCGGCGCAGGACTAAGGAGGGGACGTCCGGATCTTCCCGAACGCTGCGATATCCTCAGAGCGCCCCCTCCTCGATCCTCCCCCGGCGACCGGGGGAGGAAGTAAGAGCAAGGTCGCTGCACGTGGGATCATGCACTACGACACACAGCGCCGCCGCTGCATTCACACTGCGCGACAGCGCCGTAGCTCCCAGCAATTGCACGAGACCGCCTGACGTTGCCACACGCTGCCTAGCAAGCAGTAAAGCTATAACGCCCGACACGTTGGCCGTCGCGATGGAACTGCCGGACGCGAAATCGTAGTGACCGTCAGGAACTAACGTGAGCACCTCTGTCCCCGGCGCAGCGAGCGAGCCCGAACGTGCAGCCGCTTGTTGATCCACCGCGGCCACGGCAATCACTCCGTCGATATCGGTGGGAAATGCCGCTCGACGATCCGCAGGCGCCGCGCCCACGACGATCATGCCGCGCAGGCTGGCTTGTGCGATCAGTCGCGTCAACAGCGGATCGCCAGGACCGGCAAGACTGAGATTGGTAATCTGCACCCGCGCATCGATGGCTGCGCTGAGCGCCTTGGCCAGCGTAAATGTATTGCAGACGGCTGCGTTGTCGCCCGCCGCGATCTGCCAGCAAGCCTTGTAGACATGCAAGCTGGCTTCGGGCGCGATACCGACGATGCCCAGCGCATTGTTGGCGGTGGCGGCGATCAGGCCGGCGACCGCCGTGCCATGGCGATCGTTGTCGAACGCTTGCCAATCGCCATCGACGAAATTGCGCTTCTCGACAACGCGGCCCTGTAGATCCGGATGGCGTGTATCGACGCCCGTATCGATGACAGCGACATGGACTCCCGCTCCACGCGACCACTCGTGTGCCGCGGGAATTCCCATCGTATCGAGACTGCTCTGCAAGCGTTCGTAAGGATCGTTATAGACAGTCGACTGCGTCGCGAAGGTCTGCAGCGGCTGCACCGATTCGACTCTCGGATCCTGGCGCAATCGCACGATCGTCTGCGGCACAGCCTGCCCGGGAGCAACCTGGAAGACCACGCAATGCACGCCCAGCATCGCGATGGGCCAGCTCGACACTTCGCGCAGGCGATAAGTATTCGTCAGTCCTCGCACTGCCGAACGCGCAATGCTGCCCACTGAGTATGCAGAGGCATTCTGATATCCCCGCAACGTCGAGCCGGCGCGCAGGTTCGAGCCGGGATCTTCGTTACGCAAGGTGACCACGATATATAGATCCGGGTGACCGACCATTTCGGCCGGCGACGCATCCTGCAGCGCTGTCGGTGTGCTGGCGCAGCCCGCGACTACGAGACTCAGCATCAACAGTGCGATCCGACAGATCATCTGCCAGCCCTGCTCTCAGTGGCGCTCACCAGTTCCGCAAACAGCACGTGGGGATTCCTGCGCAATTCCTGAACCGCGGCATCGACTGCCGCTTCACTGGTCTCGCGTTCCGCCGAGGCCTGATTGGATGTCGAGAGCGGCGAAGTAAACGCCAGCGTATAGACGCCCGCCTCGCTCGGACCGGTGATCACCTGCGCATGCGCGGTTCTCAGCAACTCACTCAGCTGTGCAAGACTCATCGTCGGCGCAAAAACCACTCGCGCTGCCGGCACGCTGGCGACGACTGCGGGCTTGGAAGTCAATGTGGAATAACTCGGCGCCGACCGTTCTTCCTGCAATCGCCATGAGCGCACGCTGTCGAGCGCGACAACGCTCACCGCGCCGATGACGATGGTGGCAGCCAGCAGCTTCAGGGCACGCGATCCGGCAATGCCTTGTCGCGACGAGTTCTCAGCGAGAGGATCGGTCTCGAGACGGTGCAACAGTTTCTGCAACGACGCCTGCGGAGCATAGAGCACCGAATCTTCCTGGCGCAGGTGTTCGCGAAGCACTCTCTGTTCGCTGGCTTCGCGACGGCACTGCGCACATTCGGCGAGATGTTCTTCCAGCCGCTGGCGCTGCGCGTCGCTCAGCGTGTCGTTCACCAGCCAGGGCAGCAAGTCCCAGCAGTCGCGATGGCTGTTGCGCCGGAAGCGCTCGGATTGATCTCGCATCGCTTACTCCGCCTGCGAATCGGCCAGCAGGGCCAGGCCGATCCGCAGTTTCCTGCGGGCATGAAACATTCGCGTCTTCACGGTGTTCACCGGGCAATCCATGATGCTGGCGATCTCCTCGCAGGAATGGCCGAGAAAATAAGTCAATTCCATCACCATGCGCTGTTCGAGAGGCAGTTGCGCCAGGCCGCGGTCGAGCCATTCGCGTGTCTCGGCCTGCAACTGCGCATCGTCGGCAGGAGCGCCTTCCAACTCTTCGAGTTCCGTACTTGCACTGGCGAACTGCGCGTTGAATTGCGTGCGGCGGGAAGTCGACAGCGTCTGTCGATAAGCGATCCCGAGTATCCAGGTGGACACCTGGGAAGCGGCGCGAAACTCGCCGGCCTTCTTCCACACGATCCACATGGTGTCGTTGAGCACTTCCTCCGCCAGTTCCTGCCGCGACGTCATGCGCATGACGAAGCGCAGCAGGCGTCGGTGGTAAATGAAGTACAGCTCTTTGAACGCCTCGCGATCCTGCCGCGCCACCCGGCGCAGCAATTGCAGCTCGCGATCGTCCGCGCTCTCAATAGCGTTGGCCGAGATGGGCCTGTTCCCGACGGATCGCAACACGGTACGGCGTTCCTCGTAGCGGTAATTTCCTGGTGAAGTCGCTTGAGGGTGAGTGCCCGCAGCGGGCGGCAAAGTTCAAACGTGCGTCAGAATCTCCAGGACAACGAGCCCGACAGCCCGTTCGCCGCGGCCTTGTAACCGAATGCCCGCTCCGCCACGTGGTCCGTGGCGATGTATATCAGCCCCAGCTGGGCGCGGCCGACACCAAGATTCAGACCGACATTCCAGAACATATAGTCGGCGCGCAGCACGGACGGCAGGTCGTAGTAGCCGAGGCCAGCCACGGCGGAGAGTCGGCCGTGCAACGGTTGACTGGCGGTCAGTTCGTAGGAAATGGCGGACGCGTTGCGGGCCACCGCAATGTCACTGCGACGCGTGACTTCCGGCGACCATGCGACCGTCGCACTGACGCGGGATTGCCAGGTCAACGAGCCGCTGACTTCGTCGTACTCGTAACGCAGTGACGACGCGTCGTCGGGATAGAAGTAGTGGGTGACGCCAAGTCGGGCATCCCAGTCGCGATCCAGGGTCCAGTCCAGACCCGCGTAAACATCGATTTCCGCCGAACCACCGCGGCGGGGATCGAAGTTCACCGTGGAGGCCCACGCACCGACGACCCACCGCCGACTGCCTCGATAATGCAGATCAGCCTGCATCGCCGGCTGTCCCCGCGTCTGGGAGAGGCCGCGATAGACATAGTCCGTAGTGGCAGCCACCGATCCACCGAACTCGCCAGCAACCGCCTGCAGGGGAGCGATGAGTGCTGCTGCGCATGCGCACACCAGCGCCCCTGTTGCTCCTCGCCGCGCTGGTGGTTGCTGTTTCATTCCCTGTTGGCTCGAACGGTGTACTCAGTCGAGGCAAAGTGCATTTTTCATCAGGGGATGGCGGGGTGCAAGACGGGTAATCACCTCGTCATGCGGTTTGCTCCGGGGGCTAGAGCAAAACGTCGAAGACGAACGCGACAGCCACACACACTGCCGCAATACTAACCACCAGCACCGCCCCGGCCGCGCAATCCTTCACGATGCCGATGCTCGCATGACGCTGCGGGTGCAGATGATCGGCCAGATGTTCGATTGCCGTGTTGAAAAGCTCGGCGGCCATGACAGCACTCACCGTCACCGCGGCAATCGCCCACCACATCGCGGGCGCATGAGTAATGCAAAGAACCACGACGACACCGATCGCCGCCAGCACATGGAAGCGGAATCCATTCTCGACGCGAAAAGCGTGAACGATGCCGTGCAGGGCGAAGCCGAGACGTACATGGAATGGTTGATTCTTCATGGCTCGCGCAGCGCTGCAGACTAGGAGCGGATGTTTACTTTCGCGCAAGCTCGGTGGCGCTCAGGCCGCCGCGCAATACGCTGGCCTGGAATCCGCGCTCGGAAAGAATATAGGCAGCTGCGGAGCTGCGACGACCGGTATCGCAACACACCACATAGTGCACGTTGCGATCGAAGGCCTTGAGCTTGAGGCGGATCGAATACAGCGGGATGTTGACGGCGCCCGGCGCACGATACTGCTCGAACTCCGACGGCAGTCGCACATCCAGCCATTGCCCGCCCTTCGCGACGATGGCCTTGGCGCGCTCGTAATCGACCCAGTCCAGGAACGGCTCGTTGAGCAGCGTGCGAAAATCTTCCTTGCCGAGCTTCATCAACTGGCCGTCGGTGAGCATGATCACAGTGGCGTTGCGCCGGGCTTCGGAGATCAGCGATTCCTCGCCGAACGTGTCGCCCATTTTCAGTTCGGCCAGGCGGATGCCATCCTTGTTCAGCGGCGTCTCGCGCGTGACGGCACACTTGCCCTTCACGATGACATAGAAAAAATCGCCGACATCGCCCTGCTTGATCACGACCTCGCCCGCGCGATAGTCGGCGCGTTGCAGGCGCAGGAAGATCGCCTGGATGTTGGCCGGCGGTACTTTGTGGAATGCCTTGGTTTGCAGCAGCGTGGTCATCCAGTCGTCGGATGAAGTGGTGCCGGCGTCTGTGTCCTGCGTGCCGGAAAGTTCGGACACGTGATACGCGCCGCTCTGGTCCCAAGTGACCATTACATCGAGGAACTCGCTGTCGATGAGCAGGTATTCGCAACGCTCCGAAGTGACAACAGCAGCGTAGGCGCGCGGCAAGGCATGGGCCAACGGCTTCCGCGCTTCCTTGGTCCCGCCCTCGATAGTGGCCATCACCTCGCCTTCCTGCAGCAATTGCACGGTGCCGCTGATGAGGAAGTAAGTCTGCTTTTCGGTATCGCCTTCGCGAAACAGGATCCGTCCCTTGGGGGCCGCGCGACGAGTGGATTTGCGCGTCAATGCGACCACGGTCTCGGCCTTCATGCCGTCGAGCGGCGAGAAGGACCGTAGCAGGGCGAAGTCGGTGTTTCGGGCTGGCTCCATGGCGAGTCGACTGTTCTTCTAAGAATGCGTGAATACGCATGCTAACACGCGCGACCTTGACTCAATGCGACGCAGGTTGCCCTCGCAAGTCCCGTAGATTAAGAGTTTCTCGCAAAGCGCGCGATGAAAACGCTTACTTCTCCGATGCAGCCTGCAGGGGGAACGCGGTATCCCGGGGCCACAGTATCCACATGCTTCCCTGTTGACGCATGCGACCGGCCGATTCGCCAGCAGCGTCGCCGAAACCCCAGAACAGATCTGCGCGCAGGATGCCGCGAATCGCCCCTCCAGTATCCTGGGCCATGACCAGCCGCTGTAACGGCACATCTGAATTGGGTTGCGTGGTCGCGAGGAACACCGGCGCTCCCAAGGGAACGAACTGCGGATCGACGGCAATGGAGCGACCTGCGGTCAACGGAACACCGAGAGCGCCGACCGGGCCGGCCTCGGGATCCAGCAGCCGCTCCTCGCGAAAAAACACCACGCTCGGATTGGCATTGAGTATTTCCCGCAGGCGTTGCGGATGCAGTTCGATCCAGCGGCGAATCGATTGTGCCGAAGCCTGGTCGGCGGTCATCTCTCCCAGGTCGACCAGGTAACGGCCGATGGACCGGTACGGTTGACCGTTCTGGTCGGCGTAAGCGATGCGGATGGTGGAACCATCGTTGAGCTGCACCCGGCCCGATCCCTGCACTTCCAGGAAAAACGCCGCGACGACATCGTCCACCCAGACCAGTTCGTGTCCCTTGAGGCTCGGGTTGCCATCGAGTTGGCCGCGAGTGAAGTAAGGCACCACCTTCCGTCCTTCGAGGCGCCCGCGCACGCGCTTGCCCTTGAGCTCCGGATACAGATCGCCGAGATCGACGGTCAGCATGTCAGCGGGCGGACTGTAGAGAGGCACACTGAATGCCGGAGACATCTTGCGAGAGCCTCGCAGCAGCGGTTCGTAGTATCCGGTCACCATGCCGGTCTGCACCGAACGGCGGCCCTCGGCCTGAATGATCCGATAGGCAACGAACTGCTTCTCGAAGAATCGCCGTGTGCTCGCGGCATCGACCGCCGTCTCGCTCATCGCCGCAGCACAGACTGTTTTCCATTCAGCCCGGGCACCCCGAGCTTTGCAGGTTTGTAGAAACGCGCGCCAGGCCTCCTGCGGCTGATCGCTCGCCCAACCCTCGACCTGCGACCACGCCGCTTTTTCGTAACGCACCGTCGGTGGCACGTTGGTCGGCAATGACGGCGGTTGGGAAACGCAGCCGCCCAGCATCAACGCGAGAACCAGCAACGCGCCGTTGAGTTTCTTCCATTGTTTCATCGGTTCGAGTCTTCTCTTGATCGGGTGTTGTCATCTGCAAGACGAGCGCGGCGTGGCAGTCGCCACACTCGGTCCGCTGCAAAGGCGTAGAGCTCATCGTCCTCGGCGGGTTCGATCTCGCCACCACCGGTGAATGAGCCGAAGGACGGTAACACTGCACAGCCGGGGCGCAACCAGCAAACCGGCACCCGCGCCCGCTCACGATGTGTTCCGTGCAGCTTGATGACCGGATGAACATGTCCGCTCAGCACCTGTCCTTGCGGCGACACGCCGGGATGATGCCGGCAGACGAAGGGACCGAGCTGCCATTCATCCAGGTGCCATTGCACCACATCGACCAGTTCCTTGCCCGCGGCGCGACGATCGTGATTCCCCGCGACGACGATGAATTCCAAGCTGGTATGCGCGGCGCGCCATTCGCTGAACGTTCGCGTATACCGCGACTCACCGCGTGGCGCAGCGTGTAAAAAATCCCCGAGCAACACCACCGACGTCAACGCATGAGCATCGACCAGCCGCTCGATGCGTCGCAGATCGGCGGGCGTGCCGCCTTCCGGAATCGCGATGCCGGACTGGCGAAACACTTCATCCTTGCCTAAATGCAGGTCGGCGATGAACAGCGTGCGACGCGCCGGCCAGATGAGCGCACGCTGTGGATGCAGCAGCATGCTCTCGCCCGCCAGTTCCAAAGCAACGGCAGTCTCAGTCACGCACGGCCCGGCGTTCGAGTCGGTCGATCATGCGTTGAATGCGCTCCTGGAATGTTTCCGTGGACAGGATCTGCGATCGCAGGCGCTCGGCCCACAGCGGAAAGGATAGAGGAGTCAGCGAAGCCACGCGAGCGATGACCAGCGAGCGCGTCTCCAGCTCCGCGAGCGCGGCGGCCAAGCGTGTCTCCTCGAGCTGCAATTCGAACACTTCGCGACGCGCCTGCTCCAGCAGCAAGTTGCGGGGATCGTATTCGCGCAGCACATCGAAGATCAAACCGCTGGATGCCTGCAATTGCCGTTCGAGTTTACGTGCGCCGGGGTAGCCTTGAAAGATCAGACCGGCGATACGCGCGATATCGCGGAACTGACGCCGCGCGACCTCGGAAAAATTCAGGCTGGCCAGCAGGTCGGCGCCCAGGTCCTTGCGCGCCATGAGTTCGCGGATCAGCTCGTCATCGACCTCGATCGGCGTGCTGGTCAGCAGCTCCGCGCCATAGTCGTTGGCAGTGATCGAGAACGTAATCGGCCGGCGTTGCGCCCAGCGATGCGCCATCAAGGTCGCAATGCCTTCGTTCACCGTGCGACCGGCGAAGGGATAGACAAACACGTGGTGGCCTTCGCGACTCTTGGTGTACTCGACGAGCAGCAATTGCGGCGTCGGCAACTGCGACCAGCGCTGCTGCAGTTCGAGCAACGGTCGCATCCGTTCGAGTTCCGGCTGATCGTATTCACCGCGCGCCGCCAGCGCGAGCAACTCCTGAACCGAATCGGCGAGTTCGTTCGATAACGGCAAGCGTCCGCCCTGCCATCTCGCCACGCGGCCCGATCGCGATGTCGCGAGGCGCACATACGCCGCCATGTCCTTCACGCGAACCAATTCGAGCACGCGGCCGGCGAACATGAACGCGTCACCCGGTTTCATGCGTGCGATCAAAGATTCTTCGACGCTGCCGAGGCGGCTGCCGTTCAGCCACTTGATGGCGATCTCGGCATCGCTGGAGATGGTGCCGATGGACATTCGATGCAATCGTGCGAGACGTGCATCGCCGACACGATATACGCCGGCATCGAGATCGAGACGTCGATATTGCGGATAGCCTTGCAACGCATCGCCGCCGCGAGTCAGGAAGTCGAGCACCCATTGCCATTCCAGATCGCTCAGTCCGGCGAAGGCATGCGTACCGCGCACTTCGGCGACGAGTTCATCTGCCTTGAAGCCCGGCCCTGCGGCGAGCGTCATCGCATGCTGTAACAAGACATCGAGAGAGCGACGCAGCGGTCGACGCGACTCCATGCGACGCAACGATTGCGCCCGGCGTGCCGCCGCGAATTCGATGAGTTCGAACGCATGCGTCGGTACGCAGAGCACGCGACTGCGCCCGTCGGGCTGGTGACCGCTGCGTCCTGCACGTTGCAAGAGCCGGGCAACGCCCTTGGGACTGCCGATCTGCAACACCTGGTCGACGGGCGCAAAGTCGACGCCCAGGTCCAGCGACGAAGTACAAACGACACATTTCAACTGTCGCGCCTGTACCGCGGCTTCGATCCGACGTCGCAGCACCACCGCAATCGAACCGTGATGGATGGCCATGCGGTCGATCCAATCGAGCCGCGCTTCGGCGATGGCGCGATACCACAGTTCGGCCTGCGAGCGAGTATTCGTAAACACCAGCGTCGTCTGCGCTGACTCGATGGCTTCAATGACGGGCGCAAGCAGCCGTGTTCCCAGATGACCGGCCCACGGGAAGCGTGCGATCGTGGGCGGCAGTACCGATTCGATCGAGACTTCGCGAGGCGGCGGTCCATGGATCATCCGGCCCACCTGCCTCGGTCCCGTCAGCACGTCGAGCGCTTCGTGCAGGTTGCCGAGCGTCGCCGACAATCCCCATGTCTGCAGTCGCGGATTCAAGGTACGCAGATGAGCGAGACACAACTCCAATTGCACGCCGCGCTTGCTGCCTATCAACTCGTGCCACTCGTCCACGATCACCGCCTGCACCGTGCGCAATGCCTCGTGCGAGTCGGCGAAACTCAGCATCACCGACAGGCTTTCGGGAGTGGTGACCAACGCGTGCGGCGGCTTTTCACGCTGCTTCTTCCGCAGTGTGCTGCTGGTGTCACCGGTCCTGAGACCGAGCTCCCAGGGCACTCCGAGCGCATGCGTGGCAATCGACAGGTTGCGATGGATGTCGTTAGCCAGCGCCCGCAGCGGTGTAATCCACATGACCTGCAGACCCGCAACGGACGATTGGTTTTGCATGGCCGCACTCATCGGACCCAACCATGCGGCGAGTGTTTTGCCGCTTCCCGTCGGCGCGTGCACGAGTCCCGATTCGCCGGCGAGGTAGGCGGCAATAGTTTCTTTCTGAAATGCAGCGAGGTGCCAGCCACGACTGGCGAACCAGCGCTCGATGCGCTCCATCGGCAGCGCCACGCGTGTCTTAGCGAGCATCGGAAGCAGCCGGCTCGACTCTCAGCAATCCACGCAGATCTTCGATGGTGTTGGCTTCCGCCGCCGGCTTGTCTTCGCGCCAGCGCGCGATGCGCGGAAACCGCACGGCCACGCCGGATTTGTGACGACCCGATTCGTTGATGGCTTCGAACGCAATCTCGAATACCAGTTCGGGCTTCACCGAGCGCACCGGGCCGAAGCGCTCGACGGTGTTCTGGCGAATCCAGCGATCGACCCGCGCGATCTCCTTGTCGTTGAGTCCAGAGTAAGCCTTGGCGACAGGCACCAGCTCCGCTCCGTCGTGCACGGCAAAGGTATAGTCGGTCAGCATGTTCGCACGCCGGCCGCTGCCGGGCTGCGCATAGACGAGCACACCATCGAAGGTGTAGGGCTCGATTTTCCACTTCCACCACACACCGCGCTGACGGCCCGTGCCGTAAGCCGAATCGCGGCGCTTGAGCATCATCCCCTCAACGAAACGTTCGCGTGATCCCGCGCGCAATTCGCGTAAGGCATCCCAATCATCCGCGACCACAAGCGGCGAGAGATCGAAACCGGCGCTGCTACGGCTAGACAACTGTTCGAGCAGCTCGCGCCGTTCGCTGATCGGCCGGTCGCGCAAGTCGACGCCATCCAGTTCGAGCAGGTCGTAAGCCAGCAGTTGCACCGGCGTTTCTTCCAGAATCTTCGCGGTGAGCTTCTTGCGACCGATGCGCTGCTGCAATTCTCCGAACGGTCTCACGCCGTCGCGCCACGCGAGAATCTCACCATCGATGACAGTGTTGACGGGAAGCGCTGCTGCCCGACGTACGACTTCCGGAAATCGGTCGGTGATGAGTTCTTCACCGCGCGACCAGATCCAGGTGCCGTCATCACGACGCAGGACCTGTGCGCGAATGCCGTCCCATTTCCATTCGATCAACCAGTCGCTCACCGCGCCCAGCGTTTCAGGCCGCGCTTCTAACGGTGACGCCAGACAGAAAGGATAAGGCCGCGAACGATCGCCGCTCGCCTCGGCCGGCGCGTTGATGAACGCCCAGAATTTCGGACCGGGTTGCCACGTTCCCATGAGGCGATGAGCGATCACAGTACGTGGCAAGCTCGTCACTTCGGCGAGTGCGCGTTCCACCATGCCCGCGGACACACCGACACGCAGTTCGCCAGTGAGAATCTTGTTGAGCAGGAAACAGCCGCGAGCGTCGAGTTCTTTCCACCACTGCACCACATGCAGTTGCTGTTCGGCGGGCGACATCGCCGGCAACGGCAGCAAGCGTTCGAGCCATTCGGAGAGCGACAACCCGGACGGACTGCGTGCGCCATCGCGCTCCACCAACAGCGCGATGGTTTCGGCGAGATCGCCCACCGTCGAATAGGTTTCTTCGAGCAGCCATTCGGGCAGCCCGGACTCCTGCAACAGCCACTGGCGCAGCGTCGCACTGCCGACGACACGCTTGAGCCGCCTCCCGGATAGAAAGTAGATTGCCCATGCCGCATCGTGTGCCGGCGCGGCGCGAAAGTACCGCACCAGTGCTGCAAGCTTGGCGTTTATGGAAGTGGTGGAATCGAGCTGCTCGTACAACTCGCTGAAGGCACGCACTACTCTTCCTCGCCGTAAGCAGTACGCAAAGCATCTGCATCGACGCCCTGCTCACGCAGATAACGCACAAGTGCATCGCTGTAGCCGTGCGTCAGCAGCACTTTACGTGCGCCACTATCTGCAATCGTCTGCAGCAGGCCGGGCCAATCCGCGTGATCGGAGAGAACGAAACCGCGATCGTAACCGCGACGCCGGCGGGCCCCGCGAATACGCATCCATCCGGAGCAGAAGCCCGTTGAGGCGTCGCCGAAGCGCCGCATCCAAGTGCTGCCTGCGGCGCTTGGCGGAGCGATGATCAGCGCACCGGCGTAGTCAGCTTTCTTGGTCTTCTCCACCGGCAACGTAGGCAGCATCGATATGCCAGCACGCCGATACTCTTCGACCAGCGGCAGCACCGCACCGTGCCCATAAACAGGCTCGTCGGTGAATGCGAGCAGTTCCGCGAGCACACGTTGCGCTTTGCCGAATGCATAAGCGAACAGCACGGAGGCAATGCCCTGTTCGCGATTGGCCTGCCACCAGCGATAGATCTCCTCCACCACGTCGCGCGTGTCCGGCCAGCTGTAGCAAGGTAATGCAAACGTCGCCTCGCTGATCAGCACATCGCAGGGAACCGGCGTGAAGGGAGCACAGGTAGGATCGGGTGTGCGTTTGTAATCGCCGGTGACCACCCAGGTCCGGCCATCGATTTCGATCCGCACTTGCGCGGACCCGAGCACGTGACCGGCGGGATGCAACGACAGTACGGCGGGACCGATGCGAAACACTTCGCCGTAAGCCAGGGTCTGCAACGGCAGGTCGCGACCCAATCGATGCCGCAAAACTCCTGCGCCCTCGCCCGCCGCGAAATACTGTTCGCTACCGCTGCGAGCATGGTCGCCATGCGCGTGAGTAATCACAGCACGCGCCACCGGCTGCCACGGATCGATATGGAAATCGGCCTGCGGGCAGTACAGCCCTCTATCGGTGACAGTGATCAGCGCGGCTTCCATGATCCTCATGGAATTGCGCGGACGGAGGAAGGTTCCTCGTCTCTAGAGCTGCATCTCGCGCGAAGCCCACGTGCGCACCGCACCTTCATGAAGAAGGCCGACCACGGCATCGCGCAGTTCGTTCGCGTGATCCGAAGTCAGCATTCGTTCGTGGTCGCGGATCACGAGTCGCAATTGCAGGTGAACCTGGCCTGGGGCGATGCCGAGCCGGCGGCGCGCCGAAGTCGACAGGTCCATGTAGCGAGTCTGCGAGAGCACGGTGATCTGTTCGACGCCGGCGGCGCGATCGCCGAGGAAGGCACGGACGCGTTCGTCGACTTCAGCAACCGAGGTAACGGCGACCGACAGGTCGCGATGCAGGGCGGGAGAAACTTCGTTCGCAGAAACACTCATGACACACCTCAGCCAACCTTCGTTCCTGACCTGCTGCCGTGGCAGCGTCGAATCGAGGGCCCCCGGCGAGTATCAGGCGGTGTCGGGGCGAATCAGCGGTGTGAAAATTCGAAAGTGAATCAGCGCACTCGACCAACACGCCCCGCGCCTGGAACAGGCCGGGGGTCGGTAAAGTAGTAATAATAGTTGCGCCAACGCGAATTCATGGCTCGAATGTAGCCGAGGGACTGTGGGGATTCAAGTGCTACGGCCCCGCTATCGGCACGCAGCGCGATCAGTGCATGCGAAAATCGATGCGCTGTCCCGTGGGTACGCAATAGATATCGATGGGGTTGGTGCGTCCGCGAAGCACCAGCGGCGGCAAGGCCAGCGCGGCACAGTTGAAGCCGGTTGCATCGAGCGACTTCTTGACCGATTCGGAGAACAGCATCTCGCCGGCTCGGGCGCGCTGGCCCAGACGCGAAGCCACGTTCACCGTATCGCCGATGATGGTGTAGTTCATGTAGGCCGGCGAACCGACATTGCCCGCGATGACCTCGCCCACATTGATGCCGATGCCAAGGCCAGTCTCGATGTCGTGCCGCTCCTTCCACTGGATGGCGAGCGCGCCGAACTTATCCAACATCAATTGCGCGGCGAGGATGGCGCGCAACGGGCCGTCTTCCTGTTCCACCGGCACGCCGAATCCCACCATCAGGCTGTCGCCCGCCATGTTGAAGACCGTGCCGTCGTAGTGGAACGTGATATCGGTGAGCAGCGCGAAGAACTCGTTGAGCAGTTCGACCACTTCAGCGGGCTTGAGCTTCTCGGACAGGCCGGTGAAGCCGCGCATGTCGGCGAACATCACGGCAGCGTGCGTGCGCAGGTTCGATCCGGAGAACAGCGAATCGCGCAGTTCCGGATTGGCGAGAATCTGATCGGCGAGCTTAGGGGAAATGTAACGACGGAAGGCCGCGCGGATCTGTTCATGCCGGCGGACTTCTGCCGCGACCTGCTCGGCGGCGCGCTGCCTTCTCACTGCGCTGGCCCGCATCACCGAATGCAGGCGGATGAGGAATTCCTCACGGCGCACCTGGAAGGTCAGGTAGTCGTCGATGCCGGCATCGAAGGCTGCGAGGCGCTGGCGCGTGGACTTGGCCAGGGCAATCAGTGGCAACAGGACAGTGGCGGGATTGGATTTCAGCGAGCGGCAGGTCTCGCTCAAGGGCTCGATGTCACCTTCGAGCAGCACGATGATGACGTCCGGCGCCCGGGTGGCGACGCTTGCCAGCACCTGGTCGTAGGGCACCAGGTCATCGATGGCGATGTCGGAGCCTTCCAGTAACTTCGTGAGCAGGACATGGCTCTCGGATTGATCTCCGACCAGCAGTGCTCTGAAAGCCATCGACATACAATCGCTCCATCAATTCCTGACCAGTCCCGCGACGAACTCATGCACCGGCAGCTGCTCGAGCCGCAACCGGTCCGCAAACAACGCCTTGATCGACTCGGCCTGGCGCAAACCGAAGTGAGCCGCCACCGACGACTCGAACTTCTTCACCAGCAGCGGCATCCCTTCCGCGCGACGCTTGCGATGACCGATGGGAAAATCCACCTCGACCCGCGCAGTGGCGTTTCCGTCGGCGAAGAATACCTGCACCGCATTACAGATGTAGCGTTTGTCGGCAGCATAATAGTCTTCTGTAAAATGGGCGTTCTCGATAACGGTCATTTTCGCCCGTAATGCGTCGATCCGGGGATCGTTTGCGACCGCATCCTCGTAGTCCTGCGCCGTGAGGCGTCCCAACAACAACGGCACCGCCACCATGTACTGCAGGCAGTGATCGCGATCCGCGGGATTGGCCAGCGGTCCGGTTTTGTCGATGATGCGCACGCCGGGCTCCTGGGTTTCGATGGCGATCCGCGCGATCTGGTCGATCCGCTCGCGTACTTCCGGGTGCAAAGTGAGCGCCGCTTCGACAGCGGTCTGCGCATGGAACTCGGCGGGAAACGCAATCTTGAACAGCACGTTCTCCATCACGTAACTGCCCAACGGCTGCGCCAGCGTAAGTGGCTTGCCGTCGAACAGCACATCCTGGAAACCCCAGTTCGGCGCCGACAGAGCCGAGGGGTAGCCCATCTCGCCGTTGAGTGCGATGAGTGCATGCCGAACGCCACGACTCGTGGCGTCACCCGCCGCCCAGCTCTTGCGCGAACCGGTGTTCGGCGCATGACGGTAAGTACGCAGCGCGCCGCCATCGATCCATGCATTGGATATCGCGTTGATCACCTGCTCGCGAGTACCGCCGAGCATGACTGTCGTTACGGCAGTCGAAGCCACTCGCACCAGCAACACATGATCCAGGCCGACGCGATTGAAACTGTTGTTGAGCGCGAGCACGCCCTGGATCTCGTGCGCTTTGATCATCGCGGTGAGTACATCTCGCACGCTCAGAGGACTGGTGCCCTGGGCCGCGTTGCGGCGGGACAGGTAATCGGCCACCGCAAGAATGCCGCCGAGATTATCTGAAGGGTGCCCCCACTCCGCTGCGAGCCAGGTGTCGTTGAAATCCAGCCAGCGGATCATGGCGCCGATGTTGAAGGCGGCCATCACGGGATCGAGTTCGTAGGAAGTGCCCGGAACGCGAGCGCCGCCCGGCATGGTTGCGCCGGGAACGACAGGCCCGAGCATTCGCGTGCATGCCGGATACTTCAGCGCCTGGAAGCCGCAGGCCAGCGTATCCATCAAGCAGTAATAGGCAGTTTCGTAAGCAGTGTCGCTCGTGATCTCGTACGTCAGTGCGTAGTCGGCGATGGCGAGCAGAAGCGGATCGGGATTGGGGCGTTGCGCGGATTTGCTATCGAGCATGGCAAATCGTACCGGGATCGCTGCGTGATTGCCACGCGCCTGCCGGGAGTGATTTGCCAGATGTGCGAAAGAGAGACCGGACGAGAAGTTCGTCCGGTCTCGTACTGGCTTCAGGCAATCGCGACTTCGATACGACGCGGCTGCGCTTTCGGCTGCTTCGGAATGATCACTTCCAGAATGCCGTTGCGACCGGTAGCGCGCACTGCTGCGGCATCGACCGTATCCGGCAGAGTGAAGCGGCGATGGAAGCGGCCCTGCGGACGTTCCACTCGCGTGCGCTCGGCACCGGCCTCCGCGGCTTCCTGTTCGCGCTGTCCGCTGATCGTCAGCACACCCTGGTCGAGCGTGATGTCGATGGCGCTGACGTCGACGCCGGGCACATCGAACTTCAGCACGAAGCGATCCTTGTACTCGGCCACGTCGGCGGGCGGGATCCAGTCGGCTGTTGCAGAAGAATCACCGACACCGTTGGCGGCGGCCTGCGAATCGAATACGCGATTGAGCTGGCGATGCAGCTGGTTGAAGGCATCCCAGGTTTCGTAACGGGCGAGTGACATGTGGATCTCCTTGAATAGATGAATGTGGCACTTGGCGCATCCGGTCGAACACCGCTGCGCCGTTGGAGGGGGAGATAGGTCCCGCCTGCGGCATTTCAAGAAGATATATTTTCGTGGCGGCCAGCTTGAAATCGGCGCTCGCGCATCGACACGTCGCGAGTCGGGTAGACTCGCGGCAGTCCCCATGGATTACTGCATGAACCACTCTGCGCGCGCCTTGTTTCTTCTGCTGTTCACGGCACTGTTCGTGGTGCCGGCGCACGGCGCTGCGCCCAAAGCCAAGACCAGACCAGACCGCATTTACGACCTCCACTATCGCGCCGAATTCCTGCCGCAGTCGGGCACGATTCATATGGAGCTGCACCTCACCGGCGAGCGCCTGCCCGGCAAGATCGTGTTCAGCATCGACCCGCAACGGTATCGCACGTTCACTTCCACCGATCCGCTCGATAAGACTGCGACCACGGTGACATGGCAACCGCGCGGAAAGTTTTCGCGGCTTGCCTACGATTTCGTCGTCGACCATCAACGCAGTCCCGGCCATTTCGATTCCCGCATGACGGCGGACTGGGCCTTGTTTCGCGGCGATCGCATGGTGCCCAAAGCAACCGTCACGGCGCCGCCCAGTCTCAAATCGAAAGCCACGCTCGAGTTCGTTCTGCCGAAAGGCTGGTCGGCGCTTACGCCTTACGAGCGCGCCGCTGGCGAACCTCGCACCATCGACGATCCGGCGCGTCGCTTCGACCGTCCCGAAGGATGGATGATCGCGGGCAAGCTCGGCACGCGCAGCGAAGAGATCGCGAACATCCACACCATCGTCGCATCGCCTGCGGGCGAAGACGTGCGACGGCAGGACATGCTCGCCTTCCTCAACTGGAACCTGCCGCTGCTGGCGGGCATTTTCAAATCGTTTCCCTCGCGTGTGCTCATCGTCTCGGCAGGCGATCCGATGTGGCGCGGCGGATTGTCGGCGCCCGCTTCGCTGTTCGTGCATTCGCATCGTCCGCTGATCAGCGAGAACCGCACCAGCACGCTGCTGCACGAACTGGTGCACGTCGCGATGGGCATTCGCGGCGACGAGGAAAGCGACTGGATAGTGGAGGGCTTTGCGGAGTTCTATTCGATCGAAGCGCTGCACCGTTCGGGCGGCATCAGCAAGATCCGTTACGATGAAGCCATGCAGAAGCTGACGCAGTGGTCGCTCAAGGCGCCGGACTTATTCGTCAAGGCATCGTCCGGCGCGGTGACTGCTCGCGCGGTGGTCGCCTTGCATCGTGCCGACGAAGAGATCCGCCAAGCGACGGGAGGCAAAGCCAGTCTCGATGACGTAGCCCGTGAACTGGCCCAGCGGCAGGGTGAAGTCAGTCTCGCGCTGTTGCAGTCGACAGCCGAGAAAGTCGCCGGCCGTCGCGTGCAGGCGCTGGAACGTGCACGACTCAGTGCGAACCCGCGTTCACCAGCTCGGTAATTTTCATCGCGGTCTCGAGCGCCCGCAGACCGTCTTCGCCTGTGACCACCGGCGGCGTGCCATTGCGAATGGCGGCGAGGAATGCCTCGATTTCCGCAAGCAACGCATCGCCCTGGTCGAACGACTGTTCCTCGATCGCGACCTGCGCCGGCGATTCCACCGCCGCTTCGTCTTTCTTGCGGATCACCGTGAGGATCTTCTGCTGCATGTCGATGGACAGGTAGGCGTCGTCCTGGAAAATACGGATCTTGCGCTCCTGCTTGAGACTGATGCGGCTGGCCGTGGTATTGGCGACGCAGCCGCCCTGGAAGCGGATGCGCGCATTCACGATGTCGATCTCGCCGGAAAAAATCTGCGCGCCCACTGCGTCGATGCTCACGATCGGCTCGCCGACCAGTTCCTGGATCAGGTCGATGTCGTGGATCATCAGGTCGAGCACCACGCTCACGTCGCTGCCCCGCTGCTTGAACGGCGCGAGACGATGCGACTCGACGAAACGGGGCTTACCCAAGCGCGCGACGGCCGCGACGATGGCGGGATTGAAACGTTCGAGATGTCCCACCTGCAATACGCAGCGATGCTGGGCAGCAAGTTCGACGAGTTCGCGCGCTTCGGCGACGGTGGTGGCGATCGGCTTCTCCATCAATACATGCACGCCCCGGCGCAGCGCTTCGCACCCGATGGCGTGATGCAGAGGGGTGGGCACAGCGATGCTGATTGCATCGACCCGGCCGAGCACGGACGCATAGTCGCTCGTTCCCTCCACCTTGAGTTCGGCGCCGACGCGTTGCGCGGCCGCCGCGTCGGCATCGACGACGGCGACCAGCTCGGATCCGGCGAGCTGTGCATATTTCTGCGCATGGAAGCGGCCGAGGTAACCGACACCGATCACCGCGGTTCTCAAAGGACGTGCGGACACTGCTGACATGCGACTTCTCTCGCGTTAAGGGGGCAAGCCGGGATGATAGCCTCTTCGCAGTTGCCACCCTCGCCCGGTGACGCCAAGATGCCGGCCCTGGACAGCGACGACCCGCGCAGCGACGACAAGGACCATGAACACGCGCTTCAACGATGACAACGACTCGCCCGATTCCGGATCGCGCCTGCGGCTGGAAATGATCGTCGGCAGTGCCTGGCTGGCGTTCGGCCTGTTCGTCGTGCCGGCAGTGATCTACTGGGTGGGTACCGCCACCCTCGGCCCTTATGGGGAAAACGCTGGTCTGAGCACTTTTTACGGCGCTTTCTTTGCCGATCTCGCCAGCGGCGCTCCGCGCGCCTGGCTACTCGCGCTGGGGCCGTTATTGCTGATGTCGCTGATACGTCTGCTGTACATCGGTGTGGGAACGCGCGCGACCGCTACGAAGACTGACGACGACGATGAGCCTGCGCAGAAGCCTAAGCCCAAGCCGGTGGCGAAACGCACGCGTGTTGAGCCGCGGGTGGGTTGATTGAGAGGCGAAGTTCTTCGCTACGCGGGCGCCTGCGAAGCAGAACCCTCCTCACCACCACGTTAAGTCATGACGAAGTCGACTTAGGTAAAGCATTTTCCCCGCACGCACACGCTTTGTGTGAAGCATGTCGCAGCTCCGACAACATGCTCTATCCGCCGACACGCCGCTGTGTACGCTCGATCCCGCAAGATAAAAAAACCGTTGATTCGTTTTTATTTTCGGGAAGTACCAATATGTGGCTGGCCAGACTCTTCGGCGCGAACGCAGCCGACGACAGCGAACCTGCAAAGTTTTCACCGCACCAGCCGGTGAGCCGCAAGTCGGCATCGCCCGGCCGGCCTCGCATCCAGAAACCGCAGGGATTCGATCCGTACAACAGCGGCGCTTTCCGTAAGGCATCCGCATGGGAACGGGTCCATCGGCGCTGAGCGCGACTCGATGCTATGTCGGCCACTCGCTGCCGATAGCCCGGTCCGACTACCAAGTCTCACGAAGAATTAATCGAGCGACCCGCCGTGAATGCGCGCCGGGTGAGGCTCGTTGACCATATTGGCGCGTCCGCGTACGCTCGGTTTACCTTGAGCCAGGACATACGGCACAGGGGAATTGACCGGTTGCCTGCGCAACATCTGCCCGTTCGACTTCCTTAGACGCCGCCCGCGAATTCGGCGCTTAACGTGGATTCGGCACGACTGTCACATTCTCCCGTCATGCCATGGCCCCAAGGCCGCGACCGGATTGCGAATCTGGGCGTTGGTCGGCGTTGTAACGTTAGCGGGGCCAGTACAACAACCCGATCGCCACGGCGGTGAACCACATGGCCGATTGTGCGATCCAACGCCAGCGCAGTCCTTTGAGCATCGCCAGCAGGCTGGCGCCGGAAACGGCGGCCAGCAGCGCAAATTGCGCGCTGCTGCGAAGCAGGGGTACGAACTCGCTGGACAGCTCAGGATGTCGTCCCTTGAGGACTAGGTAGATGATGACGACAGCGGACAAACCGAAGGTGATGGCGGCTGCCGAGCCGAACACGATCGCATTGAGAACGGTCAGTGGACGCATGCCTTGAGGATTCCTGCTGCGAAAGTGGAACTTGATTGACGAATGGGCTCTCTAGTCCTTGCCGTAGTCGTTTGGCCGCCCCATATTGCTCATATTGCGAATGGGGCTCCACGACCTCGGCACCCGGGTGGCGACTCGAGGTCGGCCCGCTCCTGAACAGATGAGGTTGTCACAGTGTATCAGCTGCCTTCACAGCACTCCGCCCCGCAGACCACCCGGCGCCGGCGCCCATTGAATCTGCTCATCGGGGTACCGGCCCTGCTGGTCGTCTGCGGTCTGCTGGCAGGCACCGCGCAGACACCGGTGCCTGCCGCCAAAGCGGTAGCGGCCACCAGCACGACAGCGCCAGGCCAGGACCTCTCCCCCACCGAACGCCAGCGACGGGTGAGCAAGCTGGTGAGCAACGTCATCGAACGCTCGCACTACCGCCAGTCGCCGATCAACGATCCGGTCTCCTCGCTGGTGCTCGACCGCTTCATCGAACAGCTCGACGCCTCGCGCAGCTACTTCCTCGCCAGCGACATCGCGGACTTCGAGCGTTATCGCTACCAGCTCGATGAAGCCGTGGTCAACGGCCAGCTCGATCCGGTGTTCGCCATCTTCAATCGCTTCCAGGCGCGCAACCGCGAGCGAGTGGCGCATGCCCTCGACATGCTGAAAACCGAACCGGATTTCACCATCGAGGAATCCTTCGAGTTCGATCGCGAAAAGGCGCCATGGGCCAAGTCGACCGAGGAACTGAACGAGATCTGGCGCAAGCGCGTGAAGAACGACGCCATCTCGCTGATGCTCACCGACAAGAACTGGACCGAGAGCAAGGACATCCTGCACAAGCGCTACGAGCGCGTGCTCAAGCGCACCGAGCAGGTCACCAGCGACGACATCTTCGAAGTGTTCATGAACGCGTTCGCGCATGTCTTCGATCCGCACTCGAGCTACTTCTCGCCGCGTAATTCCGAGGAATACCGCATCCAGATGAGCCTGTCCTACGAGGGCATCGGCGCATCGCTGCAACTCGTCGACGACTACGTAACGGTGCTGAACGTGCTCCCCGGCGGCCCTGCTGCCGCCAGCGGCCAGCTCAATGCGAACGACCGCATCATCTCGGTCGGCGAAGGCAAGAACGGCAAACCCGTCGATGTCATCGGCTGGCGTCTCGACGACGTGGTGCAACTGATCCGCGGCAAGGTGAATACGGTCGTGCATCTGCAGATCCTGCCCGCCGGCGCCACTCCCGGTTCGCCCGAGAAGAAACTCGAACTGGTCCGTAACAAGGTGACGCTGGAAGCGCAGGCCTCGCAGAAGCAGGTCAAGAAAGTGAAGCGCGGCGACAAGGAACTCACCATCGGCATCATCAACGTGCCGAGTTTCTACCAGGACTTCGAAGCCAAGGCCGCCAACGAGAAGGACTATCGCAGCACCACTCGCGACGTGGCCAAGCTCATCGAGGAACTCAAGAAAGAGAAGATGGACACGCTGATCATGGACCTGCGCGGCAACGGCGGCGGCCATCTCACCGAAGCCACCGCCCTCTCCGGCCTGTTCGTTCCCGGCGGTCCGATCGTGCAGCTGCGCGAAACTGGCGGGCGCGTCGAAGTTCTCGACGATCCGGAGCCGAATGCAGTTGCCTGGGACGGTCCGTTGATCGTGCTGGTCGATCGTTTCAGCGCCTCGGCGTCGGAAATCTTCGCGGGCGCCATCCAGGACTACAACCGTGGCCTCATCGTTGGCCAGCAGACCTACGGCAAGGGCTCGGTGCAGAACCTGTATCCGCTGGATCGTTATGCGCTCGGGCCAGATCCGGGTTTCGGCCAGCTCACGGTGACCATCGGCAAGTACTATCGCGTGACGGGTGAGAGCACCCAGCACCGCGGCGTGCAGCCGGACATCTCCATGCCGACGGCCATCAGCACCGAGGAAGTGGGCGAGAGCACTCGCGAGAGCGCCCTGCCCTGGGATCGCATTCGCCCGGTCGATTTCGGCAAGGGAGCACAGATCAACCAGGCGGTCACGTTACTGCAGCAGGCGCACGATCAACGCATCGCCCAGGACGCCGACTTCAAATCGCTGGTGGCCGATCTGGATTCGTTCGAGAAGATCCGTACGCAGAAGAAGCTGTCGCTGAATCTGAAGACGCGTTCGGCCGAGCGCGAGCAATTGGAAGCAGCACGACTGACGCGTGAAAACGGCCGCAGGGCCGCGCATGGCGAACAACCGGTAGCGAAGCTTGCCGACCTCACCGGCCCTGGCATTGAGCCACCGGATGCAGTGCTGTCTGAAACGACGCAGATCGCTGCCGACCTGAGCAATGCGGGTGGGTTGTACTTGTCGAAGCTCAAGCCGGAAGCGGCTCGGGCTGTCGTGACACCTTAACGCTTTCAGTTTGGAGAAAGAGCCGGGGTCTCTAGCAAAGCGCCCCAAAGCTCGCCAAGGTAAGATGGAAATGGCCGGACCGGACGCTTATCCGGATCCGGCCATTTTTTTATCTCTTACCTTGGCGTGCTCTGCGCGCTTGCGAGAGACTCCGACCTCCTCCCCCGCTAAGACACCAGCGAGTGATGCAGATCCCAGTAGTCGTCGGTCAGCACGTTGATCCCCGTGCGATTGACATTCTCGAGACCCGGAATCGCCGCAGTCGGCGCCGGTAACGATCCCACCGAATCCGCCAGCGGCACGGTCTCCGCGTCATTGCGATAAACCACGCTCGCACGCAGCGTTTCCAAACGCTGCTTCAATCCGTTGATCCCATCGTTCGCTTCGCTGACCATGGCCACGGCCTCGCGTAACAGTGCCATCAGCCGCGCACAGTCGTCTCGACCGCCATAGCGAACATCGAATGCACGGCGAGCGGTGGTTTCCTTCGCAAGCATCGCCACTCCACCTTGCGACAGAGAAGCAAGCAACACCTGCGCATAAGCAATCACGGCGAGATTCACGCCGCGGCGTCCCTCGAGCGTGAGGCCGGGAAATGGCGGCGGCTGCGATGTCTCGATCGCCGCATGATCGTCGGATAGATCGGTGACCTGGGTGACGGCGACATCCCATTTGCCGCGCTCGACCTCCACCTCCCCTGCCAGCGTGCGACGACGGAAATAGTTCCAGAACCCTCGCATGCCGGCGAGCCGTGCTTCGAGCGCGTGGAGTTGTCCTTCGAGCATTTCCGCAGTCGAACGCGCATTCGTCAGCTTGACGTCGCACTCGGCGAGGCGGCGCGCCCGGGACTGATCGAACTCACGAACCTGGCGCAGGCGTTCACGCTCCTGCTGCTGCGTGCGTAACTCCCCCGAGAAGTGTTCAAGTTTCCCCGCACAGGTGCGCCAGAGAGCGCGAAGCTGAAAATAGATGAGTGCGTGCGAGGCGACTTCGGGGCTGCCGAGATATTCTTCGAGCTGGGTGAGCTGCTCGCGCATGCGCACGGCGCTGCTCTCCTGCTTCTTCATTCCTTCGAGCAGTTTGTGCTGCTCATTCTGTAGCCGCACGACCTCCTTCTTGAGTTCGGCGCGGTTCCAATAGAGCTGCATCAGCCGCTCGTCCTGCGGCGGCGGCGCACCGGGAAGACTCTGGCGAATGCGGCTCAGCCGTTCCGAGATAGTCATACACGGTCGGCCAGGAAGTGAGGGTGAGGTCTTGCGAGGAAACTCGCGATTCAGATACCGGCCAGGATACCAGGGTTTTGTGAGCCATCGACTGCAGCAATTTCGCCGGCGCAGTGCTCGAACCGATGTCCGCGCTCGACGCAATAGTCGAGCCACTTGTTGAGCATCACGTTGCGCAACCAGCGGTCGCCGAGCGCGCGTGCGCATTCGGAGCGAATCGATTCCAGCACTTCATGCCGATGCCAGCGTGCACAGGACTGCACTTCGGCAAGACGGGCATCGTGATAGACGCGTATCTGCAGGTCCGGATCGCGCAGCGACGGCAATGGACCGGACGCGGCGCCCTGCGGAACTTCAAAAAGATAGGTAAGCGTCAGCGTCGTCGTATAGCGGCTGCGATCTTCGATCATCACGTGCAGCGGGCAATCGCCGGGCACGGTCGAGATCGCATTTGTGCCTATGGCGTCGAGCGAGGGAATCAGCCAGCGCAGTCGAATGTAATTGCTCTCGTACAGCGACATCAGACTCACGAAGCTGCCCGGCCGCGCACGCCAGCTCACTGGGCAATTCGTATCGTTTGGTGATGTGGCAACGATCATGGGTCGAATATAGCACAGCAATCTTTCTCAACCAGAACCGGTGCACATGATTCGCTCAATCGCCTGAGACCTGTGTCACGGGCATCGTGGCGGTCACGGGCGGAGGCGTCTTTCCACGCCGGTTTTGTCGAGAATTCTGCTGGCGATCTCCTCGATGGAACATTCGGTGGTATTGATGAACGGAATGTCGTAGCGTCTGAAGATGGCTTCCGCGGCACGCACCTCATAATCTACCTGCGCCGGCGAGGAATACCTGCTGTTGGGCTTGCGCTCGTTCCGTATCTGCTGCAGGCGTTCGGGCGCAATCGTCAGGCCGTAGAGTTTACGGTGATGCGTGCTGAGCGACTGCGGGATCCGGCCCGTCTCGAATTCCTCGTCGGCAAAGGGGAAATTGGCGGCGAAGATCCCGTATTGCAAGGCCATGTACAGGCAGGTGGGGGTTTTTCCCGAACGCGATACGCCCACCATGATGAGGTCGGCCCTTTCATAATCGCGCGTGATGGCGCCGTCGTCGTTGGCCAGCGCGAAGTTGGTAGCATTGATGCGCAAAGTGTAAGCACCGATATCCGCCATGCCATGGGCTTTGCCCTGCGCACGCGACGATTTGGCATTCAGTTCCTGCTCCAGCGGCCCGAGAAATGCATCGAAGAAATCGAGAAACAGGCCGTGCGCGCCTTTGATGATCTCGCGCATGTCCTCCTGCAACAGCGTACTGAAAATCACGGGACGCACGCCTTCCACTTCCGCGGTCGCGTTGATGCGACGGACAGCTTCCTCCGCCTTGTCAACAGTGGAGATAAATGGCAAAGTCACTTGCCTGAACGCCTGCCCGTCGAACTGCGTGAGCAGACTGTGACCCATCGTCTCCGCGGTCACGCCGGTCTGGTCAGACACGAAAAAAACCGTTCTTCTATTATCCATTGTCGTTGTTCACTCTGTCATCGAGTAGCGTTGCCGATTCTGCGGGCAGTGTCGCCTTGAGTGTTTCATCCGGGCACCGCGCAGATCAAGAGGACTTGCATTGAACACGTATATTCTTCCTTTCGAAAAAGTCGGCCGTCATGATGTCGACACGGTAGGCGGCAAGAATTCGTCGCTCGGCGAAATGATCAGCCATCTTGCCAACATGGGTGTAAGTGTGCCCGGCGGCTTCGCCACCACTGCGCAGGCCTATCGAGACTTCCTCGCACACGAAGGACTCGCGGCGCGCATCTCGAACGAACTCGCCAATCTCGATGTCGATGACGTGGATCGCCTGACGCTGGTGGGCTCGCGCATCCGGCAGTGGATCTTGTCCACGCCCTTTCCGCCGCGGCTCGAAAAGGAGATTCTCGAAGCGTTCACCAAGATGAGCGATGGCCGCGATATCGCGGTGGCAGTGCGCTCCTCCGCAACCGCGGAAGATCTGCCCGATGCTTCGTTCGCCGGCCAGCAGGAAACGTTCCTCAACGTCCGCGGTCGCGACGCGTTGCTCGCGTGCATTCACGAAGTGTTCGCCTCGCTCTACAACGATCGCGCCATTTCCTATCGCGTGCATCAGGGTTTCGCCCATGACCTGGTAGCGCTATCTGCCGGCATCCAGTTCATGGTCCGATCGGACCTCGGCGCCAGCGGCGTGATGTTCACGCTCGATACCGATTCGGGTTTCCGCGACGTCGTCTTCATCACCTCGTCCTACGGACTGGGCGAAACGGTGGTGCAAGGGGCGGTCAACCCGGACGAGTTCTATATCTACAAGAACGCGTTGCGCTCCGGCCATGCGCCCATCCTGCGTCGTACGCTCGGTGCGAAAGCCATCAAGATGATCTACGGCGAACCGGGCAGCGAAGCCCGCATCAAGACCGTCGATGTCCCGAACGAAGATCGCCGCCGCTTCTCCCTCACGGACGCGGACCTGCTGGAACTGGCGAAGCAGGCACTCACCATCGAGGAGCACTATGGCGCTCCGATGGACATCGAGTGGGGCAAGGACGGCGAGACCGGTAAAATCTACATTCTGCAGGCTCGTCCGGAAACCGTGCAGAGCCGCATGGGCCGCGTCGTGCAGCGTTTCTCGCTGCAGGGTCGCAAATCTAAAGTCCTGTCCACGGGACGTTCGATCGGCCAGCGCATCGGCTCGGGTCCGGCGCGCATCATTCGCGACGTCAAGGAAATGACCCGCGTACAGAGCGGCGATGTGCTCGTCGCCGACATGACCGATCCCGATTGGGAACCGGTGATGAAGCGCGCTTCGGCCATCGTCACGAATCGCGGCGGTCGCACCTGTCACGCGGCCATTATCGCCCGCGAACTCGGCATCCCCGCCGTCGTCGGCTGTACCGATGCCACCGAATCAATTCGCGAAGGCCAGGAAGTCACTGTGTCCTGCGCCGAAGGCGACACGGGCTTCGTATATGAAGGCGCTATTCCGTTCGAACAGAAAACCATCGAACTGGACTCGCTGCCCGCGATCCCGACCAAGATCATGATGAACGTCGGCAATCCGGATCGCGCGTTCGATTTCGCGGGCATTCCCAACAAGGGCGTGGGTCTCGCGCGTCTCGAATTCATCATCAACCGCATGATCGGCGTGCATCCGCGCGCACTGCTCGAATTCGATACGCTGCCGCAGGAACTGCAGCAGACGATTCGTCGCCAGATGACAGGCTACAGCGATCCCGTATCTTTCTATATCGACAAGCTGTGCGAAGGCATAGGCACCATCGCGGCCGCCTTCGCGCCCGAGCCTGTCATCGTGCGCCTGTCCGATTTCAAATCCAACGAATACGCCAACCTGATCGGCGGTCGCCAGTACGAGCCGCACGAAGAGAATCCCATGCTCGGATTCCGCGGTGCCTCGCGCTATGTCGACGAAACCTTCCGTCCGTGCTTCGAACTCGAATGCCGCGCGCTCAAGCGCGTTCGCGAAGAGATGGGCCTGACGAACGTGCAGGTGATGGTGCCGTTCGTGCGTACGCTCAAGGAAGCCGAACAGGTCACCGGCCTGCTCGCCGCTAACGGCCTGGCGCGTGGCCAGAACGGCTTGAAGGTCATCATGATGTGCGAGCTGCCGACCAACGCGCTGCTCGCCGACCGATTCCTTGAATTCTTCGACGGCATGTCGATCGGTTCGAACGACATGACCCAGCTCACCTTAGGGTTGGATCGCGACTCCGCCGTCATCGCGCGCCTGTTCGATGAGCGTGACGATGCGGTCAAGATACTGCTCAAGATGGCCATCGACGCCTGCCGCAAGCAGGGCAAGTACGTCGGCATCTGCGGCCAGGGCCCTTCGGATCACCCCGACCTCGCCCGCTGGCTGGTGGAGCAAGGCATCGAGAGCATGTCGCTCAATCCGGATAGCGTCGTGGAAACGTGGTTGTTCCTGGCGGGAAAGACCGCAGGCTGAGCAACCCCCCAAACCTCTCCAACCTCTCCCGGTTTCGGGAGAGGTCGCGCGAAGGAACGTAGCGCGGGTGAGGGTCTTCCCGGCGAAGCCGGTCCGCTCACGCGGAGATCAAGAGCGCGGACGCGCCAGAGCCCTCACCGGCGCGAAGCGCGCCACCTTTCCCGGAACCGGGAGAGGCAAGAGAAACTAGTTCCTCGTCCACACCATGATCCGGTTGTTCGCCGGCATCGCATATTCCGCCGCGAACGACAACCCATACTTGCGCCCGAGCGTAATCATCGCCCGATCATCGCGAATCCCCATCACCGGATCACGAGCGCGCAACATCTCATCGAACTTGCGATTCGATTCGCTGGTGAACTGACCATTGCGATTGAACGGCCCATACAGGCACAACGACCCGCGCGGCTGAAGGATGCGTTCGATCCCCGCGAACATCGCCTCCACTTCCGGCCAGCTCATGATGTGCGACGTGTTGGCGCTGAACGCATAACGCGCGTTCTTCACCGGCCAATGCGTATCCCGCACATCGAGCTTGACCGGAGGACGCAGATTGGCCAGTGCCGCTTCATTTACCCAGCCCTGGATGCCCGGAAGATTCTCCGCGCGATCGGTAGGCTGCCAGATCAAGTGCGGCAGGCTGCGTGAAAAGTGAACGGCGTGCTGACCGGTTCCCGAACCGATCTCCAATACCGTGCCGGGTGACAGGAACCACTGCTGCAGGATGAGCAGAATCGGTCCTTGATTGCGTTCGCAGGCCTCGGAGTGAGGCAGAGTGGGCGATGACATAATTGCTCGGCCAGAATGGGCAAGCGGTCAGCCGCGGCGCCGGCGACGAAGAACAATCCCGCCGCTGGTCACGGACCGGCCAGGAAAAAATACGATGGTCGGGCGGAGATTGTCCTCAACTTGGGCGCCATTCCATCGACGGTTTCACACACTGATGCGGTAGCGCGATCGCACTTACTGCGGTCGCAGGAAATGCGTCCGGTAGTGCTCCAGCTCGCGAATGGAATCGCGCACGTCTTCGATCGCCAGGTGCTTCGAGGTCTTCTGGTAACCGGTGAACACATCGGGGGCCCAGCGTCGCGCGAGTTCCTTCAGCGTGCTGACGTCGAGGTTGCGATAGTGGAAATAGCGTTCCAACTCCGGCATCTCGCGCGCCATGAAACGGCGGTCCTGGCAGATGCTGTTGCCACACATCGGCGACGCACCCGGCTCGATCCAGGTCGTCAGGAATTTCAGTGTCGCCTGTTCCGCCTGTTGCACGGTGTAGTTGCTCGCGCGCACCCGCGCTGCAAGGCCCGAAGCCGTGTGCTGGCGACGGTTCCATTCGTCCATGGCGGCGAGCGTCTCATCCGACTGGTGAATGGCGATCACCGGACCCTCATCGAGGATTTTCAGATGCTTGTCGGTGACGATGGTGGCGATCTCGATGATGTGATCGGTGTCGGTCTTCAGTCCCGTCATTTCCAGATCGATCCAGATCAACCGGGTATGGTCTCGTGCAGCACTCAATGTCGGGGCACCTTAGGCAACGCGCGGCGTGGCGTCGTTGCCCATCATAGCAGCAGACGTTAAGCTGCCCGCGCCTCAACGATCCGATTGCCCTACAAATGCATTGGTTTACCCAGCTCTTCCTGTTTTTTCTCCTGCTCTCCAGCGGAGTGCGCAGCTGGCTGAACCAGCGGCAGATCCGGGCGGTGCTGCGCCATCGCGATGCCGTGCCCGCGGCATTTGCCGGCCAGATCGAACTCGAAGCGCATCAGAAGGCTGCGGATTATACGGTGGCCGTCGGCAGCCTCAGCCGTTGGGACAACCTGATCGACACCGCCGTCATCGCCGGCCTCACCGCGGGCGGCGGCATCCAGGCAATCGAGCATTGGTGGCGGCAATTCAGCCTGCCGCCGCTGTGGCACGGAACGCTGGTGGTGATGTCCACCATGCTGCTGATGTCGGCCATCGGCTTGCCGCTCTCGCTTTACCGCACCTTCGGCATCGAAGCGCGCTTCGGCTTCAATCGCACCACGCTGGGCATTTACGTCGTCGACTTGCTCAAAGGATTGGCCCTGAGCCTGGTGCTCGGCGCTCCCCTGCTCTACGTCGTGCTGTTCCTGATGGAGCGCGCCGGCGAACTGTGGTGGTTATACGCGTGGGTGGTGTGGGTGGCGTTCACGATGTTCGTCACGTGGGCGTGGCCCAACCTGATCGCGCCGCTGTTCAACAAGTTCACGCCGCTGTCCGATGAAACGCTCAAGCAGCGTACCGAGGCGTTGCTCGCTCGCTGCGGCTTCGCCTCCAAGGGCGTGTTCGTCATGGACGGCTCGCGGCGTTCCGCTCACGGCAATGCCTATTTCACCGGCGTGGGCCGCAACAAGCGCATCGTTTTCTTCGACACGCTGATCGAGCGGCTGCAGGCAGCGGAAATCGAGGCCGTGCTTGCGCATGAATTGGGGCATTTCAAACTTCACCATGTACGCTCGCGGCTGGTGCTGTCGCTGGGACTGGGCTTGGTGGGGCTTGCCCTGCTGGGCGCGCTGGCGAGCTGGCCGACGTTCTACTCGGCGCTGGGCGTAACGACCGTCGCCGGCCACACGGCGCTGCTGTTGTTCATGCTGGTGCTGCCCGCCTTCACGTTTTTCCTTACGCCGATCGGCTCGTGGTGGTCGCGCAAGCACGAGTTCGAAGCGGACCAGTTTGCGGCGAAATATGCCAACGCGCGTGAACTCGCCGACGCGCTGGTCAAACTCTATCGCGACAACGCCACCACGCTGACGCCGGACTCCCTGCACTCGGCGTTCTACGATTCACATCCGCCAGCGCCGATCCGCATCGCCCGCCTGCATCAGCTCAGCACGTCGGGCGCATGACGATGGCAGGCGCAGCCGACGAGACGGCCGCGCGCGTCATCGAATGCTTCGGACGACGCGTGATCGTCGAAACCGCGACGGGTGAACACATCGCCGCCGAACTGTTCGGCAAGCGATTGACCGTCGTCTGCGGCGATGACGTGCAGATCCGCGACGCTCGCAAAGTCAGCACCACCGACGATTCGCCTCGCGTGGTGTCTGTCGCTCCTCGCCGCTCGCTGTTTTCCCGCACGGACAGTCGCGGTCGCACCGAACCGCTCGCTGCCAATCTGACATTGCTCGCGGTCGTCATCGCGCCGGAACCTTATCCCGATGCGTTCATGATGGATCGCTATCTCGCCGGCGCCGCTTTCGCGGGAATTCGTGGCGCGGTCATAGTGAACAAGTGCGACCTGCCCGCCGCTGCCAGTCCGGAGTTCGCCAAACTCGTCGAGGAATATAAACGCGCCGGCTACCCGGTGCTCGAAGTGTCGGCCAAGCAAGGCATCGCGCTCGAAGCCTTCACCGAATTGTTGAAGTCGCAGACGACGATGCTCGCGGGTCAATCCGGTGTCGGCAAATCTACGTTCACGAATGCGCTGGTGCCCGCCTCGGTGCGCCTGACGCGAACGTTGTCGGTGTCGAGCGGCGAAGGCAGGCACACGACAGTGTCGACGGCGTTGCTGAAGATTCCCGGTATCGGCGAATTGATCGATTCACCGGGTGTGCGCGATTACGCACCGGCGTTGATTGAAGATGCGCTGGTGCAGACGGGCTGGCCGGAGATCCTCGCGCTCGCGCCGGAGTGCAAGTTCAACAATTGCCTGCATCTGCGGGAACCGGCGTGCGCCGTTTCTAAAGCCGTCGCAGCGAACACGCTGTCGGCGCGCCGGTATGAAAGTTACAAGCGGTTGGTGAATATCATGCGAGGGCTGGCGCCGGATTACGAACGGCGGCGGTAGGAGTCGCATAGCAGTCGCCTCGTTTCTTACTTCCTCCGCCGGCGACCGGCGGAGGAGATAAAAGCTCACCCGCCGAGCACATGCCTTCCCGCCAGCGCATGCGCCAGCGTGCCGCCATCCACATATTCCAGTTCGCCGCCCATCGGCACGCCGTGCGCGATGCGGCTCGATTTCACTTTATGGCGCGCGGCGATTTCTGAGATGACGTGCGCGGTCGCCTCACCTTCGACAGTGGTGTTCGTCGCGAGAATCGCTTCCTTGATGTGACCCGCCGATAGCAGATCGTCCAACTGCGCGAATCCCAGCTCATCCGGCCCGATGCCATCGAGCGGGGACAGGTGCCCCATCAGCACGAAATAGCAGCCGCGAAAACTTCCCGACTGTTCGATGGCCGCGACGTCGGCCGGCGACTCGACGACACAAAGCAAACTCTGGTCGCGGGCCGGCGAACTGCACACCGGGCACAACTCGGCTTCTGCAAACATGCGGCAGCGCTGGCAACGACCTACCGTCTGCAAAGCTTTCTGCAACGCCTCCGCGAGCGAGCTGCCGCCGTTACGATCCTTCTCCAGCAGATGAAACGCCATGCGCTGCGCCGACTTCGGCCCGACGCCGGGCAGGCAACGCAAAGTCTCGATGAGACGGATCAGTGACAGCGGATACAGCATCGTGAGGACGTCAGAACGGTAGTTTCATGCCCGGCGGCAGGTTCATGCCACCCATCACGCTCGACATGCGTTCCGCGGTGACGCGTTCGACTTTCTGCACGGCATCGTTGATCGCGGCGGCGATCAGGTCTTCCAGCATGTCCTTGTCATCGGTGGGCAGCGCTGCATCGAGTTGCACGCGCACTACCTGGTGCTTGCCGGTCATGGTGATCTTCGCCATGCCGCCGCCCGCCTCGCCGGTGACTTCGAGCTTGGAGATTTCCGCCTGCGCGCGCTGCATGTTCTCCTGCATCTGCTGCGCCTGTTTCATGATGTTGCCGATATTGCCTTTCATCATCGAAGCTCCGATAAAAAATTAAGTGCACGAATCGATTCTAAGCAGCGCCGCCGTCAGTCGGTCGGCCGCACCGAATCGGGCTGCACGGTGGCGCCGAAGATATCGCGCATGGCGCGAATGTTGGGATCGCTGTCGATGGACTGGCGTGCGTTTTCCAGGCGATCGTCCGCCGCGAGTTTCTGCAATCGCGCCGGCGTATCCACCACTGCTTCGGCCAGCGCCATTTCCAGCCTGATGGGCTCGCCGCACAGGGCGGACAACGACTGGATGAGTTTTTCTTCGAGCGCCGGCCGCCGAAACATCGCGCCTTCCGCATCGAGCACCAGGTGAATCTTGTTGCCTTCCTTGCCGACCAGCGAGCAATGCGATGCGAGCTGGGTGACGGGCCCTTTCAGGTTGAGCTGCGCCACGATGGCGGGCCAATTCTGCGGATCGAAGACAACATTCGCGGCGGCAACCGGCGGCAGTGCGCTCTGCACTGCCGCCGGAGCTGATGAAATCGGAGCCGGCGCTGAAGCCACCGGCCTCGCAGCAGGAGCGGCGGAAGGAACACTCACTGGTCGCGCACCATTCGCAGGAGCTGCGATGCGTGGGCCACCGCTGGACTCGGCCACGCCGAACGCCAGCATTCTCAACATCACCATCTCGAATCCCGCTTTCGCATCCGGCGCCAGCTCCAGGTCGCGCCGGCCGATGATGGCGATCTGATAGAAGAGCTGCGTGTCTTCCTGTGTCAGCACTTTCGCCAGGCGACGATAAGTCTCGATGTCGTCGGCCTCATCGAGCTGCAGGTCGGGCACCGCCTGTACCAGCGCAATCTTCTGCAAGGCGGCCGCGAGTTCAGCCAACACTTCTCGGTAGTCCGGAGCGCGCTCGTCGAGCTGATTCACGCAATCGAGCACAACGCGCGCGTCGCGAGAACTGACCGCTTCGATGATGGCGAACACCTGCGCACGATCCAACGTGCCAAGCATGGTGCGCGTATCTTCGGCCGTGAGCTTGTTGCCACCGAACGCAATCACCTGGTCCAGCAAGCTGAGCGCGTCGCGCATGCTGCCTTCAGCCGCACGCGACACGAGTCGCAATGCATCCGGCTCGGCTTCGATCGCTTCCGCCGTTGCGATCTCCGTCAGCCGCTTGAAGATCATGCCGGGCGTGAAGCGCTTGAGATTGAACTGCAAGCAACGCGACAGCACCGTCGCCGGCAGCTTCTGCGGATCGGTGGTCGCGAGCAGGAATTTGACGTGCGGCGGCGGTTCCTCGAGCGTCTTGAGCAACGCGTTGAACGAAGCCGTCGACAGCATGTGAACTTCGTCGATCAGGTATACCTTGTAGCGACCGCGGGCCGGCGCGTACTGAACGTTGTCCAGCAATTCGCGCGTGTCATCCACCTTGGTACGCGACGCCGCGTCGACTTCGAGCAGGTCGACGAAGCGGCCTTCGTCGATTTCACGACAGGCGCTGCATTTCCCGCACGGCGTGGCGGTCATGCCGGTTTCGCAGTTCAGGGACTTCGCCAGGATGCGGGCGATGGTCGTCTTGCCGACGCCGCGCGTTCCCGTGAATAGGAACGCGTGATGCACGCGATTCGTCTGCAGCGCATTCACCAGCGCACGCATGACGTGTTCCTGGCCGGCCAGTTCACCGAAGTTGCGCGGTCGCCATTTACGGGCCAGAGCGAGGTAGGACATCAGTAGGCTGGTTCCGTCGGTAAGGAGCGGGCGTCACTTTACATGAGACCGGCGCGGGCTAGCGGTTGCAGACAATCTGATTGTTGGGGGCAGCGACACAGCGTGCAAGGGCCGAGCGCCCCCTTCTGGCTACTGTGCAGCAGATGGAGACGGCCCGCGCCAGCACCTCTCCGGCGCCCGATATCACCGTTACCGTTGCTTCCTTCCGGACCTGGCGGGATTGGCGGTTAATCGTCGCGGAGAAACCGACGCGAGCCGCCATAGAACTGCAAGTGCGAACGTGAGGTTCGGGCGGCCTGTTCCACCGGGTAACCGGCGAAACGGGCGCGAATCATAGCAGGAGGTTATCGCCCCCGATACGCCGCCACGCCTTGATCCGGAATCCACAGCTCGGGCGGCGGTTTACCGGTCTGCCAGAACACATCGATGGGAATGCCGCCGCGTGGATACCAGTAGCCGCCGATCCGCAGCCAGCGCGGTTTCAGGAACTGCACCAGCCGATCGGCAATGGCGATGGTGCAGTCCTCGTGGAATGCGCCATGGTTGCGGAACGATCCGAGGTACAACTTCAACGACTTGCTTTCGATGAGCCAGCGCCGCGGTGCGTAGTCGATCACCAGATGCGCGAAATCGGGCTGTCCGGTGATCGGGCACAACGACGTGAATTCCGGCGCTGCGAATCGCGCCAGGTACAGTTTGTCCGGATGCGGATTCGGCACGCGATCCAGCGTCGCCTCTTCCGGCGAACCAGGCAACGCCACCTGCTTGCCGAGCTGCGTCACCGCGAGTTGCTCGTTCTTGGGTTTAGCCATTGCGCAGGCAACTCACTAGAGAATCTCCGACGCATGATCCGCCAGCCGCGACCGCTCGCCGCGCAACAACGTGATGTGCCCGCCATGCGCCCAACCGCGAAAACGGTTGACGACATAAGTGAGGCCGGACGTCGTTTCCGTCAGGTAAGGCGTGTCGATCTGCGCGATGTTGCCCAGGCACACGATCTTGGTGCCCGGACCGGCACGCGTCACCAGCGCCTTCATCTGCTTCGGCGTCAGGTTCTGCGCTTCGTCCAGGATCAGGAAGCGATTGAGGAAAGTGCGGCCGCGCATGAAGTTCAGCGAGCGGATCTTGATGCGATTACGCAGCAGGTCGTTGGTGGCCGCGCGGCCCCAGTTGCCGCCTTCCTGGCTTTGCGTCAGCACTTCGAGATTGTCCATGAGCGCGCCCATCCACGGCTCCATCTTTTCCTCTTCGGTGCCGGGCAGGAAGCCGATGTCTTCGCCAAGCGGAATCGTCACGCGCGTCATGATGATTTCGCTGTAACGATTGTTCTCGAGCGTCTGCGCCAGGCCCGCGGCCAAGGTCAGCAGCGTCTTGCCAGTGCCGGCAGGCCCGAGAATGGTGACGAAATCGATATCGGGATCCAGCAGCAGGTTCAGCGCGAAATTCTGCTCGCGATTGCGCGAACCGATGCCCCACACGTTGTTCCGCTCGCTGCGGAAGTCACGCAGCAGTTCGATGACAGTGCCCTGCTCTTCCACCCGGCGCACGATGGCTTCGAGGCCCTCGGCATCCTTCTGGAACAGGAACTGGTTGATGCTCCATTCGCGCGCCATCGGCCCTTGCACGCGATAGAAAGTGCGACTGTGCTCCTGCCACGACTGCATGTTCTTCGCATGCTTCTCCCAGAAATTCGCCGGCAACTCCTGCGCGCCGGTGTAGAGGAGATCCGCGTCCTCGATGGTCTTGTCGCTGTAGTAGTCCTCGGTGTGGACACCGATGATGGCGGCCTTGATGCGCAGGTTGATGTCTTTCGACACCAGCGTCACGCGCGCTTCCGGGAATTCGCGCGACAACGACAACGTCTGCCCGAGAATCGCATTGTCGGCGCCATGGCCCGGCAACGTTTCCGGCAAACCGCTGCTCAACACCTTGGTCTGGAAGAACAGCCGGCCCGTCGACGGCTTGCGCCCGCCGTTGGTGTATTTGGCGGTGGGCAGTTCGATGCCCTGGTCGATCTGCGCCTTGGTGACGCTCACCATCAGCTCGTCGAGAAAGCGGCTGACCTGGCGCACGTTGCGCGCGGCTTCGGATAAGCCTTTCTTTCCCGCATCGAGTTCTTCCAGCACGATCATCGGAATGAAGATGTCGTGTTCGTCGAAGCGGAAAATGGCGGTGGGATCGTGCATCAGCACGTTCGTGTCGAGCACGAAAATCCGCCGTTGACCGCTGCGTTTCGCTTCCCGCGCTACGGTGCGCGGACGCTTGCTCTCTGCAGTTTCGCCTTTGGGCATGTGGTTAAGAATTCAACCTGGTGAAACGAGGGTCGGCACGATGCCGAAGCGGGGATGCGCGCCGCGAAGCACGCAATTAGAGGGCCTTCGCAGCTGCAAGGACTGCATCGACATGGCCGGGAACGCGAACCTTGCGCCACTCCTGTCGTAGCACGCCCTTGGCGTCGATCAGGAAAGTGCTGCGCTCGATGCCCATGTACTTGCGACCGTACATGCTCTTTTCCTTGTAGACCCCAAACAGGGTCGCGACGGCGTTGTCCGTATCGCTGAGCAGTTCGAACGGGAACTGCATCTTGGCCTTGAATTTCTCATGCGAGGCGATGGTGTCCGGCGAGATACCGAGAATCGCTGTCTTGGTCTTGGCGAACTGCGCATGCAGGTCGCGAAACGCCGCACCCTCTGTGGTGCAACCCGCCGTGTTGTCGCGCGGATAGAAGTACAGGACCAGGTGCTTGCCAGCGGCATCGCCGAGCTTCCAGGTCTTGCCGCCCGTGACGGCGCAGGCGAACGCCGGCACCTTCTTGTCCAGGACGACTGACATCTGCGCCATGGGGCTACAGTTTCACCGGCTCGAGAATGGCGTCCAGGTTGAGCTGATCGCACAGGTCCATGAACTCCTCGCGCAGGGCTGCGATGTGCACCTTGGCCGGCACATGCACGACCATCTGCACCGAGAACATCGGCGCGCCGGTGTGGGCAGCCGCATACGAACGCGTGTTGAGTTCCGCGATGTCGATGCCGCGGGCGCTGAAAAACCCGGCGAGATGGTGGACGATGCCGGGCTGGTCCAGGCAGACCACATCCACCGAGTAGGTCACCACATCCTTGCGCGAAGGACGGGGTTCGGTGCGGCGCAGGCTCACGGTGATGCCGCTGGTGTCGCTGAGTTTCTTGAGTTCGGTTTCGAGCTTGGCGAGGGTGTGCCAGTTACCCGACACCAGCAGCAGCATGGCGAATTCGCTGCCGAAGGCGCTCATGCGGCTGTCGACGATATTCCCGGTGCAATCGAGCACGACCCGGGTGAGATCGTAGACCAGGCCGGTGCGGTCGCTGCCGAGCGCGGAAATGACGATGAATTGCATTCTTGTAAAGCGATCAGGGACGGGGGATCAGTTTACAGGCTGCGCCCCCCGCTGGAAACGGCGCGGACGAATTGAGGACGGACCGGTGAGTTCGCAACTGGCCGCCCCCGCCTCATCTCTTACCGCTTGCCTCCTGGAGCTTGCGGCCAGTACGATCACAGGCCTTCGATTTCCAAGGCAATCCCATGTTCAGCGGCAGTATCGTAGCGATCGTCACGCCAATGCAGGCGGATGGCGCGGTAGACAACGGCGCCCTGGATCGCCTCGTCGAATTCCACGTCGACCATGGCACCAGCGCCATCGTTGCGGTAGGTACCACCGGTGAATCCCCGACGCTGAGCGTCGAGGAACACATTGGCGTGGTCCGTCGCATCGTCCAGCGTGCCGCCAAGCGGATTCCGGTCATCGCCGGCACCGGCTCGAACTCGACCGCCGAAGCCATCGAGCAGACCGAACTCGCCCGGCAGGCCGGCGCCGACGCCTGCCTCTCGGTCACGCCTTACTACAACAAGCCCACGCAGGAGGGTTTGTACCGTCATTACAAGGCGATCGCGGAAGCCGTCGCCCTGCCGATGATTCTTTATAACGTCCCCGGCCGCACCGCCTGCGACTTGAAGCCCGAAACCGTGGAACGGCTGGCCGCCATCCCGAACATCGTCGGCCTGAAGGAAGCCCCGACCATCGAGCGCAACCGCGAACTGCTGAATCGAGTCGGCGGCCGGATCGCCCTGTTCAGCGGCGATGACGACCTGGCCTGCGAAAGCGTGCTGATGGGCTTCCAGGGCGTGATTTCGGTCACCGCCAACGTCGCTCCCCGGCAGGTTCGTGCCGTCATCGAAGCCGCCCTCGCCGGCCGGAAGGAAGAGGCGCGACGCCTGGACGCCGCCCTGCAAGTGCTCCATCGCGCCATGTTCGTGGAGTCCAATCCCATCCCGGTGAAGTGGGCTCTCGCGCGGATGGGCCTCATCGGCGATGGAATCCGCCTGCCCCTCACTCCCCTCGCCCGGCCTTTTCACGGGCAGATCGTGGAAGCGCTGCAACTGGCTGGTATCGCGTTTGCCTGAGTTCGAGCCGGCGTGTACTCTTCCCGCGGATCGGGGGTAGTCGTCAAAAAATGGCCTGGGGTTTAAACCCTGGCGCCTCGGCAGGCATTTCAATGTACTGCTGACTTTCGAAGAGAAGACTGCGGAAAATGGCAAGAGCCGACCAGGAGTGCAGGGAGCAACCTGGGCACTGACGCGCGGAGCGACGGTGGCCCGCAAGAGAGGTTAGGTACAGGAGGTACGCGGCCACGCGCTGGCTGGCTTTCTTCGGTCGCGTCGAACGATCAGCCAGCGCTTGTTTTTTTCGATTTCGAGTTGGGCCGCACCGGCATTCCACGGTTCGCGGACGGGCTTTGTCGCACTCGACAACGCAGGTTTACGGAGAGGTGGCCGAGCGGCCGAAGGCGCTGGACTGGAATTCCAGTTACATCTTCACCGGTGTACGTGGGTTCGAATCCCACCCTCTCCGCCATTATTTCAATGGGATCAGGCACTTAGCCGCGCCCCTCCGCGCTTTCCACCATCCGGCCGCCGAAGCCAGGGCTAACAAAGACTCGGCGATGTGCCCAATCGTAAGCATCTTTGGGCGGACACTCAACGCGCTTCCGGCATCCATTCTTGCGCCGTTGCTCGAACAACACTCCACGCGCTGCCTGCAGCGTGCCGATCAGAAGTAGTTTCAATAGAGTGCATCGGCGACGCGTTTGCACGGGAACACGCCTCGACAATGGAGCATGCGCGAAAGAGATCTCTCTGCTTCTCAATCGCCCGCTGAAGATCAATTTTGGAACCGCACTGTCGTGGGTACGACGCGCCGACACCGCTGTCTTTCACGCGTTTTCTCCTTGTGCGCTCTGCCTGCGCACGCAGGAGGCTACCCGCTTCTTCAGGACCGAATCCTGTGGCGCGTGCTTCCTGGCGTCTCCGTCTTTCATGGTTCCTCAGGAAGAATGGCACGATGTCCGAAGGATGCGCAACGAGCGACGAGACGGTCGTGCTTATGATGCATTTCCGGGGCGAGCGCTTCTCCGGAGCGCCCGGCGGGACTTCAGGTCCTCCATGAGAGTTAGCACCTCCTGTATAGGTTCTGACTGCACAACACTCATGAACAGCTCACAAGGATCTCGACCCATCACAGCGCACAACTGAACAAGTTCGGTCAGTTGCACATGCCGGCGATTCATTTCTATTTTTGCAACGAATGTCTGATGCCGCCCTACTGCTTTTGCAAGCTCACTTTGAGACAGGAGCGCTCCGTTACGCGCTGCCGTGAGATGCCGAGCGAGAGTCTTTTCAATGACGACGGTGCTGTGCCTTCGCCACGCCACTATCGAATCGCGCGTGCGAGCGGTTAGCAGCCGCGACGTCGTTCGGCCCTTGCCTAATTTCTTTTATGCATGCCCTTCCATAAACGCAAGAGCTACCTGTTTGCCGGCTCCAACACCGGTGGCGAACGTGCCGCTGCCTTCTACGGCCTGATCGGTACGGCCCTATGCGGCATAGGGCCGTTCATGCCGAGCGTCCGACTATGCCGAACAGGATGTACACGAGCCTATTTCTCAAGGGTTTGCCAGCGACTGATGCGGCATAGTTTGATGACTCCTCCAGCACATTGGTGCGAAGGAGGAGTCATGACTACGTCTACGTTCATCAAAATGCCCAAGCGATTGCGTCGGTTGCGTGAAGGCCTGTTGGGTGACCACTTGGAGTTGTTTTCCGCGCGCCTCTTAGCCGAAGGACACTGTCAGCAGAGCGCTTGCACGACATCCGGGTGGTTGACGACTTCGGCCGTTGGCTCGCGCGCAAAGGCATCCATGTTCAGGAGATCGACGAGACCATGGTCGATCGCTACATGGCGTTTCGGGTGCGATACCTTCATCCTTTTCCTATCCATCGACAGCTCCCCATGTAAATAACCGAACCACTCGCAGGCCGAGCTACTTGAAGCGCACCCGCCAAGGGGGCGCAGATAAAAGACATACCGCTTCACCCCGACCGGTCCGGGGAGTTTCACCGCTTTTTCGGTCGATACTCACCCAAGCCATGTGAATCGGTGACCGGGCAGTTTTGGACGGAGGCGCACGCCGTTGGCCGTCCGCTCAATGGAATTTTTGGACACCACCCCGGCGCCGACTTCTTCTGGCTCATGCTCGGCTGGGCCATCTCGCCGCTATCAGATCATTGATGAACCGTATTCTTTGCGTTCGATGAGAGTCGTGGAACCGTCGAAGCACGGGGGCGCACTCGCGCTGGCGCGCAATAGTTTTCAGCGGCTCGTTGCTCGACCCTCCGAGCATCGCCCGTCATGGGCAGATCGATCATCAGATCGCTGGGCGAAGCGACCGCGCCACCAGAAGCTCCCGGGCCGCGACAATTCCCCGGCCGGCGGCGAACTCCAGACTCCTCCCCGACAATAGATTCGCTAACACTTCTCCAGCGAGCGTGTCGCCCGCGCCGGTGGCGTCGTGGATCTGCAATGGCATGCATGGCAATCGGAATTTGACGCTGCCCTGCTCCACCAGCACACCTTCGGCACCGCGCGTTTCTATGATCGCCTGACCGGAGCGGATTCCGGACTGGCGCACTTCGTCAACCATGCCCCGCTCCGAAGCATTGCAGAAGATCACGTCGCTACGACCCGCCAGTTGTATCATCAGCCCGACCGGAAACGACAGCGGATCGCGTTTTGCGATCCACGCTACGCAAGTTCGCTCGGACACCGAAGCGAGCAGCGCCGCACTCGTACGTGGCGATCCAGCCGCAATGCATAGCAGATCTGTAGATTCCGCAGCTTCGGCCGACATCGTACCGAGCTGCGCATTGTCCACGTCGCCGCGATCGATCAGGCAGGTGTACTGCCCGTCATCGTGGTACAGCAACATGCACCACGGGGTTCTGATTCGCGCGCTTCGCGAGATCGTCGCGATGTCGATCCCGGCATAGCGACACGCTGCGAGATAGACATCTCCATTCGCATCTTCTCCCAAGGCAACTCCGAGCCGCGCGACGTGGCCGGCCGCGACGAGGCGACGAGCAACATAAAGGGGCGCGCCACCAGGCCGCGGCCAATGATCACCGCTCAGCGCGACAACCGTCGCCGTCGTGGGGCCCATCAAAGGCTCGCGTAACGCCATCGCATAATCGACGGTCGCGTAACCCGAGACGATGGCGCTGCGGGCAGTAAAACTGACTTTCGACATGCGCTTGATTCCGGCGGGCCAATGGCCGTATAACGTCAGTGAAGAATATAATGAAACGTTTCACTTATGTGACAGTTTCTGAGTGATCGTGCCGGGGGCAACAGTTTCGGGCCAATTGGGAGAGCAGCATGAGAACCAGACACATAACCGGCACGCCGGATTTCCGTCGCCTCCTCGCCCGCAGCGTTGCCGGCATCCTTGCATCCAGCGTTGCCAATGGTGCCGAGCCGGTCGCGCAACCGCCGGCCGAACTCACCGAGATCGTGGTGCTGGCGCAGAAGATCGGCGTCGGCGAGAGTCGCGCGACTTTCGTCATCGCCGCGCAGGATATCGACGAACGTCCGCTCGGAGCCGACGTCACCCAAAGCCTGGCAAAAGTGCCCGGCGTCCAGGTCGCGACCGGCGATGCCCGTGGCGGCAGCTTCTCGTTCGAACTCTATATGCGCGGCCTCAATAAGGAGCAGATCGGGCTGACCCTCGATGGTATCCCCACCGGCGACGCCCGCTTCAATGGCGGCTCGCCGCCGCAGCGATTCATCGAATCGAGCAATATCGAATCGATCTCGGTATCGCAGAGCGCAGGCGACATCGGTGCGCCGTCGCGCTTCGCGCTGGGCGGATTCGTCGATTTCGTCACTGACGATCCCGCCGCCACTGCCGCGATCACGACCGAACTCGGAGCCGGCTCGGAGGATTTCTATCGCGGCTTCGTGCGCGTGGACAGCGGCGAATCGCAGCAAGGCCTGTCGGCGATGGCTTCCTACTCGTATCAGGAGAACGCCATCTGGGCGGGGCCCTACAGCCGATCGTCCGAGCGTGATCATGCCGAGCTGAAAGTCGTGCAGCGCTGGGACGATGGCTCGTTCCTGAAAGCCCGCGCCAGCTACAACGACCAGAGCGACAACGACTTCAACATCGTCACGCTCGGCGAGTTCCGGGCCAACCCCGATAGCGACCGTGCCACCGACCGGCTCAGTGGCATCCCGGCGCAGGACGTCGATTTCGGCGGCGCACTGGGCGGGACACGCGAGGACTTTCTCGTCTATCTCAACGGCCGCTGGCAAATCAGCGAGCACAGCCGCCTGGATTTCAATCCCTACTTCCAGAGCCTCGATGGTGAGTCGTATCGCTACCAGGACCGTTCGCGCCTGCTCACCGGAGGTAATCCGCGCGCAGTCACTGGTTACGGCGCCACCGGTGGTGCCGTGCGCCCGGCAATCATCACGAGCCGCAACAGCAACGCAGTGGGCGGACCCGCAGATATGCGAGTGACACCGCGCGATCGCGATCGTTACGGCGTCACCGGCGAAGCACGCATCGACGACATTGCCTCGCGCCACACAGTACGCATCGGCTTCTGGTGGGAAGGCGGCGAGTCGACCGAGGAGCGCAATTTCTATCCGCTGTTCAACTCGGCGCAAGGCATCGACTACGACAGCGGCCGCCTGAACTATGTGGAGTACCAGCGCGCGACCACCATCGAAACCACGATGCTCTATGCGCAGGATTCGATCGAACTCGTGCCCGACGTGCTGCGCGCGGATCTAGGTGTGACCTGGTTCGATATCAGCTACGAGGCCAGCTCGCCGCTGGAATATTCCGCCAAGGTGCGCTTTTCACAGGACTCAGACCCGAATCCCAAGCTGGGACTGAGCTGGCAGGTCCACGACGGAGTCGAACTGTTCGGCGGCTACGCGCAGAACTTCGCCGGTATTCCCGAAGATGCCTTTCTCGGTTCGACGGCGGTGATCAACCCGGGCGACCTCGATCCCATCGAGACGGAGAACTTCGACCTGGGCGCACGTTTCACCGCCGATCGTTTCGTCGTGTCGCTGCAGGGATACTCGGTCAAGCTGAAGAACAACATAGGCATCGTGCCACGCGATCCCACCGTCGTAGATCCGGATGAAGTCATTCGCGGCAACGTCGCCACCAAAGCTGCCAACATCAACGGGCTCGATACCAAGGGCGTCGAACTCACCGCAATTACCGACATGGGTTGGCTGCAGCTGTACGGCGCGTATTCATATCAGGACGCCAAGCATGACGATCCGCCGGTGGGCTCGGTTGCTCGCAGCAACCTTGCCGCCGTCGCCGTGATCGGCGGCGAGCGCGTCCGTGACATTCCAACGCACAGCTTCTATGGTCAGATAGGTGTTGAACCTTTCCCGGGCCTGCGTGCGCAGCTCAGTGGTCGCTATGTAGGCAACCGAGTCGGCGGGCACATAGTAGCTGCCAACACGTTCGCGCCGATCGGCATCGAGACCGTACCGAGCTACACGCTGGTCGGCCTGAATCTGAGCTATGACATACCGGCGCGGCAATGGTTGGAGAGACTGACCGTGCAGCTCAACATCGACAACCTGTTCGATGAAAATTACATCGGCAGCGTCTCCAGTGCCACGGCGACACAGCCCGAGTTCGGCACCTTGACCGGTCCCAACGTGCGCACGCTCGACCGCTACTTCATCGGTGCGCCGCGCACCACGACGCTGTCCCTGCGGGCAAAATTCTGATCCAGGGCAGGCTTCGATTCATCGCCTACTGACATTCAAGACTGCCTGATGCGTGAAATTCTAGGATCTGCGAAGCTGTATCCAGATCGTTGGCGGTAAGCAGAAATTACCTAAGGAGCAACGGCGAAGAACAGCAACTGGGTAGCGCGCTGCGGCGCTAGATTGTTATCGCTGACGAACACCAGCGAGCGTTTCCGACGCGCCAGCACCGGCCCCCAGCTCATGCCTTCTAGATTGTCGACCTGCAGTCCCTGCCACGAATCGAAATCGTACAGCAGCCGCTTCGCAACGCTGCGGTACGGCCGGCCGGCGAGTGAATCGATGGCGGCGACATCGGTGGCGCCGGTCAGATCGGCGCAGTACAAGCGAGTATGAAATCTGAAGCCGCCATCGGCGTGACGGATGCCGGATCGTTCGAGCACCAGCAACTCACTTGAGTCCAGCGCCAGAATCTCGCTGACGCCGCTGTCGGACGATTCGCCTGCCGCATGCGCACGGGCGGCATCGACCTGATAGACATGCTGGATGATGGCGTCGCCAGCGCGTCCCATCAGGGTCAGCCTGACTTGTGCACCTGACTCCACTGTCGCCGCCGGACCATCCTGCAACAGCGGCGTTTCCAATGCGATCCACAGGCCTCGACCTTGCACGTCGAAAGCGATGCCTTCGATGGAGCCATTGGCACGCGGTCCGCGCTGCGCGTTGCCGAAAGTCGCATCGAACGGCGCCGGCAATCGCAGTCGCTCGATCTCATTTCCGGAGAAGCCCAATCGCCGCAGCCAGGGGCCTACCTGACGCGCGGCATCGCCTTCACCTCCCACCACAAGATCGCGACGCCGCGGATCGACGCGAATGGCTTCAGCATCCGTCGCGGCCTCGTCACTCGCGAGTCGTCCCTCCTGCAGGACGACCTGGTTCACGCCTTGTGCGTCGAAGGTCAGGCGCGCATCGAAAATCCGCGCGGCCGAATATTCCGTACGATCGTCGCTCACCATGTACCAGTGCCCGCTACGCTGATCGTAATCGAGGCCCGAGATGCCGCCGAAGCGATAGCTGTCGACGAATGTGGCGGCAGGCACGGTGTACGCCGCGATGGGACGCAACTGCAGTGCGCACCGATCAGCCGCGCTCGCCACGAACGATAATGAGCAACAGCCCGCGATGACCCAGTACCTATCGAAACACGCGAACATTCGCCTTAACCTATCCGCCTGCCGCTCGATCCGCAACGGCGTTCGCGTGAGCGATCAGCGTTGTCGAATATGCTTCGATGAGCGCACGGGAATCCACTTCCCTGCAGGCTTCGTGCGGCGGCGTGGCATCCCAATCGCCCGGCGGAAACGACAACCCCGGCGGCTTCTGAATGGTCTGTCCTATTGCAATGCCCGAGGTGGCGACGCGAATCGGTCCGCTCACGGTCGTGAACAATTGCGGCTCGACCAGGTACACCGCGGCGGCGACGTCGTGCAGGCAGCAGCCGGAAATGCCGTCGTGCTTGCCGTACATGGCTTCGTAGTGGCGCGAAATATCCCAGAGAAACCGTCCGCCTTCGCCGCCTCCGATCGCCAACGCCCGCGCTTCTTGCGTAGTGAAGATACAGCGCATGGTCACGTCTAATCCGACCACCGTCACGGGCCACGGCGCCGCGAACACTTCGTCCGCCGCATGCGGATCGCTGCGTATGTTGGCTTCGGCCACGGGCGAGACGTTGCCCCGCCGCTCACCCCATCCGAAAGCGCCACCCATCACAACAACGCGCTTGACCAGTCCGACGATGCTGGGATCGTGGCGCAATGCCAGGGCGAGATTAGTCAACGGTCCCAGTGTCAGCACGCTGATCTGATGCGGGGCTTCTCTGATGAGTTTGACGAGGCGCTCATGCGCCAGTCCGGCTGTCGGCGCACGCAGCAGCTCCTGCGGAATCGCCACATCGCCCAACCCATTGCGCCCATGGACATGGACGGGAAACTCGGTTCGCTCGCCACGCAGCGGCCCCGCCGCGCCCGCAAAGACAGGCGCATCGATGCCGAAGCGCCGAGCCAGATAGCCGGCGTTGCGAGTCGTCACCTCGACACTGGCATTGCCGAACACGGTGGTGATGGCGGCAATCGATAGCGACGGACAGGCGCGCAGATATAGCAGCGCCATGGCATCGTCGATGCCGGGGTCCGTGTCGACGACAATGGTTTGCCGGGCCCTATCCATACACTGCCTGGCACACGGCTGCGCACTTAGCAACATCGAGCCAGCCATCGCTGCGCACGCCCGACTCCATATCGATCCAGTAGAGTGCGCCGGCCGGCGCTGCGATGGTCTCGAGAACGCCGCGCACGTTATCGGGATTCAATCCGCCGGAGAAGCCGCAGAACGGGCCATGCGCGGGCAACGCCGGCCAGGCCGTCGGAGCAGCGCCTTTGCCGAACGAGGTGTCGAACAGCCAGTCGACCGTCAGGTCGGCGGGGAAATCGGACAGGCATTGCAGCATCGTGCGCACACCGTGACGCCGGCCAAACGCTACGCTGTTCGCTGTCTGCGTCTCGCTGCTGCCGGCAAAACTGTGATTGATCTGGGCGCGCTGAAATCCGGCGAGATCCATGCGCGGCGTCTCTGGGTCGTTGGCGATCGACCGCGCGCGGGCACCGCAAATATGCGCCGCCCATCGCAGGTTTGCCGAAGCCAACAATCGGGTCCGCAAGGCGGCATCGGGAAAGAGCGCGTTTCCCGGTTGATCGTCAGCGACGAGAATGCCCCACTCCACAGGGTAGCGCGACGACAAGTCAAGCAACGCCGCGACGATCTCTACGCGATCGACGCCGGTGAATGCAATGAAGGCAGGACGTTGGAATGTCACATCGGCTCCTTCACAGCGAATTCAGCACGGGAATCGAACTCAAGATGCCTACCGTCGTTCCCGTGAGGCAGGTAGTCAGCAATGCCGCGAGCAATGCCCTGAATCCCAGTTGCACGATTTCGACGGACCGGTCTGGCGCCATCGACGTCAAGGTGCCGATCAGGATGGCGACGCTGCCGATGTTGGCGAAGCTGCTCAAGGCATACGTCATGATCAGCACGCCTTTCTCACTCAACGCACCCGGCGCCAGCGCCACCAGCTGGCCGTAAGCAACGATCTCGTTGAGCGCGACTTTCGTGCCGAGTAACGCGCCCGCCGTCTGCAAGTCTGCGGAAGGGACACCCATGAACCACGCCACTGGAGCGAGCACGTAACCGAAGATGCCGGCGAGCGTCAGTGGCGCATCCCCATGCGGCAGCAGCGCCAGTCCCTGGTCCACCAGCGCCACCAGTCCGACGAAGACGATCAGTAAAGCAACGATGTTCGCAGCCATTTTCGCCGCGAACAATGCGCCGTGGGCAATCGCGTCGAGGCTGCTGCGATAAGCATTTTCCAGCCGCAGCGGCGCCGTGGTCGCAAACGAATCGCTAGGAACGATGGCGCGAGCCAGACCGATGGCCATGGGCGTACTGATCAAGGCCGCGGTCAACAGGTGACCGAATGCATTGGGCACACGCGACGCCAGCATGGCACCCAGCAGGATCATCATCGAGCCGGCCAGCACCGACATGCCATCGACCATGATGATGAAGATCTCGCCGCGGCTGAGTTGCGGCAGCACCGGCCGTATCAGCAGCGGCGCTTCGATCATCCCGATGAAAATACACGCTGATGTAGAGACGCCCACCGGGCCGCTCACGCCGAACAGTCGCCCGAACAACCAGGCGGCGCCGCTGACGAACCATCTGAGGATCTTCCAGTGCCACAACAGCGCCGACAGCGCGCTGACGAACAGGATCGCAGGCAAGGCGCGAAACGCGAAGATCACACTCGACACCGCCGGCTCCGCCGCCATGAAGGGCTGCGGTCCGCCGCTGAGATAGCCGAACACGAAGCGCGCGCCCACCTCGGAAGACGACTGGATACGGTCCACGCCCCTCGCCAGCCAGCCGAAGCAGGCCGTCACTGCGGGCACCCGGGTGAGGAACAGGGCAAGCACGAACTGGCCGGCCAAGCCGATCAGTACCGGCTTCAAGGGGAACTTGCGACGCTGCTCCGACACCGCCCAGGCGATGCCGATGAACACTGCAATACCCAGCAGCGCGCGAGCGATTTCAGATGCAGACGTTTCCGACACAGCACATTCCAACAGCCCTTCCAACACGGCCCATCCCGACACAGCAAGACTCAAGCTGCACACCGGACTACTACGGGCTGGCTTTCACGAGTCACGGGCGACAAGATCACTTAAACGTTTCACTTTGTCAACGCTGCCGGGATGCTGCGCCACTGGTAAGCTCAGGCCCATGCAACGGAAAAAGAAACCTGGCGCGCTGCCTCCGCCGAAACGCGCGACATTGAAAGAAGTGGCGAAGACGGCTGGCGTATCGCTCGCGAGTGCGTCGTATGCCGTCAATGGCACCGGTTCGCTCGGGGAATCCACGCGCAATCACATTCTGCAAGTAGCTGGATCGCTCGGTTACCGACAGAACCTGAGTGCGCGCGCCATCCGCACCGGCAAGACCGGAGCCATCGGCCTGATCCTCCCCGACCTCACCAATCCGTTCTTCCCGGCCCTGGCACAGTCGGTCATCCAGACGGCCCGACAGCACGCATACAGCGTCTTCGTGACGGACACCGAAGGCTCGGCGGACCTGGAGATCGAAGCGATCCGCCTGCTGGTCGAACACGGCGTGGATGGCATCGTCTGGTTTCCCATCGGCGACAGCAACCAGGCCGGCTCGCTGCTCACGAACGTGCCGACGGTGGTGATCGACCGGACCATTGCCGGCTTCGAATCAGTGCAGGCCGATTACGCGGGCGGCGGTCATCTGGCGGCGGAACACCTGGTGCTAGCCGGCCATACCTCCATCGGCATCGTCTCGGGTCCCACCGACATTCTCAGCATGCGGCAACGCTGCGACGCCGCCGCGAACTACATTCAGCAGCACGGCAAGCTCGCGTTTCGCGTCACCAATGGTTTTTCGGTGGACCTCGAACCGAAGGTCAAGGAAGCGATCCGTTCGCGCGCCGCTACGGCAGTCTTCGTCGGCGCGGATCTCATCGCACTGGGCGTCATGCAGTACGCACAGTCACAGAAGATCAGAGTCCCGGCGCAGCTATCGGTAGTGGGCTTCGATGACATTCCGTGGGCACAGATGAGTTCACCCCCGCTGACCACGATCGACATGCCGTTGGGCGACATGGCGGTGGAAGCCGTCGAAGCACTCTTCAGGCGAACCGATGAGCACGTGGAGTTGCGCCGCAAAGTGGTGTTCGATACGACGCTCGTGGAGCGCGCTTCGGTACAGCGACCCGCGAAAGGATGACCATCTTCTCGGCCGCTCCAATCCATCGTCGTCCAAACGTCAGGCGCCACAAAATGCGGTTGCCTGATAAACCATATTCCAGATCGCTCAAAAGTGCCCCTGCGACCATTCTTTATGCCGCATGCTTTACCAACGCAATCAGCAAGCGCCCCTCCAGCTTACGAGCTCTTGCCAACCTGAAACCTCGCCAGCCGTTAGGTACGCATCGCGAGCGAGCTTGCGACGAAGCAGTTCTCGCGAAACGCCGAACTGTCGTGGGCCAAGAGTACGCGCTAAACCGATCGGCGCTCAGTCGCGTGTGAGAATCGAGACCGTCATGACGACACACGGCGGTATTTTCTTCCCTCAAATCCTTCCATCGCTGCCGCGCTCATGCCGGTGGAGCGCATCTCACAGTCGATCCTCATACTGCGCGGCCAGCGCGTGATGCTCGATGCGAACCTGGCGGCACTTTACGGCGTTACCACCGGCGCGCTGGTACAGGCCGTCAAGCGCAACCTCGATCGCTTCCCGGAGGATTTCATGTTCCAGCTCACCGCCGATGAGTGGGCAGCTTTGAGATCACAGTTTGTGATCTCAAACGAAGGGCGCGGCGGACGGCGATATGCGCCCTATGCCTTCACCGAACAGGGCGTTGCAATGCTATCCAGCGTCCTCAAGAGCTCCCACGCGATCACAGTCAACATCGAGATCATGCGCGCCTTCGTGCGTATGCGAGAACTGCTCGCCTCCAACAAAGAACTTGCTCAGAAGCTCACAGAGCTGGAACGCAAGGTCGACTCACACGACCAAGCCATCGTCGGCATCCTCAAGGCCATCCGCGAACTCATGCACACGCCGGAGCCGAAGAAGCGGCCGATCGGGTTTACCGCCAACCTCGACGAGTAAGAAAATGGATTTGCGTAGCGACTTTCCCTGCCTTTACGAAAGCAGAGATGACTTGAGCCGCTCCGCCTTCTCAATATAAGCGTCACTGCTAAAATCATCGTCGGATTCAGCGAAAGGACGATCACGTGCGATCGAGACGATTTGATCACAAATCGCCGCCGCTGCTTTCTTGTCCCCAATCCGCATGCCGAGAAATTCAGCACGGTAATACTTCACAAGAAGAGAATCAGGATCAGCCATTTCTGATTCTTCGTAATACTTCAATGCGCGTTCCCGCTCACCATCAAGAAGACAAAGCTCCCCCATCCTCTGGAGGAGATCCGCATACTGATGCGGCTCATTCTTGAACTCGGGAAGAATCAAGCACGCAGCCAGTGACAGTTTCGCGGACGTAATATCGCCTCTCGTTTTGCTTTGCGCGTAAGCCATATAGTCGTGCGAATCAGAGTACTTCATAGAACATCCTCAGAGCCTGAATGGCTGGCGGGGCTGTCGTTTCCTGCAGCGCTCGCGCTCCTCTTCTGCCCACCGGTGACAAGCAACGTTCTTGCGTCCGGTGAATGTGTTGTCACACCACTTCGTATCCGAGATCCATTGTTGCAGACAGTCTTCTTCCCGATTCTTATCGGTGCACAGGTCCCAGATGGCCGCTCCAATGTTCTTCGCGCCATCCCAAACATCTTTCGCCCATTCTTCCTCAACCCACCCACCGGGCGGCCTTGTGGTCGGAGGGGGAAACGGCCAACACCCAATGCACGGCTGTGGCTCTGCTCGGCTATCGAGCCCTTCTGGATCAACAAGCGATAGTGGATTGCCCTTCACGTACGCGTACGTGTTCACCCCGGCCATCAGCCCGATCGGGTCGCTCTGCACGTACCGCCCCGTGCTCGGGTCGTAGTCCCTGAAGTAGTTGTAGATAGATCGGCCTGACGCGACTCGTCGTACCCGACGGCGATTTCTCCAATGCCTTCGTCGACTTAAGTGCGATCGAGCCGGTAACAAGTGTGCATTCCGAAGTTGTGAACCCCAGACGCGAGTTTTGGCTTAACTGCAGCGTTCGGTCAAGGCGATTATTCCATTTAATTCAGCAAGAAGTTCTACGCAATCGTCTCCCATGACTCGCCGGCCCTAAGTCGCTACGATGTCGAGCACAGCGCGATAGAGCGCTGTGCTCACGCTCGGCCAGAGCGACGCCGGACAGCTCACCGTCGTCCTGCACGCGGTTCAGGAGTTGTACGCGCAGGCAGCGCGGGTGCGCATTATTTCAGCGTCGCCACCGCCCACGAGCGGCGACAGTACGAAGACGGCTAAACAGCACAGCCTTCAGAGACCACCACCATGCAAAACGAGTACGACTTCTCCGGCGCCCAACGCGGCAAGTTTCATCGGCCCGATGCGGTGCTGAACCTGCCGATCTATCTCGACCCCGACGTGCGCGACTATCTGACCGCACGCGCCAAAGACAAAGGCGTCGAGGTCAATCGCCTGGTCAACGATCTGCTCAAGCGCGATATCGATCTCATCGAGACGGCGAAGTAGGCAGTACAGGTGCCATTGTTGGAAACGACCAACTCGGCCAGCTCAAGATTCAGATCGACGCTGCCACCAGACTCTCGCGCGCTCAAATAGTGGCGGCACCAATACAAACCATTGCACGTACGCAGCAACTGCTAGCGTTAGCCAGATTACAAAAGCACCCACTCTCGTATGTCCCGCAAAAATAGGAATCACAAGATCCACTAGACTGACTAGGACCAAAGCCACTAAGGCACTTGGAAAGCCTACGGCCACAAGAAGCACCTGGAACAGCAAGAAGTCCTCGTTGTCGTACTGACCGTCCAGCCTGAACATCCACGAAACCAGTAGGCACAGCTCGACCAGAATAAAGGTCGTAACGAAGCCTTTTCTAAAGCCCCAGCCGCCAAGCGCGCTCACTTCTCACCCGGAAATAGTATTTCCCGAGAGCGCCCGTTCTTGCCGCAAATCAGTTTGCAACCAACGTTCACTGTATCGCTCCACTCCTGACAATCAGTTCCTTGTGGCCCGATGCCGTACCACGGCCTTGGTTTCTTGAAATTAGTCAAAACGCATTTCTCGTAACAACGATCCTTGTCGTCATCTACTTTCTTGCACGAGTTTTTATCGTAGTAGTCCTCATCAGGACGCGTTGGACGCCCTGGGCTGGATACCCCATTTCCATCTGTCGTCTGACTGCCGCATTCCACCGTGCCATCAGCACGAGTCACGCAGAGATACTGATGATTCAGGATGGGAGGGCCTTTGCTGCCAGGGTGTTTACCAAGCGGGCGCCGGCAATACCAGCCATCTAAGCCCAACGGGTCGATAACAGAAACAGGGTTTTGATAGGAGTAGCCGTATGTGTTCAACCCGCCCTGCAGCCCAATCGGATCGCTCTGCGTATAGCGCCCCGTCGCCGGATCATAGTCCCTGAAGTAGTTGTAGTGCAGCCCCGACTCCGCATCATAGTACTGCCCCGGAAACCTCAGGTTATAGCTGAACGTCCCCAGACTCGATGGATTCTGATTTGGCGCACCCGTCCCGAAAGGCGTCACGTCCCATTCCCACTGCCAGCGCACCTTGTTGTCGCTGGGCCGGGTGATTCTCTTGGGGGTGTCCAGGTGATCGGTGTGCACATAGAAGATATCGACGCCACCGGTCTTCGGCCGAATCGTGGCCACCGGTGTATCCCCTAGCCAGACAGTCTCCTGAACGAGCGCGCCGGTGCTCGAGTACTCACCCAGCAGGTGCCCGGCTTCGTCATAGACGAACAGCACCGTGGTGCCGCTCTTCTTGATGCGTTGTCCCAGCGCGTTGTAGGTGTAGCTCACCGTCGTGCTGCCGCTGGTCGTGGACTTCATCCGCCCGCGATGGTTGTACGCAAAGGTGCGGCTGCCGTTATTCGTGATGTTGCCGGCGGCATCGTAGGTGTAACTGCGCGCGGGCGTGCCGGTCATCGATGTCAGCCGGTTGCTCGTGCTGGGATAATTCAACGTCTGCGCCGTGCCCGTCTGCGTGAGCCGATTGCCATCCGCATCGTAGCTCCAGCCCAGGATCTGTAGTGGCGTACTAGCGCTGGTCAGCCGGTCCAGATCATCGTAACCGTACGTCCAGTTCAGGTTGCTGCTGGTGGCATCGGCAATGCCGGTGATGCGGAATGCATCGTCGTAGCTGTAGGTCTTCAGGCCGGCGCTATCGATCTGCGTGATCTTCCCATCGGCGTCGAAGCTTCGCACGGATAAGGCCGAGTTGCCCCAGGTCCACTGCCGGGCAGGACCGAAGGGGTCGTAGAGCACGCCGCTCAGCAGCG